>JAICQL010000317.1 GCA_025937895.1 Polyangiaceae bacterium | reverse complement strand
TCACGAAGCGCGGCAGGTCGTCAAAGAAGCGGAAGCCGAGCTGCGCCGTCACCTGCTGGTTGGCTCGATTGGCGCGCTGCCCGAGCAGCACTGGATAGAGCTCCTGCGCGCGCCGGATCAGGAGCCAGCCGGTACCATGGCGGTGCTCCGGCGCGACCATCCAGTTTGCGGCCCACATGCCGCGCACGGGCCGCGTGGCATCGCCCCAGGCCAGGTCAGCGACGATGCAGCCCAGGATGCCCACCAGCTGCTCGCCGGCATACGCACACAACACGCTCGAAGCCTCGGCCCGCTCGGGCTCGCGAAACTGCCACTCGAACAGCTCGCGCCGGCGCAGCACATAGCCCGGGCGGTAGTGCCGCGCCAGGAAGGCGTCGGCCTCTGCCCAGCGCTCGCGCGGCAGGTGATCCTCGATGCGCACCGTCGCCATCTCGCACTGAAAACCTGACCCGCTTCGAGCCAGGCGGCAACCGCGCGCAGTGTCTCACCCCACACCCCGGCGGGGTATTGGTCCGCCGTGCATCGGGCGTATAGGTCCGTGTGCACCCGCCTTCTCGTGCGGGTGCCAATGTAGGAGGGAGAGCTGACATGTTGGACACGCTCAGCCGATTGCAAGAGGTCTTTGCGGATGTCTTCGAGCAGCCCGAGCTCCAGATCGCCGAGTCCACCAGCGCCAGTGACATCGCCGCGTGGGACTCGTTGATGCACGTGGGCTTGATGGTGCGCGTGGAGAGCGCCTTCAACGTGCGCTTCACCAGCCGCCAGCTGGCCCAGATCAGCACGGTCGGCGATCTGGTACAGGCCATCGAAGCGCAGCGGCCATGAGCGCGGGCGCGCTGCTGGCCGCGGGCGCCGTGCCTGGCGCTGCCGGGCTGGCGCAGGCGCTGCCCATCGCCACTCGCCTGCACCACGTGGGCATCATCATGCCGGACCTGGCGCGCATGGCGGAGGTGGCGCAGCTCTTTGGGCTGAGCACCCAGCGCACGTATTTCGTGGAGGCATACCAGGCCGACTGTCACTTCATGGCGGGCGCGCTGGGCGGCACGGCGTCAGTGGCCGGCGCCTCTGCGGTCGAGTTCATCGTGCCGCGCGCCGGCAGCAAGCTCGCCGCTTTCAACCGCGGCGCCGGAGGGCTGCACCACCTGGCGCTGGAGGTGGCGGAGCTGCAGCAGGCCTCCGAGCTCCTGCAGGCCCAGGGCATCGCCTTGCTGGAGCCGGCGCCGCTGCCCGCCGGCCCCCTCGACATCAACTTCGTGCCCCCGGCCTACACCTGGGGTCTGATCGTGGAGCTCGTGCAATGCAACACCAGAGCCAGCTGTCCGTGAGCGAGCCGCTGGAGGCGGCGCTGAAGGCGGGCGAGCGCGAGCACCCGCGCGCCGCCGCGCTGGCGCGCGAGCTGCTGGGGCGAGCGGGCTCGGTCTTTCGCCAGCAGCTGCGCTTCTTGCTGGAGCAGCGGCCCGAGTTCTGGCCACACGCAGAGCGCCTGACCCGGGCCGTGCAGCAGCTGGGCAATGATCCGGCGGAGTGCCTGATCGAGTACACGGTGACCACGATCAAGGAGCAGCTGCGCTTCCTGCACAGCGGCAGCTACGGCCACGATGACTTCGACGCCGTGCTGGCGCAGGTGTACGCGAACCCCGAGGTGATGAAGGGCTTCTACCTGGACGGCCTGCTCTTGAGCTACGCCTACTGGCCCAGCCAGCTGGATCTGTATCGCTTCTTCCGTGGCGAGCTGCTGCCGCGCCTGCCCGCGCACGGGCTGGGGGCAGAGGTGGGCTTCGGACACGGGCTGTACCTGCTCGACATCCTCTCGGCGCAGCCGGGGCTGCGCGCGCAGGGCTTCGACATCAGCGAGCACTCGCTGAGCTACGCGGCGCGGCTGCTCGCGCAGCAGGGCATCGGGGCCGAGCGTTTCCAGCTCTCGCTGGCCGACGTGCGCGCCGGCTTCCCGGTGCACGACCACAGCTACGACTGGTTCGTGTTCGCCGAGATCCTGGAGCACATCCCCGACCCCGAGGGAGCGCTGCGCGAGGTGCGGCGGCTGGTCAAGCCAGGTGCGCCCGTGTTCCTCACCACGGTCATGAACAGCAACGCCATGGATCACCTGTACCTGTACACGGAGCTGAGTCAGATCGAGGCTCAGGTGAGCGCCGCGGGTCTGGAGATCGAGGCGCGGCAGGTGCTGCGCGTGGCCGACTACACGCGCGACTCGCGCGATCCGTCGAGCACGGTGGCGCTGATCGCCCGCCCGCGCGGCTGAGGCGCCGCGCTCCGGGCGCAGCCCGGCACCGCTCGGAGCCGCCACCCCCTGGGCAGGGATGCGACGGGCGGACAACGCGAGAGGACTCTGGGACTCGCGCTGCCCGCCCGCCCTTATCCTGAAAAGCTTTGCTCCCGGCTAGTTGGGGCGATGATCGAGCTGCACCGGGCGCGCCAGCGTCTCCGCTCGCTGCGACAGCTGCTCCGGATCACACGGCTTCTCCAGCAGCACCGCGTGCAGCCGCTGCGCCATCTGCTCGGCTTCGGGGCTCGCGTTCTGGGAGAGCAAGATCACCGGCACGCGGGTGTCCTCCGGACGGGGGCTGGAGCGCAGCTCGTCCACGATCTCCAGTCCGGTCATGCCGTGCAGCTGCAGGTCCGAGATGATGAGATCGTAGGGATCCTCGTGGCGGGCGATCAGCGCGATGGCCTCGAAGCCGCTGAAGGCCTCGTCCACCTCGTAGCCCTTGCGGCGCAGCTGCCCCGCGATGGACCGCCGCAGCTCGTCGTCGTCTTCGGCCAGCAGCAGCCGCGCCGGGCGCACGTCGGGCAGGCTGTTGACCACCGAGTCCTCGTCCTCCTCGGGCTGCTCCCACTCGGAGCTCGACTTCAAGGTCACCATGGTGTGTCTCCCGTCTCGTGTGCCGTTGCAGGGCGGCAACTCCGGCCGCACCTACCCGGGCCTCGTGCATGCCACATGCCAACCATCGGCCGTGCCGCTGTTCGGGCTCCGCGCGAGCAAATTGCGCTGCTTTCGCGCGCTGACGCGGCGCCCCCACGACACGGGCCCAGGCCTTGTTGCTTTTTCCCACAGGCGATAAATCCCACATCTCGGGCCTGAGTGCGGCGAAAGGGCTCGCGCCCCTCGCATCCGGCAAACCCCGCAAAAAGCCGTGAGGCCCGCTGCGCGCGCTGGGGCCTGCGGGCGTGGCACGAGCGCTGCACCAGGGCATGCAACTGCCTTGGAGGAACCCGCTACATGATCACTCGTCCGTTCGCTCTCACCGCCCTGGGCGCCCTGCTCATCGCTTGCCAGTCAGCGGCGCAAGTGCCGCCCAGCGCCTCCCCCCCGGCGCGAGACACCCAGAGCGCGCTCGCCCTCACGCCCGCCGGCTCTCCCGACTTTGCCAGCGTGGCCGCGCGCATCCTGCCCTCCGTGGTGAGCATCAAGGTGCTGGCGGAGATCGAGCAGAGCTCGGGAGAGGGACCTGGCTTCGGCGATCCGCGCGGCTTTCAGGGCTTTCCCTTTCCGTTCCCGGGCGGCAGGGGCTTTCGCCTGCCCAGCCCTGGCCCGCGCGAGGGCATCGGCAGCGGCTTCGTGATCGACAGCTCGGGTCTGATCCTGACCAACCATCACGTGGTCGATGACGCGACCCAGATCGAGGTCACCCTGGGCAGCCCCGACGGCCCCACCCGCACGGTCAACGCCACCGTGATCGGCAAGGCTCCCGACTTCGACGTGGCCCTGCTGCGCACCGAGCAGAAGCTCGACGTGCCCGCCCTGCAGCTCGCGGACTCCGACAAAGCGCGGGTTGGCGAGTGGGTGATGGCCATCGGCAACCCCTTCGGTCTCTCGCAATCGATGTCGGTGGGCATCATCTCGGGCAAGCACCGCGAGGACTTGAACCCCGGGGGCAAGCAGGGTGTGTACGACTTCCTGCAGACGGACGCCTCGATCAACCCGGGCAACTCCGGTGGCCCGCTGGTGGACATGAACGGTCGGGTGGTGGGCATGAACACCGCCATCAGCGCGCAGGGCTCGGGCATCGGCTTTGCCATCCCCAGCAGCATCCTGGCGCGCATCTTCCCCAACCTGCGCGACAAGGGCGGGCTCGAGCGCAGCTGGATCGGCGTTCAGATCCAGAGCCTGACCCCGGCGCTGGCCAAGAGCTATGGCCTGCCCTCCACCAGCGGCGCGCTGGTGGCGGAGGTGCTGCCCGATAGCCCTGCTGCCCGGGCCGGCATTCAGGCGGGCGACGTGCTGACCAAGTTCGATGGCAAGCTGGTGGACTCGAGCTCCGCGTTGCCGGTGCTGGTCAGCTTGACCGACAGCGGCAAGAGCGTGAGCGTGGAGCTCTGGCGCAACGGTCGCGCGCAGACCGTGAACGTGCGGCTGGAGTCAAAGCCGGGCGCGCGCGCCGCCGCCGCTGGCAGCGGCGAGCGCGATGGCGGCGGGTTTGGCCTGCAGCTCGAGCCCTTCACACCCGCGCTGCGCCAGCAGCTGGGGGTAGACGCGAGCTCCGGGGTGCTGGTGGGTGAGGTCGCGCCAGGCAGCCCCGCCGCGCGCGCCGGCCTGCGCCCGGGCGACGTGGTGACCGAGGTGGGCGGCAAGCAGGTGAGCGAGCCCGGCGAGCTGGTGAGCGCGCTGCGCGAGCTGAAGCCGGGTCGAGTCGTGCGGCTCAAGGTGGCGCGCGGGGAAGGCAGGCTGTTCGTGGCGCTGGAGAAGAGCGCGAGCAAATGAGCGCGCGCCGCTCAGGGCGCGGGGCAGACGGTGCCGTCCGGCGGCAGCTCCAGCCCGCCCAGGTAGCGCCCCAGCGCGACCCCTGCGCACTCGCCCCCGAAGCTGATCACCCCGTGACCGTAGTGCTCGCTGATCAGCAGCGCGGAGCCGGGGATGGCGAGGTGCAACTCCTCCGCCATGGGCAGCGGGGTCAAGGTGTCGGCCACGCCAGCCAGGATCAGCGGCGGGGTGGCCAGGCGCAGCGAGACATCCGCGAGCGGGTCGCGCGCTGCCGGCCAGCCCGAGCAGACGATGGCCGGCAGCGCCAGCGGAGCGAACAGCTCCGAGCGCTGCGCGTAGGCGGCCATCACCGCGTCGGCCTCGCTCGCGCTGGGCGGCTCCACGCTGCTGTCGCTGCAGTTGACGGTGACGTTCGTGGCCTCCGTCACCTCCGGGTCGGTTTCCATCGGCGGCGGCGCAGCATCCATCATCCTGGCCATCGTCAGCACCAGATCGAGCTGCTCCTGCGTGACGCTGGCCGTCTCTCTCAGCAGCCGCAGCAAAAAATCGCGGCCCGGCGGGCTGCGCAGGCTGCGCGCCCACAGGCTCAGGAAGCCTTCGCGCTGGCCCGCCTGGGCAAACGCCTGCAGCAGCCGCCCGAACAGCGCCGCCGAGTCCGCGGGGCAGGCCAGCAGCCCTTGCTCACAGCTGGAGAGCAGCGCCTGATGTGCGGCCAAGAGCGCGTCGAACTGCGCCTCCACCAGCTGCGAGTAGTCGGCGCTGGGCGGCACCGGCGAGTCCAGCACCAGCGCCCGGACGCGCTCCGGGTAGCGCTGCGCGTACGCGGTGCCGATGCGCGTGCCGTAGGAGATGCCGTAGAAGCTCAGCTGCTCCACCCCGAGCGCGATGCGGAGCTGCTCGATGTCCGCCACCACCGCGTTGGTGCTCAGGTGGTCGAAGAGCGGCCCGACCGCGTCGCGGCAGCGCTGGCCCTCGCCGCGGAACACCTCGATCGCGCCGGCAGCGCCCTCGGCGGCGAAGCGCGCGACTGCGTCACTCATCAGCTCGCAGTCGAGCCCGCCGCTGTCACCGACCCCGCGCGGATCGAAGCCGATCACCTCGAAGGGAAAGCCATCGAGCGCCTCCGCCGCAGCCACGAACGCCTTGCCGGAGCCGCCCGGGCCGCCAGGGTTGAACATCAGCACCCCCAGGCTGTTGCGGGTGGGGTCGGCGGCGCGGCGGTTGAGCGCGATCGGCAGCTGCTCGCCATCGGGAGCGGCGGGATCGAGCGGCACCATCACCTCCGCACACAGCAGATCACCACACGGGCGCCAGTCGAGCGAGCCGAGCGCGCGCGCACCCCGCTCTTGCGGCTCGGTATCCACGGGGCCCGAGCCCTCATCCTCACCCCCGCAAGCCGCAGCGATCCACAGACCCAGCCAAGCCCAGCGCGCCACCCTTCGTTCCATGCAGCAGGGGTAGGCTGGGGCCTACCGGCTGCCAATCGAAAAGAATGACGCCGGCGGCGGCCGGCGCGAGCGCGCGCCAGCGCCGCGCGCGCACGGCAAATTGAGTTGAGACCACCCCTTGCCCATGCGATCCAGCCAGTAGATGCGCCTCTCGTACAAGCTCAGCCTGGGTGTTGGCCTGGCGCTGGCCGTGGCGCTGGGGGTGGACGCGTACCTGGAGGTGCAGCGCGCCGTGGCCGAATACGAGGCGGACCTGCTCAACCACACCGCGCAGCAGGCGCACACCCTGGGCATCTCCGTGCACAAGCTCTGGCACTCCTACGGCGATCGCGGCGCGGAAGAGGTGCTGAACGCCGCCGACAGCGCCTCGCGTGACGTGCGCGCGCAGTGGGTGCCGCGGCGCACCTTGCTGCAGGCGCGCGACCTGACGGAAGCGGAGGTGACCCGGCTACGCGCAGGCCTGCCGGTGGCGCGCCTGGTCGGCATCGAGCCGCCCGATCGCGCGGCGGTGGCCTTCAGCCCGGTGGTATTCGACTACCAGCTGTACGGCGCCGTGCGAGTATCGCAGCGCGCGGTGCGCCGCTCGGAGCTGGTGAGCTGGCACGCCGAGCGCACGTTGACCACGGCCGCCGCGCTGCTGGTGCTGTCGTGGCTGTGGGCCTCGCTGCTGGGCCTGCGCTGGGTGGCGCGTCCGGTGGAGCAGCTGGTGGAGAAGGCCGTGCGCATCGGCAAGGGGGATTTCAGCCGCCCGCTCGTGCTGCGCAGTAAGGATGAGTTCGGGCTGCTCGCCAGCAAGCTGAACGAGGCCGCCGGCGAGCTCAGCGCCTCGCAGGCGCGGCTGGAGCAGGAGACGCAGGCGCGGCTCGACGCGCTCGACCAGGTGCGCCGCGCCGATCGGCTGATCGCGGTGGGGCGCATGGCCGCGGCGCTCGCGCACGAGCTGGGCACGCCCATCCACGTGGTCTCCGAGCGAGCCAAGATGGCGCGCTCCGGCGAGGTGGGGCCGGAGGAGCTGCCGCGCACCCTGGACATCATCATCGAGCAGGCCGCGCGCATCGCCAGCACCATCCGTCAGGTG
>JAICQL010000166.1 GCA_025937895.1 Polyangiaceae bacterium | reverse complement strand
TGACGGCACAGCGCTGCTTGACGGCACAGCGCTGCTTGACGGCACAGCGCTGGCTGCTGGCGCTGCGCTGGCTGCTGGCGAGCTCACGGCAGCCGCGCTGGCAGCGGGCGCGGAGGAGACCACCGTCATCGCGGGCCGGGCTGGCGAGCTGATGCGAGCGGAAGCCGGCGCTGCCGCGCTGGACACTGCAGCGCGAGCGGCTGCGCTGGCTGAGCCCAGGACCGCCACGGTGGCCGACGCTAGCGCTGCGGGCGACGCTGGCGCTGCGGGAGCCACGGCCGGGGGAGCCACGGCCGGCGGAGCCACGGCCGGCGGAGCCACGGCCGGCGGAGCCACCGCAGAGGGCGCGAGCGCCGGAGGTGCCATGCTCGGCGGAGCTGCCGCGACGGCCGGAGCAGCGGACGCTGGAGCTACCGCCGAGGTTCCAGCGGAGGTTGCCGAAGCCTGCATCGCTCCGCCGCTGCGGGGTGCCGGGCCTCTGCTCGCCCCCCCGGGACCACCGGGACCGCCAGAGCGACCCGGGCCAGCCCCCGGCGGCGTTGGCTTGCCACCGTCGAGCCGCGCCTCGAGCTCCGACAGCCGCGCGAGCAGCACATCGATCGGCACCAGCGCGGGACGCAGCGCGAGCCGTGCCAGCAACATCTCGAGCGCCGTCCGCGGCTCTGCGGCGCGCGCCACGTCGTCGAAGCCCTTGGCAAAGCCTTGCTGCACGCGCAGCAGATCCTGCACCTCGCAGCGCTGCGCCAGCTCGCGCACCGCGCGCCGCTCTTCATCGGAGAGGTCGAGCAACTCGTCGCCCTCCTTGCACAGCTTGGCCACGACGAGATCGCGCAGCAACGACACCAGGTGGCGCGCAGCGACGGTCAGGTCCGAGCCCTGACGGGCCAGGCTGTTCACTTGCGCCAGCACGCGCGCAGGCTCCCCCGCGAGCACCCCTGCCAGGATCTCGAGCAGCGATGCGTGCCCGGCCACGCCGAGCACCCGCGCCACCTCTTCACCCAGCAGGCGATCGGGGTTGAAAGCGATCACCTGGTCCAGCAGGCTCAGCGCGTCACGCATGCTGCCCGCGGCTTCCCGCGCCACCAGAGTGACGGCATGCTCATCCGCCTCGATGTGCTCTGCATCCAGCACGGCGCGGACCCGCTCCGCGATCAGCCGCGTCGGGATCATCTTGAAGTCGAAGCGCTGGACCCGACTCAGGATGGTGACGGGTACCTTGTGCACTTCGGTGGTGGCGAGGATGAATTTGACGTGCGGCGGCGGCTCCTCCAGCGTCTTCAGCAGCGCGTTCCAGGCGTTCTGCGAGAGCATGTGGACCTCGTCCACGATGAAGATTTTGTAGCGGTCCCGCGTGGGCCGGTAGGGCAGCGACTCCTGCAGCTTGCGGATCTCGTCCACGCCCGTGTAGCTGGCGCCGTCGATCTCGCGCACGTCGACGTCCGTGCCTTCCGCGATCTCCTTGCAGGCGGCGCACTCGAGGCAAGGCTCGCTGCCCTGCCCGGGCTCTCCCAGCGGGCGTGGATTCAGACAGTTGAGCGCCTTGGCCAGGATGCGCGCGCTGGTCGTCTTGCCCACGCCGCGGACGCCGGTGAACAGGAAGGCGTGTGCCACCCGCCCTTGCTCGATGGCGTTCGCGAGGCTGCGCCCCACGTGCTCCTGACCAACCAGGTCCCGAAAACTCATCGGGCGCCACTTTCGAGCAAGAACTACGTAGCTCATGAGCGTTCCACCCCCCGACGAGCGGAGGGCTCAGGCCGTAGCATTTGTCACTCGCCAGCTCTAGGGCTCGTACAACTCTTCTCGGCTTAGCTGGAGGTGACGGGCAGGGCGGCGCCGGCCCGGCGCCTGGGCGATGCCTGACATTTTGACACTCGCCTTGACATATTGCGGGAACCTGAAAAACTGACACTCGCCATGCCAATCTGGCGGACGATGTCATGACGGCAGAGGAAAGCTCGCACGAAGACGGGCAGCTGACCGTGCTCGTGGTCGACGACGAGCCCAGCAACCTCAGCTCTCTGCGCAAGATCTTCGAGCGCGAGCAGATGCGCGTGCTCACGGCGGAGGACGCGAAATCGGCGCTCGATCTGGTGCGCCGGCATCGCATCCAGGTGGCGCTGATCGACCTGATGATGCCAGGGACCTCGGGCGCGGAGCTGCTGCGCGCGCTGAAGGAGGTGGCGCCCGACACCGAGGCGGTGCTGATGACCGCTTACGGTACGGTCGAGACGGCAGTGCAAGCCATGCGCGACGGCGCCTACGACTTCGTCGAGAAGCCGCTCAAGCGCATGAACATCGTCAAGAGCGTGCGCAAGGCGGCCGAGCGGCAGCTGCTGCTGGCGGAGAACCGCTCCTTGCGGCGCGAGCTGCGCATGCTCACGCACCGCGAAATCGTCGGCCAGAGCTCGGCTCTGCGGCGCGTGCTCGACATCAGCAACCAGGCCGCCCCATCGAGCGCCACCGTGCTCTTGCTGGGCGAGAGCGGCACGGGCAAGGAGCTCATCGCCCGCCACATCCACGGGCGCAGCGCGCGCGCCTCGGGTCCCTTCGTCGCCGTGAACTGCTCGGCCATCCCGGAGTCGATCCTGGAAGGAGAGCTGTTCGGTCACGAGCGCGGCGCGTTCACGGGCGCAGTCGCGAGGCGCGATGGGCGCTTTGCGCGGGCGGCCGGGGGCTCTCTGTTCCTCGACGAGATCGGTGAGCTGACCCCCGCGGTCCAGGTCCAGCTGCTGCGGGTGCTGCAGGAGGGCGAGTACGAGCCCCTGGGGGGAGATACGGTAAAGGCGGATGTCCGCATCATCGCGGCGACCAATCGCAACCTGCAGCAAGAGGTGGAGGCGGGGCGCTTTCGGGAGGATTTGTACTACCGGCTCAACGTGATCGCGATCACCGCACCGCCGCTGCGCTCGCGGCGTGACGACATCCCGCTGCTGGTCGACCACTTCCTCGGCATCTACTGCGCCAAGAATGGCCGCCCGCGGCTCAGCGTGTCGAGCGAAGCGCTGGCCAAGCTGCTCGACTATTCCTGGCCGGGCAACGTGCGAGAGCTGGAGAATGTGGTCGAGCGGGCGGCGGTGCTCTGCTCGTCCGACGTGCTCAGCCTGACGGATCTGCCTGATCCCGTGACCCGGGCTGCCGCCGCGGCCCCCTCCAGCCTCGTCTTCGAGGTGGGCACGCCGCTGGCCGAGGTGGAACAACGCATGATCCGCGAGACGCTGCGCCGCACCGAGGGGGACAAATCCCTGGCCGCTCAGCTACTGGGCATCTCCACGCGCACGATCTACCGCAAGCTGGACGAGGGTTCGGGCTCCGCGGCGTGAGCGCAGCCCGACGCTCGCGGCTCGAACGCGAATTCAGTTGTCAGATTGTCACGCGGCGCGCTGCGGGGAAGGGCGCCTTGCCAGCTTGTCGCCAGAGCGGCGAGCACAACGATTTCGGGCTGAAAAAGACCATGGGATGCGCTAGTTGGGCGCTTGGCATGAGTCTCGCTTCTCGGCCTTTGGAGTTCTGATACCGCCATGGGCGTGGAACGCTTCGCGAGAAAATCATTCGGGTTCATCGTCGTCATCCTGCTCGGGCTGGCCGTCTATTTTCAGGCTGCTGGCGCCGTGGAGTTGGTCGCGTCGAGCGTGATCTCGGCCACTCCGCCGCCGGCTGCGAAGGCGCGTCGGGCGCGCCGCAAGGCTCCGCCGGCGTTCACGCAGCCCATCGTCAACGGCGACGCCATTCTGGCGCGGAATCCTTTCGACTCCGTCACCGGACCGCTGGACCGTGCGCCCATCAACGTCGAGTTTCCGGAGCAGCAACAAGAAAAGGCCACCGCGGACCTGAGCGATCCGCTGAATGCACCGGAGTGCGATGGCGTGACCGTGAACATCGTGACGGAGTCGCTCGATCCGGAGTGGTCGCTGGCCCAGCTGAAGGGGCCGGGGGACGCCGACGCTGCGACCCGACGGGTGGGCGACGAGGTAGGCAAGATGAAGGTGGCCTACATCGGTTACAACGCGAGCAAGGCCAGCCCCGCAGTCTGGCTGCTGACCGACGAGAGGCTGTGCCAGGCGCTGCTCTTCAGTGAGAAGAAGGGCGGCGAGGGCGCCAGCACCGAGGCCACTGCCGCACCCGCTGCACCCGCTGCCGAGGACCGCGCCGCCCGGCGTGCCTCGCGCACGTCGAGCCGCGGGGCCCCCGCCGTGCCGACCGAGATCGCCGACAAAATCCAGAAGGTCAGCGAGACCGAGTTCAACGTCGATCGGGCCGTGATCGACAACATCCTCGAGAACCAGGCCACCCTCATGCGCTCGGCGCGCATCGTCCCCGAGCAGAAGGACGGCAAGACGGTGGGAATTCGCCTGTTCGGCATCCGTCCAGATACGCTGCTGGGCACGCTTGGCATGCAGAACGGCGACCGCCTGGAGCAGATCAACGGCTTCGACATGGCCAGCCCGGAGAAGGCTCTGGAGGCCTATGCGCGCCTGCGCACGGCAAGCAACCTCACCGTTCAGCTCACCCGCCGCGGCAAGCCGCTCACCATCAATTTCAATATCAAGTGACCTTCATGCCCCTTCGACCTCGTGCTTACTTACCTGCGCTGCGTCCGGTGGGCGGGCGCCTTGCCTCCGAACCGCAGCCAGCGCCGGAATCGCCCAGCGCGCGCTCGCTGCGCCGCGCCATCGCGCGGCGGGGAGCAATTCACTGGTTGTCCGCGAGCATCGCATTTCTGGGGCTGACCGCTGGCCCGCGCGCGCTCGCGCAGACCCCGTCCACGGACACGACGGCCTCCGGCAATGCCTCCGACATGCCGGGCGCCAAGGGCCCCCTGCCGCAGAGCATGGATTCGATCGCGAAGGCGGTGGACACGCCGTACCGGCCCAAGCCGGGCACCCATCGGGTCAAGTTCAACCTGGAGGACGCGGATCTCGCCGAGCTGGTGCAGCACATCAGTGGGCTCACCGGCAAGCGCTTCATCTACGGCTCCAAGGTGCGGAAGATCAGCATCACGGTGGTCTCCCCCGAGCCGGTGACCCTGGCCGAGGCGTACGAGGCGTTCCTCTCGATCCTGCAGGCCAACGGCCTGACCGTGGTGCCGCAGGGCGAGTTTCTGAAGATCGTGGACAGCGCGGGAGCGGCGCAGTCGGTGCCGCCGCTCTACTCGCGCGCCACGCCCATCCCGGAGACGGACGCCTACGTGACGCGGCTGTATCGCTTGAAGAGCGTCAGCGCCAACGAGGTGGCCACCTTGTTGGGCAAGTTCAAGAGCAAGGAAGGGGACATCACCGTCTACGAGCCCGGTGGCTTGCTGATCATCACCGACACGGGCGCGCACATCCGGCGGTTGATTCGCCTGATCGAAGAGGTGGATGTCGGCTCCGCCAGCTCGCGCATGTGGATCGAGCCGATCCACTACGGTGATGCGCGCGACTACGCGAAGCAGATCAACGATATCTTTCAGCTCGACAAGGGCGCCGCCGGCGGCGGGCTGGTGCGCGTGCTGCCGGACGAGCTGACCAACTCGCTGATTATCGTGGGCTCGAACGAGGGCTACCTGCGACTGCTCGAGTTCTTGAAGCGCGTGGACACGGCGCCCGCCGCCGAGGGCCGCATTCATGTGCTGCAGCTGCAGCACGCCGTTGCCGAGGAGCTGGCAGGCACCCTCACGCGCATGCTCTCCGGCACGGCTGCAGCCTCCACGGCTGCGCGCGGACGGGGAGCGCAAGCGGCGCCTGCCGCGGGTGGGACCGCGAATACGGAGGGGCTGTTCGAGGGGGCCGTGCGCGTGACCGCGGACAAGGCCACCAACTCGCTCGTCATCACCTCCTCGGCCCGGGACTACGCGCAGCTGCGCATGGTCATCGACAGCCTGGACCGCGAGCGCCGGCAGGTCTTCATCGAGGCCGTGATCATGGATCTGTCCGCGCGCCGCAGCAACACGCTGGGCCTGGCCTACCACGGCGGCACCACCGCCGCGCTCGGCGGTGGGGAAGACTCGATCATCCTCGGCGGCTTCAACGCGCTGGAGTCCATCGCCGGCCCGACGCAGCTGCAGGCGCTGGCCCTGGGCGTGCGCGGCCCTGATCTGGACGGCACGGAGGGGCGCATTCCGGTGTTGCCTCCAGGGGTCAGCATCCCCGCCTTCGGTGTGGCGCTGAACGCGATCTCCATCAGCTCGGACTCCAACGTGCTGTCCACGCCGCACATCATCGCGATGGACAACACGGAGGCCGAGATCAACGTCGGCGAGAACATCCCGCTGCAGACCAACTCGTCGGGCTCGAACCTCTCCAGCCTGGCGCCGCTCCTGGGCGGAGCCGCTGGCGGAGCCGGCGGGCAGGGCCTGCAGGGCCTGGGTGCGCTCGGCGCGCTCGGCGCGCTCGGCGGCGCCCCGCGCCAGGACGTGGGCACCAAGATCAAGATCACGCCGCACATCAACAAGAACAATCAGGTGCGGCTCGAGATCCAGGAAGAGATCAGCGAGCAGGGCGCCGGCGGCCCCTCGGGCAGCCTGGGTGCGGTGTCGATCACGCAGCGCTCGGCCAAGACCACCGTGGTGGTCGACGATCAGCAGACGGTGGTGATCGGCGGCCTGATGCGCGACACCAAGCTGACGACCCACAGCAAGATCCCGCTGCTGGGTGATCTGCCCGTCCTGGGTTTCCTGTTCCGCAACAGCGACAGCACCACCGCCAAGACCAACCTGCTGCTGATCCTCACGCCGTACGTGATCCAGTCGCAGGAGGACCTGCGCAAGGTGTTCACCCGCAAGATGAACGAGCGGCAGGAGTTCCTGGACCGCTACTTCGTGTTCAACTCCGAGTGGCAGCCGCCCAAGGACTACACGCGCACGAACGGCCTGGTCGAGGCCATCCGCCAGGCGTTCCAGCAACTCGCCGAGCGGCGGCGCCTGGAGCTCGAGGGCAGGCCGAGCGACGCCAAGTCGCATGAGCCCACGGAGCCGCTGGATCTGCCGGTGGATGTGTCGCCGGGTAGCGCCACCCCCGCCGCTCCCGCCCCGGCACCGCCAGCCCGCCAGCGCCGGCAGCGCTCGGAGCGGGAGGACAGCTCCCCCACGCGGCGAGCGGACGTGCCGCTGTTGCTCAATCCCGGAGTCCGTAGCGTGGCTGCTGCCAACAGCGCACGGCTCGTGGAGCGCATGGAGTGATGCAGGAGCAGCGAGCGCTCGGTGATATTCTGATGCGCCACGGCGTGGTCACGCCGGAGGCGCTGGAGCCGCTGTACGCGGAGCAACGCGAGAAGCCGGTCGAGCTGTTCGACCTCGTCGTGCAGAACCAGCTGGCCACCGACGACGCCGTCGCGCGTGCGCTGGCGCGCGAGTGCGGCTTTGGCTTCCTGGAGAGCATCGATGACGAGGCGATCGCTCTGACCGACGCGATGAGGCTGCCGCTGGGCTATGCGCGCGCCCACCGGCTGCTCGTCTTGAAGGAGGATGAGGACAGCGTCTCCGTGGTCTGTGGGGACCCACTGGACACGGCCGCGCTGGACGATGTGCGCGCCACGTTCGGCAAGCGCATGATCGTGAACGTGGCCGCGCCGGCCGTCGTCAATGAGGCCATCAACCGCGTCTACGAGCGTCAGGACACCACCAGCGATCTGGAGGGCAAGGACGACGTCGCGGATGCGGACACCATCGACATCCTGGAGTCGGACGATGATGCGCCCATCATTCGCTGGGTAAACAGCCTGTTTGCCCAGGCCGCCAAGGAGCGGGCCAGCGATATCCACATCGAGCCGGAGGAGAAGGAGGTCCTGGTTCGCTATCGCGTGGATGGCGAGCTGTACGTGGCCCGGCGCGCGCGGCGCCAGTTCATGAGCTCGGTCATCGCGCGCGTCAAGATCATGGCCGGCTTGAACATCGCCGAGAAGCGCTTGCCGCAGGACGGGCGCATCTCGCTGCGCATCGCGGGTCGAGCGATCGACGTACGCGTGTCGACGGTGCCCACGAGCCGCGACCACGAGCGCATCGTCATGCGCTTGCTCAACAAGACCAGCGTGCTGCTGGATCTGCCGGATCTGGGCTTCAGCCAGCGTGATTTCTTGCTGATGGATGGCCTGATCCACAAGCCGGACGGCATCATCCTGGTCACGGGTCCCACGGGTAGCGGTAAGACGACGACGCTGTACGCCTGCATCAACCGCATCAACCACCCCAACGTCAACATCCTCACGGCCGAGGATCCGGTGGAGTACGAGATCGCGGGCATCCATCAGGTGCCGGTGCAGCCAAAGATCGGGCTCACGTTCGCCAGCGCGCTGCGCGCGTTCCTGCGCCAGGATCCGGACGTGATCATGGTGGGCGAGATCCGCGACAAGGAGACCGCGGAGATCGCGATGCACGCGTCGATGACCGGTCACCTGGTGCTCAGCACCATCCACACCAATGACGCGGCCAGCGCCTTCACCCGCCTGATTCAGATGGAGATCGAGGCGTTCCGCGTGCGCTCCACGGTGGTGGGAGTGCTGGCGCAGCGCCTGGTGCGCGTGCTCTGCCCACACTGCAAGGAGGCGTACACGGGCACGCCGTACGAGCTCGAGCAGCTGGGCATCGACCCCGCTCGCACCCGCCGCCGCGATGAGCGCAAGCTCTCCTCGGCGTACGTCGCTCGCAACGCCGACGGCATCGCGCCCTACGAGCCTGTGGGCTGGCGGCACAGCCACATGCCGCGCTTCTACCGCGCCAAGGGTTGCCCGAGCTGTGACCAGAAGGGCTTCACTGGCCGCCTCGGCATCTACGAGCTCTTGCTGGCGGACGACGCCGTCGGTGAGGCCGTGCTGCAGAGCTCCGACGCGCAGAGCATCCGCCGCGTGGCTCAGGCACGGGGCATGGACACCTTGCGTGACGACGGCGCCCGCAAGGCGCTGGCCGGTATCACCACGGTGGAAGAAGTGGTCGCCGCGACCCAGGATGACATGTTCGATGAGTGAGCGGCTGCCCCGCAGCCGCTGCTCGAGAAGCAGCCATGGCCGTCTTTGAGTACAAGGGCATCGAGGTAAGCTCCGGCAAGTCCGTCAAGGGCTACCGCGACGCCGACAGCCCCAAGGCGTTGCGCGGCATCCTGCGCCGCGAGGGCGTCATGCTCACGCTGGCCACGCCGGAGGACGAGCGGAAGGCAAAGTCGCAGCGCGATATCCAGCTGCTGGCCTTCATGCGCCGGCCGTCCTCTGCCGATGTCGCCGTCATGACCCGGCAGCTGGCTACGCTGGTCCGGGCCGGTGTGCCGCTGGTCGAGTCGATCAGCGCGCTGGTGGATCAGGTCGAGAAGGAATCGCTGGTGCGCGTGCTCACGGCGCTTGCCGAGAACCTGAAGGAAGGCACGGCCTTCGCCGATACGCTCTCCCAGCATCCAAAGGTCTTTCCGCCGCTGTACGTCAACATGGTGGCGGCGGGTGAAGCCTCGGGCACGCTGGAGACGGTGCTGGAGCGCCTGGCGGATTTCATGGAGGGGCAAGCGCGGCTGAAGGGCAAGCTGATCTCGGCCCTGGCCTATCCGGTGCTCATGACCATCATCGCCACCATCCTGGTGGCCGCGTTGATGGTCGGCGTGGTGCCGAAGGTGACCAGCATGTTCGAGAGCTTGCAGCAGGAGCTGCCCTGGTACACCGCACTCTTGATCTTCGTCTCCCAGACGCTCGCCTCCTACTGGTGGCTGATCCTGGGGATGGTCGGCGGTGCCATCTATAGCTTTCGCCGCTGGCGCACCACCCCCAAGGGCCGCCTGACGTGGGATCGCTTCGTGTTGCGCGTGCCGATCTTCGGGCGGCTCAACCTGCTGGTGGCCGTGGCGCGCTTCTCCCGCACGCTCTCAACCTTGCTGGCAAGCGGTGTGGCGCTGCTCTCCGCCATGGACATCGTGAGGAGCGTGCTCGGCAACGCCCAGCTGGAGGCGGTGGTCAAGGACGCCATCAGCTCCATCCGCGAAGGTGAGAGCATCGCCGATCCGCTGCGCCGCAGCGGCTACTTCCCGCCCCTGGTGACGCACATGATTGCAGTCGGTGAGCGGAGCGGGCAGCTGGAGCAAATGCTGCAAAACGTGAGCCGTACGTACGAGGCGGATATCGAGACCAAGGTCACCACGCTGACCAGCTTGCTCGAGCCGCTGATCATCGTGGTCATGGGTGGCATGGTGGCGTTCATCGCGATGTCGATCATTCTGCCGCTGGTGCAGATGAACCAGATGGTGCAGTGAGGCCATGGCCTGGCGCAGCTCGGAGCGACGCTCGTTTTTTCCGTGGGAACGCCGGGGTGGGCTGTTCCGCCGGCTGGGGCTGTATCGCCTCCGCCCGCTGCTCGCGGTGGGGCTAGCGGTGACGCTGCTGATCGTCATGGTGGTGCGCGAGCGCGACGCGGCGGGTGTCCGCCGCACTCGCTCGATCCTGCTGGATGTGCGCGAAGCCCTGGATGCATACTTGGCCGATCATCAGGGGCGCTGCCCCGAGAGCTTTGCGGCGCTCGCAGACTATGGTGCTTTTCAGGGGCCGCCGCGTGACGCCTGGGGCAACCCGCTCACCCTGGTTTGCCCGGGCTCGCAGCCGGGAGAGGCGTACGTGCTGATGAGCGCTGGGCCCGACGGCATGGCCGGGGGGCTGGATCGGATCGAATGACCCGCGGATGACCCGCGTGAAGGACTGGCGGTCTCGGCCGCAGTGAGTAGCTCGAGAAAGGAAGTATTTGAGATGACCAACAGGGACGAGACCGTGATGGCTCGACTCCGCCGGACGGCGGCCAGCGTTCGGGGAACCTTCCGAGGCGCCGGCGTACCATCTCTCCTGACAGCCGAGGCGGCCGGGCGCGCCGGCCGTCGTCGTGCGGGCCAGGCCGGTGTGACGCTGGTCGAGGTCTTGATCGTGGTCGCGATCATGGCGCTGCTGGGTGGCAGCGTGGGCTTCTACGCCCTGCAGCAGTACAAGAAGGCGGAGAAGGCCACGGCCGAAGAGGACGCGCGCAACCTGCGCAAGGCCATCGAGCTCTGGCAGGTCCAGAACAGCGAGAGCACCTGTCCCACCATCGGTCAGCTGGTGGCCGACAAGCAGCTGAACTCCGACTCCCGTCCAACGGACCCCTGGGGTCAGGAGTGGCTGTTCAGCTGCGCCGATGATGAGATTTACGTGCAGTCCAACGGACCCGATCGCAAGGCGGGTACGGCAGACGACATCCGCATCCCGAAGCAACGGGTCCAACCGGAGAGCTGAGTCCGTTGTTGAGCGAGCATCCCTCGACGTCGCCTCCGTCCGGCCGCGCGCGCGCCCGGACGCGGCTCGTGGCGCGCGGCGCCACGCTGATCGAGGTGTTGCTCGTGGTGGGGCTCATCGCCGGGCTGGGGGGCATGGTGCTCAGCGGCTCGGGTGCGCTCAGCGGCATGCGCCAGCGCGCGGCGGGCACGCTGATCCTGAGCAGCATCCGCACGGCGCTGACCCGTGCCAACTCCATGGGCCACCCGGTGCGGCTGGTCTTTGATCTGGAGGGCGATCGCATCCGTCTGGAGGAGACGCGCGACCGCATGCTGCGCGTACGCAGCTCCGACGAGGGCGCCAAGGCGGGTGCCGAGGCCGCCACCGAGCTGGAGAAGGCCGCCGCAGAGTACGCGCGGGAGATCGTCCAGGGCCCGCGCGCGCCTTCGGCGGGCTTTTCACCGGTGCCCGGGTTCGGGGCAGACGGTGAAGGCTCGGAGCGCGAGCTGGGCACGGGGATTCGCTTCCTGCAGGTGCAGACAGAGCATGATCTGGAGCCGCGCACCGAGGGCCAGGCCTACCTCTATTTCTGGCCTGGTGGCGGCACCGAGCGGGCCTCCATCCAGATCGGGCGCCAGGGGGACAGCACCGGGCTCACCATCCTGGTGAGCGCGCTGACCGGCAGGGCACGCCTGCAACGTGGTCGCATCGAGCTGGAAGAGGGCCGGCGAGATCTCGACTTTCAGGAGCGAGAGGAGCCATGAGGGTGCGCCCACTGCACTGGCTGCGCCGGGGAATCCGGCGCGCGCGGGCCGCGTTTACCTTGCTCGAGGTGATGGTAGCCGTGGCGATCCTCGGGCTCGGGCTGACGACCATCTTGACCGCGCAGACGGGTCTGTTCTCCAGCACCAAGCGCGCCGGGCAGCTGAGCCGAGCGGTGGGGCTGGCACGCTGCAAGATGAACGAGATCGAGGAGCAGCTGCTCAAGGAGGGCTACCAGCTCACCGCCGAAAACGAGGAGGGGGAGTGCTGCGACGACGAGGCCTCGGAGCTGCGCTGCCGCTGGACCATCTCACCGGTGATGCTGCCGGAGCTGTCGCTGGGCGGCGGCGCCGCCGCCGGCACAGGGGCACTGGACGGTACGGGGGAGACCAGCTCGCTGGAGACGGTAGGCAGCGGCCTCGAGGCGGCCCAGGAGGGCATCGCCTCGGGCGATACGGCGAGCGCCATGCAGGCCATGGGCTCGAGCGGGCTGGCCTCGATGGCGATGGGCATGGTGTACCCGCAGCTCAAGGGAATGCTGGAGGCCAGCATTCGCAAGGTCACCGTTCAGGTCTACTGGAAGGATGGCGCCAGTGAGAAGGATCTCACCGTCACCCAGTACCTGACGAACCCGCAGGCGGGCGGCCTGCTCGCGGTCGAGGAAGGCGCTGAGGGTGCAGACGGCGCAGGTGGCTCCGGCGGCGTGGTCACGCCGCCTACTCCCACCCCGGAACAGCGAGGCCGCCGATGATACCAGGCCTGTTGCGGGGGCGCGGCCTGCGCTCTCGCGAGCGGCGCCAGGCCAGCGGCTTCACTCTAATCGAGCTCCTGATCGCGATCGGAGTGCTCTCGATGATCTCCATGTTGCTGTACGGCGCCTTCGACGGCCTGGGGCGCACCCGCGAAGGCGTCACCCGCCTGGGCGAGCGCTACCACGAGGGCCGGTCGGCGCTGCAGCGCATCGCCCACGAGCTGAGCGCCGCGTACCTGTCCGCGCACGCGCCGCCGGATCAGAACTTGGTGGCAGTGCGCACCGCGTTCATCGGCACGGATGGCTCACCCGCTGCGCGCGTCGACTTCAACAGCTTCAGCCATCGCCGTTTCGACAAGGATGCCAAGGAGTCGGATCAGGCGGAGCTCTCGTATTTTGGCTCGCCCAACCCGGACGGCTCCGGCCAAACCGATCTGGCGCGGCGCGTGACGCCGAGGCTGGACACTGATCCCGAGCATGGCGGCAGGGTCGAGGTGCTCGCCACCAACCTGGACGCCTTCGAGCTCAGCTATCTGGACGCAGCCACGGGGCTCTGGACCGACAAGTGGGACTCCACGCAGGCGCTCGGCCAGCACAACCGGCTGCCGCTGCAGGTGCGGGTCACTCTGATCCTGGCGGGCGGCATGCGTCCGAGCACGGACCGCCGCCCGGAGGCGCTGCGCTTCGTCACCAAGGTGGCGCTGGCCATGCGTGATCCGCTCACGTTCGGGGTGGAGTGATGAGCAAGCGCAGCCTACTCCGCCGCAAGCTGAAGCTCCGCGAGCGCGGCGCCGCGCTGATCATGGTGCTCGGCTCGCTGACGATCCTGAGCGTGATGCTGGCGGAGACCCAGGATGAGATGTCCACGGAGTTTGCCAGCGCGCTCTCCGATCGTGACGCCCTGAAGGCGGAGTATGCCGCCAAGAGCGCGATCAACCTGTCGCGCCTGCTGATCGCCGCGGAGCCCACCGTGCGCGAGGCGGCGAGCTTGCTGCTCGGCGCGCTCGGCGGCGGCAAGGTGCCGCAGATCCCGATCTGGGAGTTCGGGCCGCAGATCCTGGGTGCGTTCAATGACGAGGCGGGCGCCGCCGAGTTTCGCGCGCTCACCAACACTGACATCTCCGGCGGTGACAGCCTGGGCTTCGACGGTGCGGGGTTTTTGGTGCAGATCGTGGACGAGGACTCCAAGATCGCGCTCAACAACGCCGGGCGCTCCACCTTCGGTGCGCAGAACGTCGCGCGCCAGCTGATGGGCTTGATGGGTGGTCCGCAGTTCGATCCGCTGTTCGATCGCCGCAACGAGGCGGGTGAATACGCGAGCCGCCTCGACATCTGCTCGGCGATCATCGATTGGGTGGACGCCAATCAGGACACCGAGAACTGTGAGGCCAACGCCATGAACACCGTCACCGGCGCGGAGGACTCACACTACCGAAACCTGCCGGATCCGTATCAGCGCAAGAACGCCGCCTTTGATAGCCTGGAGGAGCTGCGCCTGGTGCGCGGCGTGGGCGACGACTTCTGGGCCACCTTCGTGGAGCCCGATCCTGCCAACCCCGCGGACCGCCCGGTGAGCGTGTGGTCGCAGGGGCGCATCAACATCAACACCGCCAGCCCGCTCACCTTGCTCTCGTACATCTGTGCCTGGGCCGTGGACAACACCCCGCTGTGCAATGACGCCACCGGAGAAAAGCAGCTGGGCTTTCTGACGGCGCTGAGCCTGGCCAAGAGCATGATGGCCGGCATTCCGGTATTTCGCTCGCCCAAGCAGCTGCGCGAGGCGCTCAAGGGGCAGGGCACCTTCGGTCTGATGTTCACCCAGCTCGCCGGCATCGAGCCCATCGAGTTCAAGCTGGACTCTGCCTTCGACGGCGGCCTGGCGCTGGAGAGCAAGATGTTCAGCATCTACGCCGAGGGTCACGTGCTCTCCGGCAAGCGCGAGACGCACGTGCGCATCCATGCCGTCGTCGACTTTCGCAAGGCTCCCTCCGTGCAGGATCTGGTCAATCAGGTCACCGCCGGAGCGGAGGGCAGCAACGCGCCCAGCGGCGGCGCAAACGACAGCAGCAACACCAGCCAGGATGAGCCCGTCGGCATCCAGGGTGCCCTGGTGCCGAGCACTGCCGGCAGAGTAGTCTACTATCGGGTCAACTGACCCGCGCCCTGGAACGAGAATGGCAAGGTTAGTTGGAATCGATATTCGCGGCACGCACGTGCGCGTTGCATTGCTGCAGACGCACTATCGCGCGCTCAGGCTGCTCGGCTGCCGCGAGGCTCCCTTGCACGACGTTCGCTCGCTCGAGGAGGCGCTGCAGCTCGTGGCGCTGCCGCTCGTACAGCAGGGGGAGCACCTGGCCACCAGCGTCAGCGGCGATCAGCTGTTCATCCGCGACATCGAGCTGCCCGCCACCGCCGCCAAGCAGCTGAGCGACGTGGTGCCCTTCGAGATCGAAGCGCAAGTGCCGGTGGAGATCGACGATCTGGTCTTTGACTACCGCTCTCTGGGGCGCAAGCCGGGGCAAGACCTGCTGCGCATCCTGGCGGTGGCGGCACGCATCACCACAGTGCGCCAGCGGATCGAGCTGATCCAGCGCGCGCTGGGCCTGGAGCCAGAGCGCATCGGCGGCGGGCCGCTGCCGCTGGCGAACCTGGCCGCGGTGGTGCCCGAGCTGCGTGAGCCCGGGCTGGTAGGCGTGCTGGACGTCGGCCTGGGTAGCTCGGATCTGGTCGTGCTCCGGGATGGCATGCCGGTCTTTGCTCGCACCCTGTCCGTGGGTGCCGACGGTGGTGGCAACGCCATGGTCGCGGCGCTGCGCCAGTCTCAGGCGGCCTGGCTGCAGCGGAGCAGCGAGCCCTTTCTGCGCCTCTACCTCGCGGGCGCCGGCCCCACCATCGAGGGTGCCGCACCCGTGCTCTCGGACGCGCTCGGCGTGGCCGTAGCTCCCCTGCCGGAGATGCACTTCGAGGGCCTGCCGCCGGGCGAAGCCGCGTCGCTCATCGGCTTTGAGAAGGCCATCGGTCTCGCCCTCAGCCTGGCCAGCGGCGCGCGCGATCTCAACCTGCGCAAGGGCGAGCTCGCCTACCAGCACAGCTACGAGTTTCTCAAGACGCGCTGGCCGCTGCTCGCGGCGCTGTGTGGCGTGATCCTGCTCAGCTTCCTGTTCTCGGTCTGGGCCAGGAGTCACTCGCTGGACGCACAGAACCAGTCCTTGCAGCAGTCGCTGGCGACGCTCTCACAGCAATCCCTGGGGCAGGCGGTGTCCAGTCCAGCGGAGCTGACGGAGCTCCTGGACAAGAGCATGGCTCAGCGCGAGAAGGACCCGCAGCCGGAGATGGACGCCTTCGACGTCTTGATCGAGGTCTCCAAGGCGATCGACGCGGACATCGTGCACGACATCGAGGAGTTCGATGTGCAGGGTAGCAAGGTGAAGATCCAGGGCATCGTCACGACGCGCGAGGAGGCAGACAAGATCTCGGCGGCGCTGGCGCAGCATCGCTGCTTCAAGGAGGTCAAGGTGGCCAAGATCACCCAGGCCGTGAACAGCAACCGCCAGAAGTATTCGATGTCGTTCGATGTGGAGTGCACCGCCGAGAAGAAGGCCGGCACCAAGACAGCGCGAGGAGGTACGGAGCCATGACGATACGGGACCGCTTCGACGCTCTCGCCCCACGCGAGAAGCGCCTGCTGGGCATCCTGGCAGCGGTGGCGGCGGTGCTGCTGCTGGCCGCCATCCCCATCGGGGTCATGGCGCTGCTGGGTGACGCGGAGGCGACCCACGCGGAGTTGATGGAGGCCATCGAGCGCATCGAGGCAGAGGGCGAGGGCGTGCGCGAGCGCCAGGCGGAGCGCGACGCCATCCTGCGCCGCTACGAGACGCCCGTCGCAGCCCTGCCAGGCTTTCTGGACAAGGCAGCGCAGGCAGCCGGCATCACCATCCCGGAGAGCAAGGAGCCCTCGCCCGTCGCACACGGCAAGAAGTTCGAGGAACGCTTCACCTCGCTGTCTCTGCGCAAGGTAGGCTTGCTAGAGCTGGTCAAGTTCATGGAGAAGGTGGCCGGCACCTCGGAGCCGATCAGCATCGGCAAGCTCAACATCCGCAAGCGCGGTGCCGAGCCCAACGCGTACGACGTGCAGATGACGGTCTCCGCGTACCACCGCATCGCGCCGAAGGAGAAGGCATCCGACAGGCTCAGCAAGGAGGATGCGGACAAGGAGCTGCAGGACGCCCTGAAAGAAGAGGGGCTGGAGGACGAGCCGTGAAGATGCCGAAGCTCGGGCTGCGCCACCTGCGCTGGGTGGCCTATGGGCTCGCGTACCTGTTCACGTTCATTCTGTTCGCGTATCTCTGCTTTCCGTACGATCGGCTGAGGCAGCACCTGGTCGCCACGTACAACGCCTCCCAGCTGGGGCCCACGCCGGACCGCCTGGAGGTGGACTCGCTCACCTGGTCGTGGCGCTTCCCCGGTGTGGTGGCGCGCGGGGTGCGCTTGACCATGGGCAGCCTGGAGCCAAAGCCCGCGAGCAGCGGCATGACGGTGGAGGCCTCGAGCGAGACCACACCACCGCCGCCTGCGCCAGTGCTGGCTGCGGACGAGGTGTACGTGAGCTTCTCGCCGCTCTCGTTGCTGAGCGGGGCTCGGGCTGCCTCCTTCGGGGCCGAGGCGCTGGGGGGTGAGGTCTCTGGCTGGGCGCGCGACGCAGCGGACCTGCGCCGCCTGGAGCTGCAACTCGATGGCATCAACCCGGGCGCGGTGCCACAGGTGGCCGCCGCCATCGGGCTGCCCATCTCGGGGCGGGTCAGCGGTCAAATCGCCATCGACCTGCCCGAAAACAACCTGATGAAGGCGGAGGGCACCGTCGATCTCGCCGCCGAGGATCTGGTGCTGGGCGATGGCAAGGCCAAGATCCAGAACACCATCGCGCTGCCAGAGCTGCACATGGGGGCCTTCACCCTCAAGGCAGGCATAACCGGCGGCCGTCTGAAGCTGGACGAGTGCGCCGCGCACGGCAAGGACATCGACCTCGCGCTCACCGGTGGCCTACGCCTGCGCAAGCGCCTGGAGGGCAGCCTGGCCGAGCTGGAGCTGAAGTTCAGCTTCTCGGACGCCTACAAGTCGAAGAGCGATCTGACCAAGGCGCTGTTCGGGCAGCCCGACTCGAAGATCCCGGGGCTGTTCGACACCGCCACCAAGGGCATGCTGACCAAGCAGGCAGACGGCAGCTACGCGGCACGCCTGTACGGCCCGTTCAGCCGCCTGAAGCCGAAGCCCTTGGTGACCAAGCGCAACTCGTCGGGCTACTCGCGTAAGCGCAAGAACAGCGGCGACGAAGAGGAAGAGGCGGACGACGGCGAATGAACGCCCTCGTCCGGGGTTGCCGCACTATCGCTGGCGCAGCCCTGTAACTGGCGCAGCCCTGTAACTGGC
>JAICQL010000050.1 GCA_025937895.1 Polyangiaceae bacterium | reverse complement strand
GACGACGCGGCCGCGAACCTTGCCGTTGACCTGCACCGGCATCTCGACGGTGTCATCGACGCAATAGGCCTCGTCGTGACTGGGCCACGGGGCTAGGCAGATGCTGCCCTGGTTGCCCAGGCGGTGCCACAGCTCCTCCGCCAGGTGCGGCGCGAGCGGGGCGAGGCACAGCAGCAGCTTCTCAAATGCCTCGCGCGGAGGCTGCTCGAGCCCCGCCAGGTGGTTGAGATAGATCATGAGCGCGCTGATGGCCGTGTTGAAGCGCAGGCCGTCCAGATCCGCGCCGACCTTCTTCACGGTGCGGTGCATCAGCTTGCGGGTCTCGAGCTCCAGCTCTTGCCCGGTACAGCGTGGCGCGAGCGCATGGACACGCTCCAGAAAGCGCGCGACGCCCTGGATACCGGAGGTCTGCCAGGGCTTGTCCGCCTGCAGCGGGCCCATGAACATCTCGTACAGGCGCAAGCTGTCGGCGCCGAACTCGGCAACCACGTCGTCGGGGTTGACCACATTGCCCCGCGACTTGCTCATCTTCTCGTTGATGGGCTCGAGCAGCACCCCGTGCTGGGGGTGGTATGGCTTGCCATCGCGCCACTCCGCCTCGGCCGTCACCTCGAGCTCCACCCGCTCGCCCGTCTCCGCCAGCACCCACGTGCCCGGCTCCGGACCGCGCACCACCTTGGCATCCGCGCCCAGCACGCGCTGCACGGTGCCCGCCGCGTCCTTCAGCACGTGGAAGTTATAGGTGCGGCCCAGCACCTTGCCCTGATGCACCAGCTTCAGGAACGGCTCCGGATCTTTCACCACCCCCTCGTCGAACAGCACCTTGTGCCAGAAGCGCGCGTACAGCAGGTGCAGCACCGCGTGCTCGGAGCCGCCGACGTAGAGATCGACTGGCATCCACTCGTCGTACGCGGCCGGATCGAAGATGTGCTGGCTGTCGTTGGGGCTGAGGAAGCGCAAGTAGTACCAGCAGGAGCCGGCCCACTGCGGCATGGTATTGGTCTCTCGCGCATACCAGCGCCCGTCGCGCTGGAAGAAGCGCCAGTCGAGCGCCGTGGCGAGGGGACCCTGGGCGTCGCCCGGATGGTAGTTGTCGAGCTCCGGCAAGAGCAGCGGCAGCTCGCTCTCCTCGCAGGGGATGGGCTGGCTGTAGTCCACCGTGTAGGGTGCGCCGCGCCGCGGATCCCCCGATGTCTCCACGGGGAAGTAGATGGGGATGGGCTCGCCCCAGTAGCGCTGGCGCGAGAACACCCAGTCCCGCAGCTTGTAGTTGACCCGCCGCTCGCCGGCGCCAGTACGCTCCAGGTGCTCGATGATGCGGGCCTTGAACTCGGGGGTGCGCAGCCCGTCAAACTCAGCGGAGCGGACCGCGATGCCCTCCCCCGTGAAGGGCTCGGTCAGGCGCTCTGACAGGCTGCCGTCGGGGCTCACCACCTGCACGATGGGCAAGCCCAGCGCGGTGGCGAACTCGAAGTCGCGCTCGTCGTGCGCCGGCACCGCCATGATCGCACCCGTGCCGTAGCTGCCGAGCACGTAGTCGGCGGTGTACACGGGCAGCTTTTGTCCATTCACCGGGTTGATCGCGTAGGCGCCCGTGAAGACCCCCGTCTTCTCCTTGGCGCTGGTGCGCTCGAGATCACTCTTGCGCGCCGTGCGCGCCACATATTCGGCAACCGCCGCGCGCTGTGCTCCGCTGGCCAGCGACGAGGTGAGCGGGTGATCGGGCGCTACCACCACGTAGGTGGCGCCGAACAGCGTGTCGGGACGCGTGGTGTAGACCACCAGCTGTTCGCTGCGATCGACCAGCGCAAAGCGCACCTCGGCGCCCTCGCTCCGGCCGATCCAGTCGCGCTGCTTCTGCTTGGTCTCCGGCCAGTCCAGCCCCTCCAGATCGGCTGCCAGCCGATCACCGTAGGCAGTGATGCGCAGCTGCCACTGGCGCAGCGGCTTGCGCACCACCGGATGATTGCCTCGCTCGCTGACCCCGTCTACGACCTCTTCGTTGGCGAGCACCGTGCCCAGCGCCTCGCACCAGTTGACCGGGATCTCGCTCTGGAAGGCCAGCCCGCGGCGAAACAGCAGCAGGAAGATCCACTGCGTCCAGCGGAAGTACTCCGGCGCGGTGGTGTCGATCTCCCGCGACCAGTCGTAGGAGAACCCCAGCTGGCGCATCTGCCGCTTGAAATTGGCGACGTTGCTCGAGGTGGTCTGGCGGGGGTGCGCCCCCGTGGCGATGGCGTGCTGCTCTGCAGGCAAGCCAAAGGCATCCCAGCCCATGGGGTGCAGCACGTCGTAGCCGCACATGCGCTTGTAGCGCGCCAGGATGTCCGTGGCCGTGTAGCCCTCCACGTGCCCCACGTGCAGGCCAGAGCCGGAGGGGTACGGGAACATGTCGAGGATGTACGCCTTCTTGGCGCCGGGACGGCGCCGGGTGGCGAAGCACTGCTGCTCCTCCCAATATTTCTGCCAGCGCTCCTCGATGGCGCGAAAGTCATAGGCCATGGCGCGGGACTCTTAGCAGAGGCTCAGCTTGCGCGCGAGACGGGCTCGCCGCCGGGCGTCGTCGATTTCCGACTCCGTGGTGCCCCGCTCCAGCCACTCCAGGGCGCGCGCAGGACGGCG
This sequence comes from Polyangiaceae bacterium, assembly GCA_025937895.1. Lineage (GTDB taxonomy): Bacteria > Myxococcota_A > Polyangia > Polyangiales > Polyangiaceae > SZUA-265. Next base: position 38,356 of record JAICQL010000050.1, on the reverse strand, counting down.
CAAGCGGTGCTCGTAGAGCTTGGCCAGCTCCAGGCGGCCCGCGGGATCGTCGACCTCCGCGCAGACCCGCTCCAGATCCTGGATGGCGGCGTGCGCGTCTCCCCTTGCCTTGGCGAGCTCCGCCCGGACGCGGAGCGCCTCTACCCCGCCCCCCCCGTCACACGCCGCCTGCGCCGCACGCTCTGCCTCCTGCAGCGCACCAGCGCGCAGCAAGGTCCGGGCAAGCCCGGCCAGATCCGGGGCTGCCAGCGGCGGCAGGCGCTGCCCGTACAGGCCGACGAGGCCCAGCATCGAAGCGACGTCCCAGAGATTGTGAGCCACCACTGCGGAGATGCCGGATGCGTCCTCCGATCGCAGGAAGTGGCCATATATGGCCGCGACTTCGCTGCCCTCGATGTCTGGCCCGCGATCGAAGCCGAGCACGTCGCGCTCCAGACGCTTGAGCGTGCAGCGGCCCAGACGATCGCGATGCAGGCGCCGGGCGACGTGCAAGAGATCCAGGTGCGGCCGCTCGGGCAAGCGTGGCAGGCGATTCATCACCATTCGCGCCTCGAGCAGCGGCCGATCAAATGCCTTGCCGTTGAAGCTGATGATCAAGCTGGCGGCGTGGAAGCGCTCCTGCACTCGCTCCAAGAGCGGCCTCTCCTGCCCCGGCTCGCGCAGCAGCAGCTGCTCCAGGGTGGCGCCGCGAGCCTCGTCCAGGCTGGCCATCCCCACCAGAAAAGCCAGCGTGCCCGCGCCGGCCAGGCCTGTCGTCTCCGTGTCGAGGAACAGCCAGCCCGAGGGCGCGGCCTGCGCCACCCGGGGGTCGAGCGCGAGCTCGGCCAGCACCTCCGGCTCGGCGGCGGCCAGGCGCTCGAGCGGCACACTGCCGATGCGGTGCGCTCCGGTCAGCGCCTCGCTGCGCTGCCAGAGCGCGCCCGTTGCCGTGTCACGCCGCACGAACGGCAGCTGAGCCAGAGACATGCGCACGCCCGAGCGCGGCGGGCGCGAGGCTGGCGGGGGCGCGTGCGGCAGGGCGGCGCTGGAGTCAGAGCGGGCGGTGGGAGGCCGTGCGGGCACGGGCCGCGCTGATACGGGCCGCGCTGGTACAGGCCGCGCTGATGCGGGCCGGTCGGCGGCGAGCAGCGCCTGCAGCTGCTGCCGGAGCTGCTCCACTCGTTGCCGTGCATCGCTCGACAGCGTGGACCCCGGCCGGGACAGCCCCGGCGGAGACAGCGAAGGCGCCGCGGGGAGCGGCGGGGGTGCATCCGCGGCGGCAGTGCTGGAGGACGGGGCGACGGTGCGTGCGGCTCCGCCCGCCGCCATCGCCAGTCGCTCCAGGCGGCGCGCAAACGTCATGGCTGCCTCAGCTCCGCGGAGCGAGCGGCGGCGCCGGGCTCGCTCAGCGGCCGCGGGGAGTCGGGCAGGGTCGAGTCGCTCAGCTGCAACACGACGAGCGAGCCATCGCCCGCGGCCACGGCGGCCCGCTGCGCCGGCTCGCTCCAGATCGGACGCAGCAGCGGCGCGGAGCCAACGCGGAAGCGCGCGCGCGCGACGCGGCCCGGGCGGGCCAGCAGCAGCTCCCCCGAGACCAGCGGGACCAGCGCCAGGCCGTCGTTGCCGACCGCAGGTGCCGCGCTGGTTGCCTCCGTCAGCGGCAGGCGCCGACGCTCCTCTCCGCTGTCCGCGCCGAGCCAGCGCAGCTCCGTACCGGTGTCGACCAGCACCGTCTCGCTGTCCGAGCTGACGGCGGCGTGCCGTGCAGGTGCGCTCCAGGCAGTGGAGCGCGAGTTGCCTGGCTGGAGCGCGTGCAGCTCACCCCCGAACAACAGCCACAGCCGCTCTCCCGCGACCAGGAGCTGCAAGTCCTCGCCTGCCGCTAGCTGCGCTGGCAGGGGCAGCCGCGAGCGCGCCCCCGCTCGCCAGCGCCAGAGCTCGAGCCCTCGCCTGCCCGATGCCAGCGCGGCCACCTCGCCCGGCGCAGCAGCAAACAGGCCCGCCGCACTGGCCAGCAGGCGACTCTGCGCCTCACCCCAGCTCGACAGCCCATGGAGCGAAGGGGCGTGCCCCGGCCCCCCTGCCAGAAACAGTATCCTGCTCGGCTCCAGCCACATCGCGCCGCTGCGCAGGCGCGCCCGCGCCTCCCGCCGCCAGCGCAGACGCCCGTCGGCGTGGAACGAATACATTCGGTCGGCGCTGGTGGCGAGGTACACGCGCTCGCGGCCATCGAGCACAGGCTCACCGATGGGCATGCCGCTCACGCCATGGCTCCAGCGCAGGCGGCCGTCGGGCGCGAGGGCATGCACGACCCCCTCCACCCCGGCGAGGTACACGTTGCCGGAGGGCGCCAGGGCGGGCGCCGCCGAGACTGGCGAGGCTGTCTGGAAGCGCCAGAGCAGCGGCGGCGCAGGCAGCTCGGCACGGGCCCAGCTCGTGGAAATCACCGCGCTGGCTGCCACGGCCAGGGCAGAAAGGGCCCGCGCTAACCTTGACATCGGTTCAGAGCCCGTAGACTAAGGGCACTGGCTGCCGGAGGTCAAATCCCCCGCCCGGCGCACCACCAGCATGCACGTCTTCGGTCTCACCGGCGGAATCGGCTCCGGCAAGAGCAGCGTGGCCGCCCTGTGGCGCAAGCGCGGCCTGCCGGTGCTCGACGCGGACGAGCTGGCGCGCGCCGTGGTGGCCCCCGGCGGTGAAGCGCTGGCCGAGCTGGCGCGGGAGTTCGGCGCGGACGTGCTGCGCGACGGGCAGCTGGATCGCAAGGAGCTGGGGCGCCGCGTGTTCGGTCATCCCGAGCGCCTGCGGCGGCTGGAGGGCATCACTCATCCGCGCATCCTGGCGCTGCGAGCCGAGCGGCTGGCGCAGCTGGCGGCGGCGGGGGAGCCGCTGGTGTGCAACGAGATCCCGCTGTTGTTCGAGAAGGGGATGGAAGCGCAGCTGCGCCCCGTAGTGGTGGTGAGCGTGCCGCCACACGTGCAGCTCCAGCGTGCGCAGCACCGCGACGGCGCTCCGGCGGCGGAGCTCGAGGCGCGCATCGCCGCGCAGCTGCCGCTCGCCGACAAGGTGGCCCGCGCGGATATCGTCATCGACAACCAGGGGCCGCCGGAGGCACTGGCGAGCGCAGCCGACCGCGCGCTGACAGAAGTGTGCCGCAGCCTGGGTGTTCCGGCGGAGCGCTACGGCTTGCCGGCGCGCTCCTAGCGCGAACGATGGTAGCTAGCTGCGCGCAGTGCGCGCCAGGGCGGCCTTCAAGGTGTTGTCGAGCAGCATCGCGATCGTCATCGGGCCCACCCCTCCTGGCACGGGCGTGATGGCGGCGGCCACCTTGCGCGCCGAGGCGAGATCCACGTCGCCGCACAGCTTGCCGTCGGGACCGCGGTGCATGCCCACGTCGATCACCGTGGCACCAGGCTTGATCCAGCTGCCCTCCACCATCTGCCGCTGGCCTGCAGCCACGATCAGCACGTCCGCCTCGCGACAGCGAGCCGGCAAATCCCGGCTTCTGGAGTGGCCGATGCTGACGGTGGCGTTGGCCCCGAGCAGCAGCGCCGCCATCGGCTTGCCCACGATGTTGCTGCGCCCGATCACGAGCGCCCGCGAGCCCTCCAGCGGCACCTCCGCCGTGCGCAGCAGATGCAGGCAGCCACGGGGCGTACAGGGGACCAGGGCCGCCTTGCCCGACCACAGCTTGCCGACGTTGACGGGATGGAAGCCGTCCACGTCCTTGGCGGGATCCACGCTCTCCAGGATCGGATCCACGGGAATGTGCGCGGGCAGCGGCAGCTGCACCAGGATGCCGTCCACCGCGGGATCCTCGTTCAGCTCTCGCACCAGCTGGTGCAGCGCAGCGGCGGTGGTGCTGGCAGGCAAGCGGTGCACCGCACCGATCATGCCGGCCTCGACCACGGCCTTTTCTTTGTTGCGTACGTACACCGCCGAGGCTGCATCATCGCCGACCAGCACCACGTGCAGTGCCGGCGCCCGCGCGTGCGCCTGACGAAAGCGCTGCACTTCCCCGGCGATCTCCTGGCGCAGCGCCTGGGCGATCAGCTTGCCGTCGATCAATTTGGCTTCACTCATGGGACTCGGGGCCTTCCGGCATCTTGCTCAGGGTATGACCGTCGTGATCAGGGTCACCGCGCCGGCGGCGGTCCGGACGTCGACGTCTCGCCGCAGCCCGTTCACGTCGGTGGTCACGGTGGTAGCGGTGCCGGGATACGCCGTGGCGCCCAGGTTGAGCAACACCATCGTGCCGCGCGCCGCCGTTTCAGTGGAGAGATCGCTGAACGTATCTCCCAGATCGTAGGCCACGCTGGTGTCTTCGGGCTCGGGCGAGACCAGGGTGACCCCGGAAATGCCCTGGCCATCGCCATTCAGAAAGCGCAGGAGCACGTGGCCCAGCTCGGGCGCCAGCTCCACGGGATTGGCGGTAAAGCCCGCCTGCACCAGCTGCTCGAAGACCGGCCGCCGCATCACCAAGAGCTCCAGCGGATCCGGGCGCTGCGCGTTCACCACCTGCAGGGTGTCCATGAAGATGCTGGTGGGATCCGCGGCAAAGCTGCCCACGCCAACCCACAGGCTGGGGTCGCGGTCGACGAGCTCCAGTCGAAAGCTGCCGTCCAGCGCGGTCTCCACCCGGACTTGCTCCACTTCCTGACCGGCCGCACGCACCTCCACGACGGCCCCGAGAGGGGCGGTGGTCAGATCGGGCTCCACCACCGCATCGACGTTGCCCACGAGCGTACCCGTGCCCGCTCCGCCCCCCTGGCCACCCGAGCCTCCGCCCGGCGCCCCCGCGCTGCCCCCCATGGCGGGCACCATCGAGGTCGGTGGGTAGAGGGGGCTCCCGACACAATCGTCGCAGTCCCCCACCCCCACTGGCCGCTCCTCCTCTTCCTGACAGGCCCAGTACGAGCCCAGTGCGCCGAGCGCGAGCAGCCAGGGAACGACCGGGACCCTCGAGCGTGCTGACATGGCGAAAAGTCTATCTCACAGGCCTAGGAGGCGGGCGAAAAACCGGGCACCCGAGGGACTTGCCGGCGCCCGCGCAGCCAGTGAATGGCACCGGCGAGCAGCAGCAGCAAGAGCCCGAGCCACTGCGACGTGGACAGCCAGAGCCAGCCGCCGCGATCATCGCTGCGCCAGAACTCGATGACGAAGCGGCTCAGCGCATACAGCACCAGGAACGCCGCGAAGACCTGCCCGTCGTAGCGCTTGCGACCGTGCAGGTACAGGATCAGAAAGCTGGCGATGGCCAGCGCCGCAAAGGACTCATACAGCTGGGTCGGATGCACGGCGAGGGAGGGCCGCGAGGCGAGGTCGATCAGCTGCGCGCGCGCTTGCCACTCGCTCGCCGGACTGTGCGCGGGAAAGCGCAAGGCCCACGGGCGATCGCACACTTCGCCAAAGCAGCAGCCCACCAGCAAGCAACCCATGCGGCCCAGGCCCAGACCGATCGGGACCATCATGCCGCCCATGTCGACCCCCTTCCAGAAGGGGAACCGATCGCGACGGAAGAGCCACGCCGCCGCGGCCGTGGCCGCCAGCAAGCCCCCGTAAAAAGTGAGCCCGCCACCCCAGATCTGTGCCCAGGCCCAGCAGTCCGCCTGCTTCGGTCGGCACACGCGCGCCTGCGCATCCCACACCCCCGACAGCTCGTTCAGGCACTCGAGCCGTGGCACGGGCCAGGCGACGCGGCTGGGATCCGTGCACAGGTGCACGTAGTCCCAGAAATAGCCGTCCGCCAGCACGTGCAGGAGACGCGCGCCCACCAGCCCCGCCACCACCGAGGCGAGCCCCAGATCCACGATCGTGTCCGGATTTTGCCCAACCCGACGCGCCCAGAGCGCGCCCATCGCGGTGGCAAACAGGAAGCCCACGCCGATGAGCAACATGTAGCTCGACACCGGATAGCCGAGCACGACGAACAGGGTCGGGTGCATCTCAGCTCAGCCCCCCCGGCGCGCTCCAGCACGGGCCCGGCGGGCGCGCGGTACTCTGAGCGCGCGCCGCCGTCATCGCACCGGATGTGGCGCCGAGGACGATGAAGCTCGCGCGCGGCTGCCCTCATCGTTGCGCCGGCCCGAGCCCAGCATGTCGAGCGCCATCAGCCCCACGCCCACGCAGATGCAGATATCCGCCACGTTGAAGGTGGGCCAGTGGTCGGTGACATGCCAGCTGCTGACGACCCTGGCGATCAGCTGATTCATGCTCTCGACCCAGCTCGCCCGGTAGTCGATGAAATCCACGACGCTGCCGCGGGTGACTCGATCTGCCAGGTTGCCGAGCGCGCCGCCCAGCACCAGCGGCAGCCCCCAGGCTAGCGTGCGCTGGCCCGGCAAGAGCTTGCCGTACAGCGAGACGATGAAGGCGATGGCCGCCATGCTCACCACCATGAAGAACGGCCGGCGCACGCTCTCGCTCGTGTTCTGCAGCAAGCCCCACGCCCCGCCGCGGTTATACGCCAGCGCGAAGCTGAGGTGCTCCTCCACCAGCACGATCGGCTCCAGCGGCGAGCGCCGGGTGAGCTCGATCTCCGCCCAGGCCTTGGTGGTGACGTCCAGCAGCAAGGCCAGCGCGGCGACGATGCCAAAAAAAACGAAGCCGGGGTGGCCGCGCTCCACCGGGGCTGAGCCCTGCGGCGGTAGATCGGCGGAGGCGGAGTGCTGCGGGTCGGCCATGGGGGCTGTGTACGGCGCTTCGTACGCCAAGGCTGCGTGAAGAGCCACCTTCGGGAAACCTCTTGGGTCACCGCCGCACATTTGTTTAGTATCAGCCCATGGCCACTGGTACCTTTCCCGTCGTGCCCGCGGCAGATGCCGCCCGCAGCCTCGAGCGTCCGCCGCCGTGGAGCGTGCCCACGGGTGTGGATTCGGTCGTGCACCGCTGGCTGTCGGAGCGGCGGGTGGTGGAGTGCCTGGCCGCCGAGCGCACCCTGCCCGCGCGCGAGCCGCAGCACGCGCCGCTGCCCGCCGGGCTCGATCCGCGGCTGATTCGCGGGCTCGAGCGGCGCGGCATCACCCGCCTGTACGATCATCAGGCCCAGGCCATCTCGGCGGCGCTGTCCGGGCAGCACGTGGTGATCGCCACGCCCACCGCCAGCGGCAAGAGCCTGTGTCTGCACGTGCCGGTGCTCGATGCGCTGGCCAAGGACGCGAACGCGAGCGCCCTGTATCTGTACCCGACCAAGGCGCTCAGCCGCGATCAGGAGCAGGGCCTGCATGCGCTGCTCGCCGACTCGGAGCTGGGTATCCCGGCGCTGGTCTACGACGGCGACACGCCCGCCGACGCGCGCCGCGCCGCGCGCGATCAGAGCCGGGTGCTGCTGACCAATCCGGACATGCTGCATGCCAGCTTGCTGCCGCAGCACACGCGCTGGGCGCGCGTGTTCCAGCGCCTCGAGTACGTGGTGATCGACGAGCTGCACAGCTACCGCGGCGTGTTCGGCTCGCACCTGGCGCACGTGCTCACCCGGCTGCTGCGCATCGCCGCCTTCCACGGCTCGCGGCCGCGCTTCATCCTGGCCAGCGCCACCATCGGCAATCCGCGCGAGCACGCTGCACGCCTGCTGGGCATCGACGGCGAGCAACTGGCGCTGATCAGCCACTCCGGCGCGCCCGCGGCGGAGCGGCGCCTGTTTCTCTACAACCCACCCGTGGTCAACGCCGAGCTCGGCATTCGCGGCAGTGCGCTGAAGCATGCGGTGCGGCTGGCGCTGGACCTGCTGGCGGCGCGCGTGCCGACCATCCTGTTCGCGGGCTCGCGCAACACCGTGGAGGTGATGCTCAAGTACATCCGCGATCAGTCGCCGGGCGTGCCGGCAGACGCCATTTTCGGCTATCGCGGTGGCTATCTGCCGGAGAAGCGCCGCGCCATCGAGCGGGGCCTGCGCGAGGGCAGCATCCGCTGCGTGGTGGCCACCAACGCGCTGGAGCTGGGCATCGACATCGGCGACCTGGATGCGGTCATCTGCGTCGGTTATCCGGGCTCCGTGGCGGCCACCTGGCAGCGCTTCGGCCGCGCCGGGCGGCGCGGTGACAGGAGCGTCGGGGTGCTGGTGCTGAGCAGCAACGCCACCGATCAGTTCATGGCCTCGCAGCCCGAATACGTGCTGGACGCCAGTGCCGAGGAGGCGCGCATCGACCCCGACAACGTCGAGATCCTGATGCAGCACCTCAAGTGCGCCGCGTTCGAGCTGCCCTTTGGGCGCGGGCCCTCCGCCGGGACTGCGGCGGGGGCCGAGGGTGAGACGCGCTACGGGCCACTGGACCCTTCCAGCACGCGAGATGCGCTGGATTACCTGGCGCGGCAAGGGCTGCTGTATGCCGGCGAGACGATGTACAGCTGGACGGGTGAGAGCAGCCCCGCCACCTTCGTCTCGCTGCGCAGCATCAGCTGGGACAACTTCGTGATCATCGAGCTGGGCGCGGATCGGACCCTGGCGGAGCTGGACTGGCGCTCTGCTCACACCATGCTGCACGAGCAGGCCATCTACCAGCACGACGCGGCTCAGTATCAGGTGGAGCGACTCGACTACGAAAATCACAAGGCCTACGTGCGCCGGGTAGAGCCGGACTATTTCACGACGGCGCTCACCAACAGCCGGGTCACCATCCTGGACACCGCCGCGGAGCGAGCGGTGGCGCAAGGCCAGCTGCACCATGGCGACGTGGAGGTGGTGGAGACGGTCACGGGATACAAGAAGATCAAGTTCGTCACCCACGAGAACGCCGGCTACGGTGACGTGCGCCTGCCCGATCTGCAGATGCACACCACCGCGTTCTGGTGGACCTTGCAGCGCTCGGCCGCCTATTTGCAGCGCTGGTCGCCGGCCATGCTCATCGATGGCTTGCGGGGCGCGGGCGCCGCGCTGGAGACGGTGGCGAGCATTTCACTGATGTGTGAGCCGCGGGACATCGGCCGCACCCTCGGCTCGGAGGACCTGCCCATCGATCGCGAGGGCTATCGCCCCACACTGTTTCTGTATGATGCGCTGCCGGGCGGCGTGGGCCTGGCGCGCCGTATTTTCGAGCGTGCCGACGATCTGCTGTTGCGAGCGGCACGTTTGATCGCCAGCTGTCCCTGCAAGTCCGGCTGCCCCGCCTGTATCGGCGCAGCGCTGACGGTGGACCCCCAGTCGGGCCATGCACTGGAAGCGGCCCCCGCGGCCGGGGTGGGACGGGCGAGCACGGTGGGACGGAAATCCGTCGCCATCGCTCTCCTGCAGGGGCTGGCAGCCTAGTTTTCCAAGCAGCCTCGTTTTTGCTCGTTCACGAGTGCGTGGCTCCAGCCAGCGCCGCGTGCGACGTCCTTTGCGCCGGCCCTGCCCGAAACGGTTGCACGACCGGGCGGGCCGCCCTAGCCTTGAAAATCAAGTGCTCCCGATGCCTTTCTCTCGTTCGAGGTCACGTCGCGCAGCGCCTGCTGGGCAACTCACCAGTCGGCAGCTCACCAGCGGAGTGCTGCAGCGCGTGAGGGCCGGCGTCGTAGTCTGCGGCGCGCTGCTCGGCTGCTCGAGCTCCGATAGCGAGCTGGGGAGCCGGCGTCGCCAGCCCGAGCCCAGCGCTGCCCCGGACGATTTCGTGAGCGGCGCCGCCCCAGCGCCGATCCCCACCACGGAGCTGGCACCCGCCGACGAGCATGCGCTGCTCGGGCTGAGCCCTGCCCACGGCCCTTTTCGCGGCGGTGGCATCAGCGTGCTGCGCGGCAACGGCTTCGGTAGCAACGCGCGCGTCTGGTTCGGCGATGTCGAGGTGCCTGCCGAGCAGGTGACGGCTTCTCGTGCCGATCGCATCCAGGTCGAAGTCCCAGCGGGCTCGCCGGGTGACGTGACGATCAGCACCCAGAACGGCGACGATGCCTCGACCCGCCGTGTGCTGGCCAACGGCTATCACTACGACGCGTTCTATGCCGATCCTGCAGCGGGTCCTGCTGCCGGCGGCAGCACCATGACCCTGGTGGGTTCGGGCACGGGCTGGACGGATCAGACGACGGTGCAGATCGATGGCCTGCCCTGTGAGGTGCTGGCCCTGCGCAGCGAGGGCGGTGAGCAGCAGCTGGACTGTCGCTTGCCTGCGAGCACCGAGGGCCAGAAGAGCATCACCGTCAGCACCGGCGGTACGAGCGAGACGCTGCTGGGTGGGATCACGTATGAACCCGGCGTGGCGTTGCCTGGCGGGCTGAGCGGGGCTCCGCTCGCCGGAGATCTGACGGTGTATGTCACGGCAGGCGGGAGCCCGCTGCCCGGCGCCTACGTCATCCTGGGCAATACCTTCGATGTCGAGCGGCTGGGGCAGCCCGGCGCGAACGTGCGGCAAACGGACGCGGCAGGCAGCGCCCCCTTTGTCGGCGAGGTGACGGCGCCGGTGATGGTCACGATCGCGGCGCGCTGCTTTCAACCGCTGACCTTCGCGGCCGTGCCCGTGGATACGCTGCGGGTGGCGCTGAGCCCCGTGGGGTCGCCGGATTGTGCGGATCCCCAGCTGCCCAACTTCGGCGGCTCGCCATCGCGTCCAGTGACCCTCGCAGGTGAGCTGGTCTGGGGCGGCGCGCTGGAGCTCGCGCGTGCGGGCTGGGTGAACGTGCCGGCACCGGACAACCCCGCCGATACGCGCGTGGCCTACGTGCTGCAGCCCAGCAGCGATCCGGAGGGCACTTTCCGGCTGCCCCGAGCTGATCTGGCCGTCACTCAGGCCAGCCCGGGCCAGGCGGGCTATGCCTTCTCGCTCACCACGGGCGCAGGCAGCCGCTCGCTGTATGCGCTGGCCGGCGTGGAGAACCGCAGCGCCGATCCGCCGCGATTCACTGCGTACGCGCTGGGCATGCTGCGCAACATCTACGCAGGCCCGGGGGAGACCATCGATGGGCTCTCCATCGCCATGAACCTGACCCTCGATCAGGCGCTGACCCTGGAGCTGGAGGAGCCCGCGGCAGGCGCTCGCGGTCCTGATCGCCTGGTCGTCAGCGCGGCGGTCCAGATGGCGGAGCAGGGCTTCCTGCTGCTGCCCAACCTGTCGCGCGAGAGGCCGCTGCCCGGCAGCGGCTCGCTGGATCTAGTGGGTCTGCCGGCGCTCGGGCGCGCGCTCGCCGGCGCAGAATATGCGGTGAGCGTGCGCGCGGTGACGGGCTCGGCGCAGCGCCCGCCCTACCCGGTGCTGCCCCTGCTCACCGCGCGCGAGGCGAGCCAGGCCTTGCCGGTGCGCAGCTTCGTGCCCGTGCCCACGCTCAGCGTGGGGGTGACGCCGGCGGGCAGCTGGACACGCGCGCTGTCGGTGAGCTGGACCGATCGCGGCCGCAGCGTGGATCTGGTCCACTACGCGATCAGCAGCGGCGCGGGGCTGATCACCTGGTCGATCATCGCCCCCCCCGGCGCCCCTGCGGTGGAGCTGCCCGAGCTCGGGCTGTTGCCAGAGGGGGGCTTGCTGCCCGGCGCGCTCGACGTGGTGGCATCGCTGGCCAGCGTCCCGGAGCTGGACTACGCGCAGCTGGAGCTGGAGCAGACTCGCCGGGCGGCGTGGCAAGCCTATGCCGTCGACGTGGCTCCAACTCGTTATGAGCGCTAGGTCGCGCGCGATGTTTCGAGGCGCGCCTAGCGCGATGTTCCGGGGCGCGCCAGGCGCGGTGCTCTCGTTTGCGCGCCGCTTCTGGCCGGCGGCTGTTGGGGGCGCTTGCCTGGCGAGCGCGTGCTCCTTCGATCCGGCGGATCGCTGGATCCGGCGTCCCCTGGAGCCTGTCGCCGAGGTGCCGCTGCAGCCGTGCACCGTGGGGACGGTGCGCTGCACTTCGTTGCTCGAACGCTGCACGGACGGGCCTGCCGGACCCGAGTGGCAGCTGCTGGAGGACTGCGGCGCCAGTGGTCGTGTGTGCTCGAGCGAGCTCGAGGCCTGCCTGAACTGTCTGCCCAACAGCCAGAGCTGCGACGGCCAGACGGTGCTGCGCTGCGATGCGGCGGGGGAGACCCGCACCATGGTCGAGGAGTGCAACACCGAGGCGGCGGAGGCCTGCCGCGGGGGCGTCTGCACCAACCTGTGCACCCTGGCCGCCCAGCAGCGCAGCAACGTGGGCTGCGAGTACTGGGCGGTGGATCTGGACAACGCCGTGGCGGGGCCCGGCCTCAACGCAGCGGCGCAGCAGTTCGCTGTCGTGGTCAGCAATCCGCAGCCGGATCTCACGGCGCTGGTCCGCATCCACCGCGATGACACGCTGCCGGCTCAACCGGGCGCGCCCGTGCAGGTCATCGAGGCCACGGTCTCGCCCTTCAACCTGCTGGTCTTTCCGCTCCCCGCGCGCGAGGTCGACGGCTCTGCGCCGGGCCAGTTCAACACCGGCACGGGCACGGCGCTGACGCGCAGCGCATACCGCGTCACCAGCACGGTGCCGGTGGTCGCGTACCAGTTCAACCCGCTGGAGAACGTCAACGTGTTCTCCAACGACGCCTCCCTGCTCAAGCCGGTGGAGGCCCTGCGCGGCCAGGTGGGTACGATGGAGGACGCGTACGTGGTGCTGGGCTGGCCGCAGACCATCGCCAACACCGACGACCCGAACACCAATTTTGGCGGCGAGACACCGCTGGATTTCCGCGCCTTCCTGACCATCACCGCCACGCGCGACGACACGCGCGTGCGCGTCACCACCGCGGCGCGCGTGCTGGCGGGGGCGCCGGTGGCGCTGCTGCAGCCGGGTTCCACGGTCGAGTTTCAGCTCGACGCCTTCGACGTGCTCAACCTGGAGACGGACGATTTCGGCGCCGACTTCTCCAGCTCGATCGTGGCCTCGGACGCGCCGGTGGCCGTGTTCAGCGGCAGTGAGGCGAGCGACGCCCCGCGCTTCGATCGCATCTCCGAGCGCCGCTGCTGCGCCGACCACCTGGAGGAGCAGCTGGATCCCATCCGCAGCGCGGGCAAGCGCTTCGTGGCGCCGGTGAGCTTCAATCGTCACCTGGCGCTCGGCAACGCCGGTGCGCGCCTGGGCCTGGACACGGAGCCAGAGGTGTTCCGGGTCATGTCGGTGCTGGAGGGTGGGGCCACCGTCACCACCAGCCTGGGCGGCGAGCTGGCAGAGTTTCGGCTGGACGCGCGCGGCAGCTGGCGCGAGATCGTGACCAGCGAGGACTTCTGGATCGAGAGCGATAGCCCGGTGACCCTCGGCAACGTGACCGCAAGCCAGAGCGCCGCCGGTATCCCCAGCAGCCTGCCCGGCGGTGATCCCAGCTTCATCATCATCCCGCCGATCGAGCAGTACCGTACGGACTACGTGTTCCTCACGCCGGACCGCTACAGCTTTGACTTCCTGCGCATCATGGCTCCGCGCACGGCGCGCATCCTGCTGGACTCGACCCCCATCGAGCGCATCCCCGGCTGCGATCTGGAGCGCGGCACGCCGCTGCAGCGCTCCCTGGAGCCCGCGAGCTTTGGCTACACCGTCTATCGCTGTCAGCTGAGCTTCCCCGTGATCGATGCGGCGCTCGGCGCCGAGGCGGCGCTGCAGCCCGGCGAGCAGAGCGATGGCGTGCACGAGGTGCGCAGCGATCAGCCGATCGGCGTGATCGTCGACGGCTTCGATCGCAATGTCAGCTACGGCTACGCCGCGGGCACCGAGCTGCAAGAGATCGTGCCGCGCTAGCCGAGCGCCGGCGTCAGCCTGACAGCATGGGGACATTTTTGGGCGCGGACGCTTGCCATCGGCGCGGCCGTAACCGATGACGTCGGGCGTGACCTCGGTCCCCTGGCGTCCTCTGCTTCGCAGCCTGTCCGCGACGGCGGGGCGCGCGGCGGCGCAGCGGGCGTTGCCGCTGTACCTGAGCCTCTGGATCACGGCCAGCGTGCTGCTGGAGGGCAACGGGGCACGGCCCGCCGACATGGTGGCGCGCATGCACGAGTCGCTCGGCGCGCGCGCCTTCGCCTACGGCATCTGGACGATCGCCAGCTTGCCCGCGATCCGAGCGCTCCTGACCACTCCTTCCAGCTTCTTCTTGCGCACCTTGCCCATACCGCGCTGGCAGCTCCTGGCCTGTGTCAGCGGCGGGCTGCTGCTCGCCGAGCTGCCCTGGGCGTACGTCTGGCTGCGGGGCGGCGGGCTCGGGCTGGGGCTCGCGCACGTGGCCGCCGCGCTGGGCGCCGCCAGCTTGCTGCTCAGCCGGCTAGCTCGCCCCGTGGAGCTGCTGGCGGCGGCGCTGCTGCTGCTGGTGCTCGGCGCAGCCACCCCCTGGTTCATCACCCTGGCAGTGAGCGTGCCGGCGGCGGTGCTGGGGGGGGGCGCCGTCTGGCTCCGGGCGCCCGAGCCGCGCTCGAGCTCGGGTCGCACCTGGATCGGCAGCTCGCCCTCCGCCGCGCTCGCGGCCAGCTACTGGCTGCTCCTCTGGCGCCGCGCTCGCGCACAGCTGGCGCGCGCGCTCGCCCTCACCTGCCTTGCCTTGCTGGTCAGCTACTTTGCTCTGCTCAATAACCCGCCGGGCTCCGCCGGAAGCTTGCTGGTGTGGGCGCTGAGCACGCTGAGCCCCGCGCTGCTGCTGGTGGCCGCCAGCCTGGCGGGGCCGCTGTTGCAGGCCGAGCTGCAGCTGAGCTGGCTGCTCGCGGTGTGCGGCACGGAGCCCGGCACTCTGCGAATGGCGCGCGCTGCGCCGCTGGCCGCAGCGAGCGCCGCGCTCGGTACCCTGCATGCGCTGGCGCTGGGGCTCGCGCTGCGGCTCCCGCCCGAACGACACGCACTGCTCTGGCTGAGCGAGCTGTTGGCGGCGGTGCTGCTGGCGGTGCTGGCGCTGGGGCTCGCGCGCTGGGCCATCCGCGGCGATGGCAATGACTCCGGGCGGCTCGTGCTCGGCGTCGGAGCCGCGCTGCTGGCGCTCACGGTTTCGCTGGTCTGGCTGGGTGTGGCGGCGCTCTGCGTGTGGACGGCGGCGGCGGCGCTCGCCTGGCAAGAGCCCTGGCGGCCCCGGCGCTCTGTCTGGGCAGGGCCGATTCGGCTGGAGCGTTGAAGCGATGCTCGTCGCACGAGGCCTCAGCAAGACCTTCCGCGGGCGGCGCGTGCTCGATGCCATCGAGCTGACCTGCACGGCGGGTGAGGTGTGCGTCGTGCTGGGCGAAAACGGCAGCGGTAAATCGACGCTGCTGCGCGTGCTGTGCGGCATGCTGGAGCCCGATGCCGGCATGGTCAGCATCCTGGGGCACCCGCTGCTCGACGGCGGGGTGGAGGCGCGCCGGCACCTGGGCTACGTGCCCGACGGCACCGACGCGCTGCCGGAGCTCTCGCTGCGCGAATACATCTCACTGGTACGCGCGCTGCGCGGGCTGGCCAACGATCACCGGGTCGAGCAGGAGCTGCTCGCCTGGCGCGAGCGCCTCGAGCTGCGCGCCGCCTGGCACCAGCGGCTCCACACCCTCTCCTACGGGCAGCGCAAGCGCGCCGGTCTGCTGGCAGCGCTGCTCGGCGATCCCTGGCTCCTGATCCTGGACGAGCCGAGCAACGGCCTCGATGCTGGCGGCGTCTCGCTGCTCTGCCAGCTGTGCCAGGAGCGCCGCAGCTCCGGGCGAGTCACCTTGCTCGCGTCGAACGACGTGCCCTTCGTCTCCCGCCTCACGGCGCGGGTCCTGCGAATAGGGGCGGGCAAGCTGGGGCCCGTGCCCTGAGCCCGCGCCGGTGCAGCGCGAGTACGCCCGTATCGGAGCTCGGGTTCCAAGCCGTGCAGCATTTTCCAGCCAGCGCCCTGGCGCGTTTGCCTCTTCGCGCCAAAAGCTCTTGCCCTCCTCTGCCGGCATGGGCCACGCCCCGGCGCCGCGCTAGCCTGTCCACGATGCGAGCTTTGCGTGGGATGGCTGTGGCACTGGGACTGCTGGGCGGCGGGCAGCTGGCCTGCACTGGCACGATCGGCGAGGAGCAATCCGTACCGCCCGCGCGTCCCGTCGCGGCACAGCCAGGCACCAGCGACGAGCCGGCAGGACCACCGAGCATGGTGACCGCGCCGCCGAGCGCACCGCCGGTGAGCTCGAGTGAGGGCAGCCCGGCCGAGCTGGGAGCGGGCGCGCCGGACGTGCTGCCCGATCCGGCAGATCTGCCCGCGCTGCCTCCGATCGAGTTTTGCGACGCGCCGACCAAGGTCCTCATGGCCACTTGTGGCAACGGCGCCTGCCACAGCAACGGCAACGCCACCATCGGCGACTTCGCCACCGACGCGGTGAGCGCTTACGACTTCGTGGACCGCCCCTCACGGCGCAACCCCAGCTGCGGGCGCATCATCGACTCCGAGGACTACAGCAAGAGCTTGCTGTTGACCAAGGTGCGCGGCGACTTCGAGGCACCCAAGTGCGGGGAGCGCATGCCCACCGGCTCCTTCGTGATCACCAAAGAGCAGATCGACTGCCTCGCCAGCTGGCTCCAGCAGTTCCAGCTCTGAGCGCGCCGAGAGCCCCTCGATCGCGCCCCGCGCCCTGGCGTAGAGTGGGCGCATGGTGCCCGCTGACTCCGCGCCCTGGCTCGCTCCTTCACTGCCGGAGCAGGACGCCGCCCGGCGCAGCTGGGATGTGTTGATCGTCGGCGCGGGCCACAACGGGCTCGTGGCTGGGCTGGTGGCAGCGCGCGCTGGCCTGCAGGTGCTGATCGTAGAGGCCAGCAGTCAGATCGGCGGCGCCGCGCGCACCGAGCGCCCCTTCGCCCTGGCGCCGCAGCTGCCCACGTCGACGGGCGCGTACCTGGTGGGCTTGATCCAGCCGGAGCTGCTCCAGCAGCTGCAGCTGGAGCTGCCGCTGATCCGGCGTGATCCGCACTACTTCTTGCCCACCACCGGCTCGCGCTACCTGCTGATCGGCTCCGACCAGGCGGCGCTCGCCGCGCAGCTGCGCCGCTTCTTCTCCGAGCAGGACTATCAGGCGCAGCGCGCGCTGGATGCCGAGCTCGCGGCGCTGCGCGAGGACATCGCGCCCAGCTGGCTCACCGAGCCGCTCTCCATCGAGGACACGGCGGAGCGCTATGTGCGCCCTGCCTTACGCCAGGCGTTCATCGCGCTGTGTCGCGGCTCGGTCGGAGCGTACCTCGATCGCTTTGGCTTTCAGAGCCCGCTGCTGCGCGCGATGTACGCGGTGACGGACGGCTTCTCCGGTCTGTTCGGCGGCATGGACACGCCGGGCAGCGGCATGAACTTTCTGATCCACAACATGTGCCGGCTGAAGGGCAGCGGCGGCACCTGGATGTTGTGCCGTGGCGGCATGGGCACCATCACCCAGACGCTCGCTCGGGCGTACTCGGAGGCAGGCGGGCAGCTGCTGCTGGGCTCGCCGGTGGCCCAGATCGAGTGCAGCGCCGGCCAGGCTCGCGCGCTGCTGCTCGAGTCCGGTACGCGGCTGGCAGGGCACGCCATCGTGGGCAACTGTGACCCCTTCCGCCTGCGGGCGCTGGTGGGCGCCCAGCACTTCTCCCCAGAGATCAACATCTGGCTCGACACCCGCCGCAGGCCTGGCTCCACCTTCAAGCTCAACCTGGCTCTGTCCGGCTTGCCGCGCTTCCGCTGCTTGCCGGAAGATCGCGGGCAGTTCGGCCCCACCATTCACCTGCTGCCCGATGAAGAGCACGTGCTGGACGAGCTGGAGGCGGCCTTCGCGGCGGCCCAGCGCGGAGAGCTGCCCGACTTTCCGAGCATCGAGTGGTACGTGCACTCGACCCTGGACCCGAGCCTGAGTGATGCACAGGGCCGCATCAGCGCCGCGCTGTTCGTGCAGTGGGTGCCCGAGCAGCTGGCGAGCTCGGACTGGGAGAGCCAGGTGGAGCGCTACTCCGATCACCTGCTGTCGATCTGTGATCGCTTCGCGCCCGGTACGTCAGCGCTGGTCGTGGACCGGATGGCGCTGCACCCGGGCCGCATCGCACAGCACTTCGGCATGACCTCCGGCCACATCCATCACATCGACAACTCCTTCGGCTTCAGCGATCGTTTCCCTCACCGCACGCCGATCCCGCGCTTATATTCGTGCAGCGCCGGCACGCACCCGGCTGGCTCCGTGATCGGCAGCGCCGGTTACATCGCGGCGCACTGCGTGCTGCGAGATCTGGCGGCGCAGCCGCCCAGCTGAAGCTCTGCGCAGAATGGCTCTGCGCAGAATGGCTCTGCGCAGAATCAGCTCAGGCGGCGGTGCTTCAGCGAGGGCAGGCTGCGGCGGACCTGCTCCAGGTATTCGCGATCGATCGTGGCCAGGGCAAAGCCGGGGCGGTCGGGGCACTGCGACACCACCGCGCCCCAGGGATCGATGATCATCGAGTGGCCGTAGCAGCGGCGGCCACGCGGGTGCGAGCCGAACTGCGCCGCTGCGATCACCCACGACTGCGACTCGATGGCGCGAGCGCGCAGCAGCGGAGCCCAGTGATCTTTCCCCGTGTGCAGGGTGAACGCTGCGGACACCACCAGCACCTCGGCGCCTGCGTCCACGAGGCCGCGGTACAGCTCGGGGAAGCGCAGATCGTAACAGATGGAGAGCCCCACGGCGAAGCCGCCCACCTTCACCCCCGCCAGCGAGTTGCCGGGCATGGTGCTCGCGCTCTCACACAGCTCGGTGCCATCCGCTAGCGACACGTCAAACAGATGCACCTTGTGGTAGTGAGCGGCCAGGCGCCCATCGGGTGCGAACACGATGCTGGTGTTGAAGGGGCGCTTCGGATCCTCGCTGCGGGTGGGCATGCCGCCCGCGATCAAGGTGACATTCCACTCGCGCGCCCAGCGCGAGAGCTGCCCCTGGATGGGCGCCACGGTAGCTGCCTCGGAGGGCGTGATCATCGGCTCGGCCACGCGAGCCCGCGTCTCGTCAGGCCCGAAATAGGCGAAGTTTTCGGGCAGAACGACGAGCCGCGCGCCGGCCTGTGCAGCGCGCTCAACCCAATGCCTACACTGTGCCAGGTTGGAGTCCACGTCATCCTGGCTACTGAGCTGGATGGCGGCTACGGTTAGCGGTGAAGTCGACACTCACCGCACTCTAGTCGAAAGCCGAACCGCCCCGGGAAAAACTCTCGCATGTCGGACCACGTCACAGACGCGATGCAGCAATTCATGGGCCTCGGCCCGCTGGATCAGCGCTCCAGCGCGGGCCTGGTAGTGCTGTATGCCGACGCCTACGCCTCGCTGCCGTCCGCGTGGCCGCTGCCCGAGTCGGGCACTGTCTCGATCGGCAGCAGCAGCGGCGTGGACCTGCAGCTACCGGTCCAGGCGGTGTCTCGCCAGCACGCCGAGCTCACGCGCGAGCGCCGCACCTGGGTGCTGCGGGACAAGCAGAGCACGAACGGCTGCTTCGTGGACGGTCACCGCGTCCGCGAGGCCCGGCTGGAACACGGGCAGGAGCTGCGTTTCGGGGACGCCATCCTCAAATTCGTGCAGGCCGAGGCCGAGGGCTACGCCCGCTATCGCATCGACGGCTCGCTGAGCCCGGGCGCCGTGCGCCAGGGCAGCCCGATCCCGGGCCTGATCGGCGGCTACCAGATGGACCAGGTGGCGCGGCAAATCCAGCTGGTCTCGCGCGAGTCCACCAGCTCACCGCTGAGCGTGCTGCTGCTGGGTGAGAGCGGCACGGGCAAGGAGGTGGTGGCGCAGGCCATCCATCGCCAGAGCGGGCGCAGGGGCGCTTTTCGCGCGGTGAACTGCGCGGCACTGCCCAAGGATCTGGTCGAGAGTGAGCTGTTCGGCTACCGGCGCGGAGCCTTCTCGGGCGCGCACCGGGACAAGCCGGGCCTGATCCGCGCCGCGCATCGCGGCACGCTCTTGCTCGACGAGATCGGGGACATGCCGCTCGACGCGCAGGCCAAGCTGCTGCGCGTGCTGCAGTCGCGCGAGCTGTATCCCCTGGGCGCCACCGAGGCCGAGCCGGTGGACGTGCGGGTGATCGGCGCCACCCACCAGAACCTGGATCAGCTGCTCGCCCGTGGCGCGTTTCGCCAGGATCTGTACGCGCGCCTCAACGAGTATCACCTGTCGCTGCCGCCGCTGCGCGAGCGCAAGGAGGACATCTTCATGCTGGTGCGCGAGTTCTTCCGCCGGCACGGCGGTGGGGAGCTGCGGGTGACCTTGCCGTTCATGGTGGCGCTGCTCCACTACGACTGGCCTTACAACGTGCGCGAGCTGGAGAGCTGCGTCAAACGAGCGGTGGTGCTGTGTGATGGCAAGCCGCTGGACGAGAGCATGTTGACCGATGACATCGCGCGGGAGCTGGCCGACTATGGCCAGGTGCTCGCGGCGCTCGAGCCCGGCGAGAGCGGGCGCGACGCGGTGCCGAGCGAGGCGGAGCTGATCGCCCTGCTGCAGCGGCACCAGGGCAACGTGGCCGCCGTCGGCCGAGAGCTGGGCAAGGCCCGCATGCAGATCCACCGCTGGCTCAAGCGCTACGGCATCGATCTGCAGAGCTATCGTGGCTGAGCGGCGCGAGCCAGACGGGTGCTACGGCGCGAGGCGCCGGGCCAGCTGCAGCGTATGGTCGGGCGCCCCCGCGTGCGAGCACTCCACAGCCAACCGCGCAAACGTCCAGAGCTGGATGCGCTGCACGCTCTGCCCCGTGAGCTCCGCCAGGCGCTGCAGGGTGGCCTGCGGAGCAGCACCCAGGCGCGCCCGACAGTTGAGCAGGTGCTGGGTGGCGTCGTACGCCGGATCACCGACGAACGGCTTGGGATCGATGACGAGCCAGGGCTCGCGCTCTGCGCGCAGCACGTTGCCCGCGTGCAGATCCGTGGCCAGGAGCACGTCCGCTGGCGACGGCCCAGACAGCTCCTCGAACAGCTGCAGGCCTTCCGCCACGAGCCCCGCGTCGCGCCAGCTCGCTCGCCTGGAGCAGGCGCGCTCCGACCAGTACTCGAGCATGGCCTGCAGCGGGCGGAACTCGTTTGCCGGCGCGGGCCGCCACAGGCGCCGCAGCAAACCGGCCAGCACCACGTCCTGCTCCGGCTCGGGCAGCGCGCGCAGCGACGTGCCGGGAGTGCACTGCTCGAGGAGCATGGCGTCGAGCGCAGGGTCCGCATCGAGCAGGCGGACCGTGGGCTCGCCGCTCCAGAAGCGCAGCCCGGCGCTCTCTTGCGCCGCCTCGTAGTGCGGCAGCGCGAGCTTCAACACGCAGGGGCCGCTGGGCGCGCGCGCCGGGGCAACCCAGGAGCAGCTCGCCTCGTCGACGAAGGGCTCGCCCAGGGTCAGTTGCCAGCGCTGGCTCAGCGCGGCCAGGGTGGCGGGCAACTGCGCCAGCCACTCCGAGCCGCCCGGCTCTTGCCGGGCGCTGGCGAGGACCCTTTGCGGCGCGATCAGAGCGGGACGTTCGGGCATGCCCGCACTATCGGCCCGCGCCCGGGGCGCGGCCAGTGCAACCACGAAGACGGTCGGAGAGCGGCCTCCCCGCAGCGGGACAGACGCCGTACCGAGCCAGCGGCATGCAAGTTGCTCGATGGAGGATCATGACCCACAGCCGCCCGCAGCGATCCAGTACGCCCTTGTCCCGAGATGGAACTCATCGCGGCCATACGCCGCCGCGGGTGTCGCTGGGCAGCCACGCCGGGTGTCGATCGTGGCGCACAGGGATGACGCCGTGCTGGCGCTCCGCGCTCGGCGCGCTGTGTCTCGGGTTCTCTGTGGCCAGCAGCGCTGCGGCGGAGGACGGCGCTGCACCCGCAGCCCGGGCCTCCTCCGCAGTGTTCGAGGTGCGGCTGCTCGGTGGTGGTGCCGTGCTGGAGATGAGCGACACCGATGAGTCGCTCTACCTGAGCGTGGACGTCGCCGACTACCGCTCGCTGGGCGGAGGGTTGGGCCTGCGCCTGGGTATGGATGTCGGCGGCTATCTGCAGTTCGGCTGGACAGGCTCGGTCATGAAATATGCGCGCGCCGGGGGTTACACCGTGCACAATCAGGCGGCATTCGACGCTGAGCTCTTTCAGTTCGACGACACACCAGACGTCTGGGCCCCGCTCGGGGGCTACCTGGAGCTCTACCCGGCCCCTGAGGTGGGGGCATTTCTGGGGCTCGGGTTCGGGCTTGGATACGTCCCCCCGGTGGAGCGGCCCCGCCCGGGCACCGGTGACGCGCCGATGTACCTGGCGGGCTACTTCCTGGAGGCAGGCTATGAGACGAGCCGCTCCGAGCGCTTCTCGCTCGGGGTGTTCCTGCGCTACGCGGGCTGGAGCGGCGGCGAGTCACCGCTGTACACCGACTATCCCGAGGGCATTCGCATTGCGGAGCTCTCCCTCGGGATACGCCTGGCTCGCCGCCACTGAGCGCCACGGCCAGCTGCGGCGCCGGCGGATACCAGGCAGCAATTAGAGATCGAGCTCTTGTGCCTCTTCCGCGCGCTCCATGATGAAGCGGAAGCGGTGCGCCGGGTCCTTGCCCATCAGCTCGCTGATCACTCGGTCCGTCTCCAGCCCGTCCTGGATGCCGACCTTCAACAGCCGCCGCACCGCAGGATTGAGCGTGGTCTCCCAGAGCGTCTTCGCGGGCATCTCCCCCAGGCCCTTGAAGCGGGTGATCTCGGGCTTGGCGTTGCCCTTCTTGGCGGCCAGGATGCGCTCCTTGTCCTCGTCGTCCACGGCGTAGTGCGTCTCCTTGCCGATGCTGATGCGGTACAGCGGCGGCACGGCAACGTATACCCGCCCGGCGCGGATGAGCTCCGGCAGGTGCCGGTAGAAGAAGGTGAGCAGCAAGGTGGTGATGTGATTGCCGTCCGAGTCGGCATCCGCCAGCAGCACCACCTTGGAGTAGCGCAGCTTGCTCAGATCGAATGTCTTGCCGATGCCGCAGCCGAGGGCGGTGACCAGGTCCGCCAGCTCGCGGTTGTCGAGCACCTTGCCCAGCGCCAGCGCCTCGGTGTTCAGCACCTTGCCGCGCAGTGGCAAGATGGCCTGCAAGTTGCGGTCCCTGCCCTGCTTGGCGGAGCCGCCCGCCGAGTCGCCCTCCACCAGGAACAGCTCTGTCTCTCCAGCGCTCTCGGTGCAGTCGCTCAGCTTGCCCGGCAGGGTGAGCCGCCCGCTGGTCGCTGACTTACGCACGACCGCCGCCGAGGCCGCGCGCGAGGCCTCGCGCGCGCGCGCCGCCAGCACCATGCGCGCCACGATCTGCTCCGAGACGGAGCGATTGGAGTTGAGCCACTGCTCGAAGCTGGGGCGCAGCGCGCCGTCGACCACCGACTGCAGCTCCGGGTTGTTCAGGCGGTCCTTCGTCTGACCCTGGAACTGCGGATCGGCGACGAACACGCTGAGGACCCCCACCATGCCCTCACGGATGTCCTCGGCGGAGAGCGCCAGCCCGCGCGGCCACAGCTTGTGCGTCTCGACGTAGTTGCGCAGCGCCTTGCCCATGGCGGCACGAAAGCCGTTCTCGTGGGTGCCGCCGGACGCGGTCGGGATGCCGTTGGCGTAGCTGCGCAGGTGCTCGTCCGTGGCCTCGGTCCACTGCACCGCCATCTCGATCCGGACGCCGTTCTCCTTCTCGAAGGTGAACGCGGGCGTGTGCACGGGCGACGCCTTGCGCTCGGCGATGATGCGGGTGAGATAGTCCGAGAGCCCCTGCTCGTGGTGGAACAGCTCCTTCTTGTCGGCGGCCTCGTCGATGAAGTGGATCTTGACGCCGCGATGCAGGTAGCTGGCCACCTCCAGCCGCTCGCGGATGGTCTGCGCGTTGAAGTCCGTGCGCGGAAAGATGGTGGGGTCGGGCTCGAAGAACACGCTGGTACCGCTGCCGCGCGCAGCCCCCAGCTTCTCCAGGCCACCCGTGGGTTTGCCGCGCTTGAACTCCATCCGCCACTGCGCGCCGTCGCGCTTCACCGTGGCGATCAGCTTGGTGGACAGGGCGTTGACCACGGACGCGCCCACGCCATGCAGGCCGCCCGCCGTCTTGTAGTTGTCACCGTCGAACTTGCCGCCCGCGTGCAAGGTACAGAAGATCAGCTCCAGCGCCGACTTCTTGTGCTGCGGGTGCTTGTCGACGGGCATGCCGCGCCCGTTGTCCGTGACGGTGACGCTCTTGCCGTTCTTGTGCAGGGTGACGCTGATCTCGCTGGCGTGGCCGTTCATGGCCTCGTCGATCGAGTTGTCGACGATCTCCCACACCAGGTGGTGCAGCCCCGCGCTGCCCACTCCGCCGATGTACATGCCGGGGCGCTTGCGCACCGGCTCGAGCCCCTCGAGTACGGTGATGTCTTTCGCTGTATAGGCCATGCGTGCGCTCTGACTCGCTCCTCACTATCACCCGGCGTCTGCCGCCGCGCCCTCAAACGGCTCCGGCGCAGGCGGCGTATCCAGCACCACTCCCACGAAGCTGCCGCGCTTGATCACTTCTCGGCCCTTTCCTCCGCGCTCGGAGGTCTGATACTTGGCGGTGTTGATGCGCTGCTCGCCGCCCTGACTGGTCTTGCACACCAGCGTGTCCCTGTCGTCGTGCGCAGCCTTGAAGCCGATCAGGGCGTCGTCCTCCCCCAGCTTGATCAGGGTCACGCCACGGCCGGCGCCGGACAGGTAGTTCACCTCCGAGACGGAGCAGAGCAGCGCGCGGCACTGCTGCGTGGCCGCGATCAAGGTCTCGTCGCCGTGCACGGCGTAGGCCGCCACGATCTTGGCGCCCTCGGCCAGGCGCGCGAAGCGGCGGCCGCTGCGCTGGCTGGGCTCCACGAAGGAGCCCAGCCCAAAGCAGAGCGCGTAGCCGTCGCTGCTGGCCGCCACCGCATACGTGCCGGGGCGAGCGCCCTCGCTCTCGGTCAAGTCGCCTACCACGCGCGGATCCAGCGACACCGCCCCGATCACGCTCTCGCCGTCCTTCAGCTTGAACAGCTTCTGGATCGGCTCGCCGTAGCCGGTGGTGGCCGGGATGTCGATGATGCGTGACGTGTAAGCGGTGCCAAAGTTGGAGAAGAACACCACCGTGGCGCGGGTGGAGCCCGCCAGCACCGCCAGCACCTCGTCCCCCTCGCGCAGGCGGGTCTGCGAGGGATCCTTGATCTCCTTCTGGCGCTTGATCCAGCCGTCCCGCGTGACCAGCACGTGGGCATCCTCCGCCACGATCAGCTCTTCCTCGGAGAACTCTGCCTCCTCGCTCAGGCTCTTGATCTCGGTCCGGCGCGGGCCACCCGTGCCCTTCAGCTCGCTGAGCTCCGCGCGCACGATGCCCCAGATGCCGGCGCCGGAGGCCTCGTTCAGCAGGCCCTTGATGCGCTTGGCCTCCTTGCGCTTGGCCGCCAGCTCCTCCTGGATCACCAGGATCTCCAGCTTGGCCAGGCGATAGATGCGCAGCTCCAGGATGGCGTCGGTCTGCTCCTCATCCAGCTTGAAGCGCTTGATGATCTTCTGTGCGGCGTCCGCCTTGCCCTCCGAGCTGCGCACGATCTTCAAGATCTCGTCCAGCGCGTCGAAGACGATGGCGAAGCCCTCGAGGATGTGGATCCGCGAGTTGAGCACCCTCAGCTCGTGGCCGAGGCGGCGCGACACCACCTCGTGCCGGAAATGCAGGAAGTGCCACAGCATCGACTGCAGATCGAGCCGCTCCGGACGCCCCACCTCCGGATTCTCCGTGGGCACCAGGCAGGTGAAGTTCAAGCTCACGTTGCTCTGCAGCGGCGTGTGCTTGCAGAGATACGCCATCACCTTCTGCTCATCGGCGGTCTTCTTCAGCTCCAGCTCGATGCGTACGTCCGCGCCGGACACGTCCTTGACGTCGACCAGCAGCGGCATGGCGCGAGACATGGCCACCTCCGCCAGGCGCTCCACCAGGGCAGACTTGCTCACCCCGTGCGGGATGCTGTCGATGATGACCGTCTTCTTGCCGCGATCCCCGGGGCCCACCTGCCAGGTGCCGCGCACCTTGAGCGTGCCCTGCCCGCTGTCGTAGGCCGCGCGGATCTCCTCGGCGCTCGACACGATGCGGCCACCCGTCGGAAAGTCGGGCCCCTTGAGGGTGCGGCACAGCTCGCGGCTGGACAGCTCCTTGCCCTCCTGCAGCGCGTCGAGCAGGCGGATCGCGGCCTGGCACACCTCGTCCGCGTTGTGCGGAGGGTTGCTGGTGGCCATGCCCACGGCGATGCCCGATGAGCCGTTGACGAGCAGGTTGGGCAGCTTCGCCGGCAAGACGACGGGCTCTTCCCGCGTGCCGTCGTAGTTGGGACGAAAGGGCACGGTGTCCATGCCCAGATCGCCCAGCAGCGAGCCCGAGATCTCGGTCAGGCGGCACTCGGTGTAACGGTAGGCAGCGGGCGGATCGCCGTCGAGCGAGCCGAAGTTGCCGGAGCCGTCGATCAGCGGCACGCGCAGGCTGAAATCCTGGGCCATGCGCACCAGCGCGTCGTATATGGCCGCGTCACCGTGCGGGTGATAGTTGCCCATCACGTCGCCCACCACCTTGGCGCACTTGGCGTGCTTGGCGTCCGCGGTCAGGCGCGACTGCCACATCGTGTACAGGATGCGGCGTTGCACCGGCTTCAACCCGTCGCGCACGTCCGGCAGCGCGCGGCTGGTGATGACCGACAGCGCATAGTTCAGGTAGCGCGTGCGCGTCAGCTCATGGAGCGCAATGTCCTCGGGAGGCAGGGGCTCCCGGGCATGCCCGTTGCTGCCGCTTTGTTTGCCCGACCTGTCCCCCGTGCCCTTCGATTTTCTTGCTGCCAAGTCCTGCTGAGTCTCCGCCTACGTATGCCGCTGAAGCGTGCTCGAAATCGAGCCGTCACTGCGCGCCGGAGCTAGCGCGAATCCGGTTACCGAGTCAATTATTTGCCCGGCCATCGGGCAGGACGCGCACGATTTAGCCTAAAAGTGGCCTCGTGCGCTCGGCGCCCCGTCTGCACCGTCGAGCTCTGCCGCCACAAATCGCGTTCTCCGCGGCATCGCGCACGGGTGGCGCGGGAAAAGAACGGAGCTGTGGTGGGCCGCCCCAGCGGGGTTTGCCAGCCCGCGCCGCCAGCTGTGTGCCACCGACGGCGACGACGCTTGTGAATCCTCGAGGTTCAGGTTAGTCAAGCGCCGGGTTCGCGCGCTTTTGGCTCGAGCACACTCGTCGGTTCGTCATCTCCGCCTCTTGCGGACCCACTCGTCATCGCCTCGGTCAATGCCCAACGCTTCGCCTCACCAGAGACCGCGAGGAGTACCGTTTGGCCAGCGTTGGGCGTTTCTGGCGGCCCTGCTGTTTGCATGGGCGCTGTCTGGAACGCCGTCGCTGCGCCTGACGCTCGCCAGCGCGCAAGAGCCGCCTGCCCCCTCGCCCATCGAAAACGAGAATGAGGCCGAGCGGGCCCGCGGCATGCCCATCGGCAACATCAAGGTCGCCGGCAATCGCCGCATCACCGGCGACGATATCCTGGCCTACCTCACCGAGAAGGTGGGGCAGCCCTTCTCGCCGGAGACGCTGGCCAAGGACGTGCGCGAGCTGTGGAACTCCGGGTTCTTCGATGACATCGAGGTGGATCTGGAGCGCACCGCCGGCAAGGTCTCGCTGCGCTTCCTGGTGCGCGAGCGGCCCAACATCAGCAGCATCGAGTTCGAGGGCAACAACGAGATCGAGAGCGATGATCTGAGCGAGGCCATCGAGATCAAGGCCAACAGCATCATCAGCTATCCCGCCATCCAGCGCAGCATCCAGAAGATCCGGGACAAGTACGCGGAGACGGGCTACTTCCTCGCGGAGGCGACCAGCGAGGTCCTGCCGCAGAAGAACAACGAAGTAAAAATCAAGTTCAAGGTGACCGAGCACAACCGAGTGAGCGTGCGGCGGGTCACCTTCATCGGTAACGACAGCGTCAGCAGCGATGAGCTACGGGCGCTGATGTACACGGGCAACCCCGGCATCCTCGCGTTTGGCTCCGGCGGCCCCTTCCGCCAGGACGCCTTCGAGCGCGACATGGCGGTCATCAGTGGCCTCTACTACGACCGAGGCTACCTGCAGGTCTCGATCAACACGCCCCGCATCATGCTCACGCCGGACCGCAACGGCATGGAGCTCTCGATCACCATCGAGGAAGGGCCGCGCTACAAAATCCGGCGCCTGCGCGTGTTCGAGCGCGACGCTGAGGGCAAGGAGATCGAGCCCATCGGCGGGCGGCGCAAGCTGCGCTCGCTGCTGCGCGGTGAGAGCGGCGACTACTTCAATCGCGCCGAGCTGATGGAGGATCTGCAGGCGGTACGCACCCTGTACCGTGACGAGGGCTTCGCCAACGTGCAGGCGGACCCCGAGACGACGCCGGATCCGCTCACCCGGGAAGTGGACGTGGTGATCCCGATCCAGCGCGGGCCGCTGGTACACTTCGGCCGCATCGAGGTGCAGGGCAACACCAAGACACGCGACAAGGTGATCCGGCGCGAGCTGGAGATCGTCGAGGGCGACAAGTTCAGCGAGACCAAGCTGGAGATCTCGCGCCGCCGCGTCACTCAGCTGGGCTACTTCGAGCGGGTCGACGTCACCACCACCAACGAGGGCGACGAGGTCGTCGACGTGATGGTGGAGGTCGCCGAGAAGCCGACCGGCACGTTCCAGGTGGGCGCTGGCTTCTCCAGCATCGAGAACTTCATCGCCACCGCCCAGATTCAGCAGGCCAACCTGTTCGGCAACGGGCAAACGTTATCGTTCAACGGCCAGCTCAGCACCATCCGCATGCTGGTGAACCTGCGCTACTTCGAGCCGTATTTCCTCGATAGCCCGGTGCAGTTCACCGCCGATCTGTTCGATCAGCTGCGCGTCTTCCCCGAGTACCAGAACCGCACGCGCGGCGGCGCCCTCACCTTCGGCTATCCGCTGGTCGAGCCCGAGCTCGGCGTCTCGATCGCGTACAGTCTGCAAGAGGACGTGATCTCGAGCGACACATCCTCGACCTTCTTGCAGGGTGGTGGCACGTCCGCGCTCAGCGCCTACAATCGCCTGCCGCTCGCCAACCTGTTCAACGACGGGGTCACGTCGAGCATCAGGCCGGCCATCTACTACGACACGCGAGACAACCGCCTGTTCCCGACCAGCGGTGTGTACCTGTACGGCTCCACCGAGCTGGCGCTGGCCACGCTGGGCTCTACCAACGAGTTCTTGCGCAACAGATTCACTGGCCGCTTCTACTACCCGGTCGCGCCCGGCGTGGTGCTGAAGCTCAACACCGAGGCAGGCCTGGTCACCAGCCCTTCAGCGGATGGCGTGCCGATCTTCGCGCGCTTCTACCTGGGCGGCATCGTCGACGTGCGCGGCTTCCGGTTCCGCAGCATCGGCCCGCGTGCGCCGCTCACCGAAGACATCGATCCCAACACCCGCCCCTATCAGAACGGCGCGGCCATCGGCGGGAACCTGATGTTCTACGACAACCTGGAGCTCGAGTTCTCGATCCTGGACGAGGTGGGTATCAAGGGCGTGCTGTTCACGGACGCCGGGAACGCCTGGAACCTGGAGGGTGTGTATTGCCAGGCGGGCTCGCGTCAGACCTATGACGAGCTCGATCCCTGCTTCAACTTCCCGAACGATCTGCTGAACCTGCGCACGTCTTACGGCTTCGGGCTGCGCTGGTTCTCACCGCTCGGTCCGCTGCGCTTCGAGTGGGGCTTTCCGTTCTCTCCGCTGCCCTACGAAGACACGCACCGCTTCGAGTTCACGATCGGCAACTTCTTCTGAGCTCGGAGCGCTGGCGGCGCTCCGCCGAAGGAGTGCGGTCAGCGCTCCGCCGAAGAAGTACGCAGCGCTCCGTCGAGCGGAGGGCGCGCGGGCTCAGGATACGAGCACGCCCTCGAGCCCCTCGAGCCGGCGCAGCAGGAAGCGCTCGGCGGGCCCGAGCTGGTGCTGGTTGCGACGCAGCACCTCCAGGTACGCTCGAAACTCCGTCAAGCTCACCCCAGGCGCGGCGCGCACGGCGGGGTAGAGCTCATCGATCACCTGGGTGGGCGGCAGGCGCTCTGCGGCCGCGAACAGCCGGAACGCGTAGTCGAGCCAGCGGCTCTGCCCGGTAGCTCTCGCCAGACGAACTGCAAGGAGCCCCGCCTCCTCCACGTCCCGGGCCTCCTGCGAGCCGGCAGCCCCCGCCTCGAGCTTCAGCAGCAGCGCCTCGAGCGGGCGGGTCAGGATGCGCTCCGCGTCAGCACCACGGCCGAGCTCGAACTGCTTCTCCGCCACGCCGGAGAGCATGGAGAACACGGTGCCGTGATAGGTGGGCTCCGAGTCCGGGTAGAGGCGCGCGCCGGGCGGAATGCTGGAGGGCCTGCGATCGATTACGGTGTCCGCTGCCGGGCGACTGCTGCGCCCGTTCGGCAGCTGTGGATGCCGCTCGGACGCGGATGCAGGTACCCAGCACAGCTCGGCGTGCTGCTGTCCGAGCGTGATGAGGTCACCGGGCACCAGCACCTGCACCTCATCGATGCGCGCTCCGTTGACCAGCACCCCATTGGTGCTGCCGAGATCCTTCAGGGTCACCTCGTGCTCATCGACCACGAAGCAGGCATGGCGCCGCGAGATCAGCGGATCATCCAGCACCAGCTGGCAACCATCCCCTCGCCCGACGATGGTCACCCCCATGCCAAGCTCGAAATCGCGCTGATTTTGGAAGCGAAGCCAGATGCGCGTGCGCGGCCGCTCGTCCCCGAGCGCTGGTGAGCTCAGGGTGCGCGGCAACACGGAGCCTCCTTTTCGTCCGACCTCTTCATGCCACTTCGCTTGCGGGAACCTCGGCTCCTGCGGGGATCATAGAGGGAAGGCGGCAGGGGGATGGGCGCATCAACGAGTGGCGCCCAGGTTAGCGCCAAGTCGCCACGGCAGGTAGCGAGACAGCAACCGAGGACCAGCGCCGGCAATCGTAGCCCAGAAACCTGCAGCGGATCGGTAAACGTCGGCAGGCGAACCGGTCTGCCACAGGTGCGGCACGCTCACCCCTGACCGGGTACCGAAATCGGGGAGACCGGGACCCCGCCGCCAGGCGGCGCAGCGCTGCCAAGGGCGGCAATGCCGATGTCGCGGCGCAGCTGCTTGCCCGCGAACTCGATGGAATCGGCAGCGGCGTACGCGCGCTGCCGGGCCTGCTCCAGGGTGCGGCCGACGCCCGTGACCCCCAGCACCCGCCCGCCCGCCGTGAGCGTCTGCTCGCCCTGGCGGCGAGTGCCTGCGTGGTAGACGAGCACGTCCTCCTGAGCTGCGACCGCCTCGAGCCCCCGGATGGGGTCGCCCAGGCGCAGCTCGCCGGGGTAGCCGTGTGCGGCCAGGATCACGCACAGCGCATGGCGCTGCGGCGGCGCCAGCACGTCTCGCCCCTGCCCGAGCTCGCCACGCGCCGCGCTCGACAGGAGCTCACACAGATCCCCCTGCAGCAGGTTCATCAAGATCTGCGTCTCCGGATCACCGAAGCGAGTGTTGACCTCGAACAGCGTTGGCGCCGCCCCCGGCACGAGCATCAGGTTCGCGAAGATCGTGCCGCGAAACGGGGTGCCGGCCTCGGCCATACCGGCCACGATGGGCTCGATGATGCGGCTGCGAATGTGCGCCGCCAGCTCGGGCTCGGGCAGCGCCACGGGGCCATACGTGCCCATACCACCGGTGTTGGGCCCGCGATCGTTGTCGGCGAGCCGCTTGTGATCCTGCACGAAGGGCAGCAGCCAGGCGTGACGCCCATCGGAGATGGCATGCACGCTGACCTCCGAGCCATACACGCGCTCCTCCAGCACCAACGTGCGTCCCGCAGCGCCAAAGGCGCGACCGCTCAGCATCTCCAGCGCCGCGCTACGCGCCTGCTCGTGGCTGGTCGCCACGATCACACCCTTACCTGCGCACAGCCCGTCCGCCTTGACCACCGGTGGCTCGGCAAACTGCGCCAGCGCCGGCGCGAGCTCCGCCTCGCTCCGCACGGTGACATGTCGGGGCGTGTTGATGCCGTGCCGCACCGCAAACTCTTTCAAGAACGCCTTGGAGCCCTCCAGCCGCGCGGCGGCCCGGCTCGGGCCGTACGCGAGGAAGCCAGCCGCCTGGAGCTCGTCCACGAGGCCCTCACAGAGCGGCGCCTCGGGCCCGACCACGACCAGATCCGGGCGAAACGCCTTTGCCACTTCGAGTGGCGCGCCATCGGCGCTGGCGAGCCGCTTGGAGGAGCCCAGGGGGCTCGCCTCCGTGCCGGCATTGCCTGGAGCCACCAGCACCTCGGCCACGGACTCCGACTCCAGCAGGCGCCGCGCGAGCGCGTGCTCACGCCCGCCCTTGCCAACCACCAGCACGCGCCGGCCGCTCATGGCATGCGCTCCGGGTGGGCGGGGATGGGGGCTGGCAACGCGCTCGCCGGCACGGCCGCGGAAGGCAGGTGCACCAGCTGGATGCGGAGCTGCTCACTGAAGGCGAAGATGCGCTCGTCTCGGTAAAACTCACCAAACACGATGCGAGTGATACCCGCGTTTGCGATCAGCTTGAAGCACGCAAAGCAGGGCGAAGCGGTGACGTAGATGCCGGCGCCGTCGGTGCGCACGGCGTTGCGCGCCGCCTGCACGATGGCGTTGGCCTCGGCGTGTACCGTCCGGACACAGTGTCCGTCCTGCATCAGATGACCGACGTCGTCGCAGTGCTCCAGGCCGCGCAGCGAGCCGTTGTAGCCGGTGGCGAGGATCATCTTTTCGCGCACGATCACCGCCCCCACGTGCTTGCGATCGCACGTGGAGCGGGTGGCCACCTGCGTGGCGATGGCCATGAAATAGTTGTCCCAGTCGACCCTGGAGCGCGCCATGGCCCCTCGTAACGCCCGCGCCGCGCGCTAGCAACTGAGGTTTTCAGGGCTGCCGTGGGGCCGCCACGCGGCGCCTCCCCCTGCTCGCCGCCGACCCCTCGGCCAGGGCCACGGGCGCCGCGCGTTCAGCTCGCTGGCTTCAAGACCTTGGAGCCAGCGGGCGGCGGGCTCTCGCTGGGCGCCGCGCCGCTCGGGGGCGCGTAGAAATCCACCAGGCGGATGCGCCGCGCAGCGAGCGCCACGCGCATCTCGCTCGTCACGGAATGAAAGTCGCCTCCGATCTGGAACGGCGAGGCGGGCTCCATCTGCAACTCCACCTCCTGCACGAGGAAGTCGGCGATGTGCACGGGATCCTGGTGCTCGCCCCGCCAGATGGCGGGGAAGTGCCGCAGGAAGCTGGCCGCCGACACGTTGGCGATGCGCAGGTGCATGCGGTCGGGGCGCTCCTCCGCGAATGGAAAGGCGCGGAAGCCGTAGCCGTAATAGGGGATGGTGGCCACCCCCACCAGCCGCGCCGGCCCTTCAAACACCACCTCTCCCTTGCGGATGGGCGCATGCAACACCCCCGTGGAGCTCACCCGGAAGCAGGGCTCACCGCGGTTGATGACCCGGCAGTGCGCCGGGCGCTGCACCAGATAGCGCGGCAGCGAGCGGGTCAGGCTGGCCACCGTATAGCCCGCCGCGCCCTGGCCCAGGCGCGCCAGCGGAGTGCGCCCGAGCGCGCGCTTGACGGCCTCATAGTCCTGCAGGACCACGGCATCCACGCCGAAACCGCAGAACGGAGCGAGCACGCCGTCTACCTGCACCAGTCCGATCTCACGACTGCCCGCGTCCTGGCGCAGCCGCGCGATGTCTGCCGCCAGATCTCCACCGCCGGAGCCGCTCGCGCCCACCACGTGCGCCAGTGCGTTACCCGTGCCCAGCTTGAGAAAGCCAAAGCGCGGCAACGGGCTACGCTGGCGCTCCGCCTCGGCGTAGACCTTCGTCACCATCACGCTGAAGGTGCCGTCTCCGCCGCCGGTGAGCACCGTGCCGTAGCCTCGCGCCACCAGCACCTGCGCGATCTCATCCGCCTCGCGCAGGCTGCGCGACACGAACAGATCACCCCCGAGCAAGATCTGATCGAGCGTGGAGATCACCTCCGCCGTCACGTTCTTTGCGTTGCCGTTCACCACCACGGCGATGCGCCCCGGCAGCTCCGGCGGCGGTGGCGGGTTGGAACGCGCCGGGGGCGCGGAGGGAGCGGCTACGCCGTTGCCCGGCTCGTGCGGCATGTTTGCTTGTACCATGCTCCGACGAAACGGCCGAGGGCTCCCCGGAGCGGCGCATCAAACTGGGCCCATTTCTCGGCTCGAGGCGCGTTTCTCGGGGCCTCGTCGAAAAAAACTAGGCTATGAGGAGCCCGCCATGCACTTCGTTGACGAATGTCGATTCCGTGTCGAGGCCGGGCGCGGTGGAGACGGCGTGGTAGCCTTTCGCCGCGAAAAGTTCGTGCCCTACGGGGGGCCGGCGGGCGGTGACGGCGGGCGGGGCGGCAGCATTTACCTGGAAGCGGATCCGGGTATGGCCACGCTCTTCGACTTTCACCGCCAGGCCGTGTACCGGGCCAAGCCGGGCGAAAACGGCCAGGGCAAAGATTGTTACGGAGCCGCCGGCGAGGATCTCACCTTGCGGGTGCCACTGGGCACCCTGGTCTCGGACGCCACCACGGGCCAGCCACTGGCTGAGCTGCTGGCCCCGGGGGACCGCGTGTGCATCGCGCGCGGCGGCAGGGGTGGCCGCGGTAACAAACATTTCG
The DNA here is from genome assembly GCA_025937895.1 of Polyangiaceae bacterium. Taxonomy (GTDB): domain Bacteria; phylum Myxococcota_A; class Polyangia; order Polyangiales; family Polyangiaceae; genus SZUA-265. Next base: position 3,943 of record JAICQL010000050.1, on the reverse strand, counting down.
CTACCCCCTCGGATCAAGCCCCGCGCAAGGCTGAGCTGGGCACGCCCGGTCAAGCGCGCGAGCTGCTGCTGGAGCTGAAGGTACTGGCCGACGTCGGCCTGCTCGGCTTCCCGAACGTAGGCAAGAGCACCTTCGTGCGCGCCGTCAGCCGCGCGCGGCCCAAGGTTGCGGCCTATCCCTTCACCACGCTCGAGCCGCACCTGGGCGTGGTCGAGCGCGATGGTCTGCCGCCCTTCGTCGTCGCGGACATCCCCGGTCTCGTGGAGGGCGCGAGCACCGGGGTGGGGCTGGGGCTGCGCTTCCTGCGGCACGTGGAGCGTACCCGCCTGCTGCTGCATCTGGTCACGCTCAGCCACGAGCCGGGGCGCGATCCGCTGCACGACTATCAGGTGGTGCGGCGGGAGCTCGAGTCCTTCAAGCCCGAGCTCGCGCAGCGACCCGAAATCGTCGTGCTCAGCCAGGCGGATTTGCCCGAGGTGCAGGAGGCTTACCCGGCGCTGAAGGAAGCCTTTGCGCAACACGGGGTGGAGCTGCAGATCGTGAGCGCCGCCAGTCACTGGCAGCTGCCGGAGCTGCTGGCGCTGATCAGCCGCAAGCTTCCCCCGCGCGAGGCAGTTACCTCCACTGTCGCCAAGCTGGCCAGCGATGACGATGCCGGCGATGAGGTTGCTAGCGAGGATGCTGCGCACTGAGCAACTCGCCGAGCAGAGCGCTGCGTCCGGTCAGTGCTCGCCCAACGCGGCGCGAGAGTCAGGGCTGGTCCTGAAAGTTGTCGAACTCGTTGAAATCGAGGCTGTCGGCAGCAGCGTTCTCGAAGCGGGTACAGGCGCCGTTGAAGTGAAGCCGAACGGTGTCGGTGGGGCCGTTGCGCTGCTTGGCGATGATGATCTCGGTGGTCCCGTCATCCGGGACCTCCTTGTTGTAGTAGCTCTCCCGGTAGATGAAGAAGATGGCGTCCGCGTCCTGCTCGATGGCGCCCGACTCGCGTAGATCGCTGAGCTGAGGGCGCTTGTTACCGCTCCTCGTCTCCACCGAGCGGTTGAGCTGGCTGAGCGCGATGACGGCGACGCCCATCTCCTTGGAGAGCTGCTTCAAGCCGCGCGACAGCTCGCTGATCTCCTGCTCGCGGCTCTGTACACCGGGGCGCCCGGACATCAGCTGCAGATAGTCGATGGCGATCAGCCCAATCTTGCGAGCCTTCGGCCCGTCTCCTGCGCCGCGGTTCACCTCAGCCTGAAGGCGGCGCACGCGCGCGCGCACATCCAGCAGGCTGATGGCTGGCGTGTCGTCGAGCCAGAGCGGGATGCGCCCGAGGTTGGCAGCGGCCTCCGTCAGCTTGATCCAGTCCTCCTTGAGGATGTGACCACTGCGGATCTTGGAGACATCGACCCCCGCCTCGCTCGCCAGCAAGCGCGCGGCCAGCTGCTCCTTCGGCATTTCGAGCGAGAAGAAGATGACGCCGTCGCCGGGCACCTCTTCCACCTCCGGGCTGCCCTCCCGCTGCACCCTGCGCGAGCCCGCGAGCTGCGCCGCGATGTTGAGCACGAACGCCGTCTTGCCCATACCCGGGCGCGCCGCCACGACGTAGAGCTCGCCCGGATGCAAGCCCGTCGTCTTGCGATCCAGGTCGACAAAGCCCGTCGCCATGCCGGAGACGCCGCCGCCATGCTTCGACGCTTCGCTCAGGATGACGAAGGCGCCCTGCAGCGCCTGCTTGAGCGGCATGACCGACGATGACTCGGGCTGCCGCGCCAGATCGAAGATGGCCTGCTCGGCCTGATCGATGAAGCTCTGGACCTCGCCACAGTCGCCGTAGCCCTGCGCCGCGAAGTCCTGACAGGTGGCGATGACTCGCCGCAGCCGCCACTTCTCCTTGACCGCGCGCCCGTGCGCCTCCACGTGCGCCATGGTGGGGATGGCGTCCGTGAGCTGCGCCAGGTAGGGCGTGCCCCCGATCTGCTGCAGCAGACCCCTATCGCGCAGCCAGCCCGCGACGGTCACCACGTCCACGGGATGGCTGTCGCCCTGCAGCGAGAGCACTGCCTCGAAAACGCGCTGGTTAGCGCCCGAGTAGAAGTGCTCCGGCCGCAAGAACTCGGCGACGCGATCGAACGCGTCGGTCGAGAGCATCACCGCGCTGAGAACCGCGGCCTCGGCATCGAGATCATGCGGAGGCACCCGACCCGCCGTCGGGCGCAGCTCACTCATCTGGGTGCCGGAGTGCCGCTGAACGCCGCCGACCATGATGCCGAATGCTCACTCAGGTCTGCTTGACGACCTCTACGCGCAGCGCCGCCGTGACGTCCGCATACAGCCGAACCTTCACCTCGGTCAGACCGAGCGTGCGAATCGGCTCCGGCAGCTCCATCAACTTGCGATCGATGGTGATGCCCTTCTCCGCGTACGCGCTCTCGATGTCCTTGGCCGTGACCGAGCCGTACATCTTGTTCTCCTCGCCCACGGCGCGAGTGATCTTGACGCTGACCGCGCTCAACTGCTCGGCGGTAGTCACCGCCTGCTTGCGGGCAGCATCCGCGCGGGCGCGAGCCAGACGCCGGAACTCCTCCACCCGGGCCAGGTTGCCAGTGGTGGCCGGCAGCGCCAGCGAACGCGGGTACAGGAAGTTGCGCGCGTAGCCGGGGCGCACGCGCACCACGTCACCGCTCTCGCCGAGGTTGTGCACCTCGCGCTGCAAAACTACTTGAATGGGAGTCGCCATCTTCGTCCTCTATCGAATCGCCCGGCTCACGCCGACTCTTCGGTTTCCTCGCCGCCGCCCTCTTCCTCGGCCTCTAGGGCCTCCGCCTCTTCGCTCGGGGCGCTGCGGAAGTCATCGCGCACGTCTTCCAGACCCAGCGTCTTGGCCAGCGAATCCTCGGGTTCTGCGTCTTCGATCACGTCCAGGTGCTCGAACTCGATCTCTTGCGCCGCCGGTGCCGCCGTGACCGCATCATCGCTGAGCTTCACCGTCTGGAACTTGAGCACCGCGTCCTGAAGGCGCAGGTTGCGCTCGAGCTCCGTGACGAGATCGCCATCGCCCACGTACTTGAGGTACACGTAGACGCCACGCCCGTGCTTCTTCACCGGGTAGGCGAGCTTGCGGTAGCCCCAGTTCTCCACCTTGGTGAGCGCCCCGTGCTGCTTGGAAATGACGTCCAGCACGCGGCTCGAAATATTTTCCGAGGCTTCACGGCCAGCATCGGGACGAAGCACGTAGATCGTTTCATACTCTCGTGCCGAAGTCGTGGTCTGCAGTTCAGCCATCTGTTCTCTCTCTCCTCGGAGGCTCTTCCTTCTACTCGATAAACTGACTTAGCGACAGAGCTCTGCTCTGTCGCGCTGGAGAGCCGATGGCTCCCTCGAAATCGACTAATCTGGGCGGCCGGGGCCGCCGCCAGCGGCATCGCCGGGCGCCGCCACGGGCTGGCGGTTGATCTGATTCATCGCGCGGTCGATGCCCAGGCGTGCAACGAGCCGCACTGCGTCGCCGGCCATCGGCAGCGCCTCCTCCACCCGCGCCTCGGCAGCATCGGACAGGGGCGCCAACAAGAACTCTGAAACGCCGCTCGCTGGTCTGCCCACGCCCACCCGCAGCCGCAGATAATCGCGCGAGCCGACCTCCGCCGTAATCGACTCCAGGCCGTGATGGCCTGCTTCCCCGCCGCCGCGCTTGAGCTTGATCGCCCCGAGCGGCAGATCCAACTCATCGTGCACCACCAGGGTGCGCTGCACGGGGATCTCGAAGAACGTCATCGCCTTGCGTACACTTTTGCCCGAAGAGTTCATGAACGTGAGCGGCTTCAACAGCACGAGCTCCTCGGCCTCGACCTGCGTGAGGAGCAGCTGCCCCTGGAAGCGCTCGCTCCAGCTGCCGGTGGCGGGGGCCAGGCGATCCAGCACACGAAACCCGACGTTGTGAGGCGTACGGGCGTAGCGTGTGCCT
>JAICQL010000134.1 GCA_025937895.1 Polyangiaceae bacterium | reverse complement strand
TCCATGCGCACCACGGTGCAGGCCGTGTTGCCGGCGCAGTAGCAGTTCTCACCGACGCAGTCCGCGGGCTCGCTCAGGCTGCAGCGCTCGGCGCGATCACAGACCGGCACCAGCGGCCCGTCGCGATCACCGAGCTCGAGCATGCGCAGCGGGCGCTCCGCGCAGTAGTAGCCCTCCTGACAGGTCTCCCCGTCGACATCGCAGCAGAAGGGCAGGCAGCGACCCGCTCGTGCGCTGCCCACGCAGCCGAGCCCGGGCTCACAGTCGAGCGACGAGCTGCAGGCCTCGTTGATGCCGCGCGAGCCGGAGGGCGCACAGGCGCGCTCGACCTTGTTGTCACCCGCGGGCTGGAGCTGACAGGCGTAGGCGGTGGGCCCGAGAGCGGGCGGGGAGGGCCGGGGAAAGCTGCCGTCCACGTCCTGGGCCGAGCCCGAGTCGTTCGCGCCTGCGTCCAGCGCATCACCGGCGTCGCCCGCTGAGGCTGCGCCGCCGGCATCGGACCCCGGCTCCGGCCCGCTCGGGCGATGGTCACTGCAGGCGCGGCGGTCATCGGGCACGCAGCTGCCGTCGCCGCAGACCACCTTCAGCACGGGGAGGGCGTCCGTCGAGGCATCGGGTCCGCGCACGGACACGTCCGGCTGCTCGGGGGAGCCGCTGCTGATGTTGGGATTGCAGCTCAGACCCGTGCAGGAGGCGCTCTGGAGATCGGCACGATCCACCGAACATGCGCCTACCGCGCTCGCTCCCATGAGCAACGCAAATGACAGCCGGACCCAGCGTTTGATCACCGGTAAATTTAGCTAAGAAAGAGAAATCAAGCTGCCCAGCCAAGGCGGCGGACAGAAACCAAGCTTAACCTTAATATGGTAGCACCTGGTCCTTTCCTAGCCAACGCTCGGGAAGTAGCCCCTGGCGGGCCTTTCCGCCAGGTCCGAACGCCAACCGTTCCGACGAGGAATGAGCGCGGCGCCTGGAAACGCTACCGCGCGCACATTGGCCTACAGTGAGCCGGTCCCGTGGCCCGAGCGCAGTGCCACCGCCACGCGCGAAACGCGCGGGGCGGAGGGATCGGGCGGCGGCAGGCACGCGCGAGCGGAGCAAGCCGCGCCGCGGCTCACGGCAGGGTGACGTGCCGGACGATGAAGTTGTTCGCCTGATCGTAGACGCGCACCGCGATCACGGTGCGGCCCGCCGGGGCGAACGTGGAGGCGTCCACGTCGAAGTCCTCGCGCTGCTGATCGTAGATGCCGTCGCGCGGAAAGAAGGGATACCACTCACCGCTGCCGGCCACGCCCATCTCGATGCGGGCGATTGGACCGACGCCATCGGTGGCCGTGCCGGTGATGCGGCGGCCGTTGGCCTCGAGCGAAACCAGCGCCGGGGGGGTGTTGTCCACCACGATGGTGGAGCTGGTCAGGTCGTGGCGCTTCACCCGGTCAGGAGGGTTGGAGAGCTCATCGCTCGCCTGAACCCTGACCTGGTAGCGACCCTCGGGCAGGTCGGCAGTGTCCCAGTCATACTGGCTCTTGGTCAGCGGGCGCCCGGGCTTCAGCACGTCCACCCACTCGTTGGTGCCGAGCAGCCGGTACTGCAACCGATAGCGCAGCTCGTCGCTGTCGGGGTTGTCCACCTTCCACTTCAGCTTGATGACGGGGTCTGCCTCTGCGCTCACGGGGCCGCCGGAGCTGCCGATGTCGTCGCTGCCGGAGCTGACCCGCTCGTCCTTGTCGCGGTCCACGTCCAGGCTGGTGAGCACTGCGCGCAGGTTGTCGGTGACGAAGGGCAAGGTCACCTCGCGCAGCGCCGCCTGCGGATCGCGGCTCCAGCGAGCGCGGATCTGCACGTAGCGGGCCGGCGGGCTCTGCGTCATGCCCGGTTTGGTGAGCGGCTCGCTCCAGGCGCTCCAGGTGTCGTCTGGCTGCTGCGTATTGCCGGTGCGCGTGGAGAGCTCCAGCGGTCCCGACGACGTCCAGCTCAGCTGCCCGAAGTGCGCGCGCAAGCCTGCGTCCAGCGGCTTGCTCGTCCACACCGCGTCTGTCCCGCCGATGCCGCGCACCGGGTGAAACACCGCGGGATCGCTACTGGTGGCGAAATGCTGGTTGCCGTTGAACAGCAGCACGCTCACCTGGCGCTCCTCCGTGTCAGCCACCAGCACGTCGTTGTGCGCCTGATCGACGGTGTAGATGCGACCGTTGACCCCGGTGCCCACGTACGGCTGGCCCTTGGGGCCGATGGCCAGGCTGGTGTAGTGCTCCTCCGAGTCCTCCAGCAGCTCCTCCGGAGTGCCGTCGGGAGCAAAGCGAAAGAGCACGCCCTTGCCGCTGGTCTTGGGTGGGGGTGACTGGGCTCCGTCGCCGTCATCGTCGCGCGAGGAGGTTAGCCCGCCCGCCTTGATGTCGTTGGCGATGGCGTAGACCTCACCCTGCGTGCCCACGGCGATGGCGCGCACCTCGGTGCGCCCGAAATCGTACAAGACGTTGGCGCGCCCGGGCGCGCGGACCTCGTACAGCTTGGCCTTGTCGCTGGCGCCCGCGTACACGACGCTGCCGCTGCGCCCGCTGGCCACGGCCACGCTGAGCAGGTGCTGCTCCTCCGCGTCGAAGTAGACCTGCGCCTTGCCGCTCTGATCGATGCGGAACAGCTTGCCGTCCGGGCCGGTGGCAACGAACAGCGCCTGCGTGCTCTTGTCGAAGGCGAGCGACCAGATGTGATCGATCCCCTCCAGCTTGGCAAAGCTCGACAGCTTGCCGCCGGACCAGCGCAGCACCTCACCCTTGGGCATCGTGCCGAGCAGCACGTCGCCCTTCCAGCCCTCGACCATCGAGGTGATGACCAGCGCCTTGCTCTCGGCAGCCACGCGCACCGAGCCGTTGCGCACCTCGAGCAGCTTGCCCTCATTGCCGGTGCCGAACAGCAAGCTGCCGTCCGGGCGGGGTAGGGCACACCACACCGACTGCGCGTCAGCGAGCGGCACCGCGCCCAGATTGAGCCCGGCGTGCACCTGACCGGCGCTGTCGATCGCCACGCCCTTCAGGTCGCCACCCTGAAAATCCTTGCCCCGCTGCAGCTCGAAGCGCCGCGTGCCCACTGCCCAACCGAGGGTGGTGCTAGCGAGCAACGCCAGCGTCACGCCACCGGCAAATGTCCAGCGAAGGGTCCTTCGAATCATCGCAATACCGGCCTCACCTTGACGCTCACGCTATCAGTTCCAACCATGAAATCATCGAGCTCCACCACGTGGTAGCGGCTCGACTTGAAGGTTTCGGGAGAAAAGCTCGCCGTCCGCTGGCGGATGCTGTCGAGAGCTCCGGGCGGCAGATTCTCTGCCACGAGCCCCTTGAACGCGACACCGCCACCAGAAGCATAGGAAACGACCACCGCCTTGGGGGGGTAAATCGGGTCTTCGAGGTTGGCGATGAACTCGTCGAGCGTCTCCGGTGCGGCCTTCTCGCGCTCCACCGAGTGCCCCGGACGGATCGATAACTTCAAGGTCGTGCCCGCCAGATGCTTCGGCACGGGCACCGTGATGGTGCGCGTGAAGGGAGGCCCCGCGAAAGGAACGAGGGTGAGCTGTATGTTGACCGGTTGCCCGGCGTCGACCTCGGTCTGAAGCGCGCGCGCCTCGCGCAGGCGCACGATCTCGCGCGCGTAAGCCAGCTTGATCTTCACCGCCACGGACTCGACGATCGCCGGCTCCCACGGGTTATTCAGCACGGCTCCCACGGACGAGACCAGGTGCGAGCGCACGAACTCGCGCGGATCCGGCGTGCCGCCGATCGAGACGCCGAAATCGTTCAAGGTGACCTCACCCCGGCCCTTGATCTTGACCTTGCTCTCCGCGGTCCAGCTCACGTCTTGGCGCTCGGCACCGGTGGCTTGCAGTGCCTCACCCAGCGACATGGCCAGGAAGGTCGGGGTCATGAACTTCTCGTGGGCGACCTCGAACTTCCAGTCCCGGTACGGCGCACCGGGCACGCCGTCAATGTGGAAGGTCACCGGGATGACCGGTGCCTTCGCGGACTCGGAGACCACGATGGATGCCTGCCGATCGTTGACCAGCGCGCCCAGCGGGCGCACCGACATACCCAACTTGAAGGACGACGCCTCGCTGGCGAGGAACCACAGCACCCGGCCAATGGCCGTCGGCAGCGCGCTCACGCCGCCTTGCATCATCGGGTGGCCAAAGGCCACCAGTCGATCGCCCTCGACCCGCGTGACGGTGCCGAGCCCGGTGGCATTGAAGTCGCCGCTGATGAGATTGACGGCGATGGCACCGCCGTCCTCGTAGTGCAGCGGAGCGCCCGGCTCCACCCCGCCTTGCCCGCCGCCTTGCATGGGCTCGAGCCCGAGCGGCTCCAGCAGCTCACGCGCCATGTTGCTGGCCAGGGCGCTCATGCCACCAAGCAGCAATGGGGTGGCCACCGGGCGCAGATCGCGCGGATGGGCATCGACGAATGGCCCCCGCTCGCGCAGTTGCTCTGCGTGCCGGTCGAGCTGGTAATCGCTGGGATCGCCCGCGTAGCGAGTGGCAGAGGAGTCCTGCGCCTCCAGCTTCGCGCTGGGCTTCGCGCCTCCCTGCAGTGGCACGGGCGCGGGTGCCAGTGGCCAGCCAAATAGCGCCTTGGGCAGCGGCCGTGCCAGATCCTCCAGCATGTTGTGGATGGGCGTGACCCCCGCCACCGGCTCCTTGCCGAAGCTCCAGCCGTAGGCGTACGCGCCGATCATCTTACCGTCGATGAAGATGGGGCTGCCGCTCATCCCGCGGACCACGTTCACCACATCGAGCCGCGGATGGATGGTCTTGATCAAGATGGCGTCTTGCCGCGGGCGGAAGTTCTTGATCACATCGATCACTTCCACGCCGAAGCGTTCGGGCTTGGTGCCCTCGAACACGGTCAGGCCGTAGCCCTTCATGCCCGGTCGGATCTGTTCCACCGGAAGGGTGTCGGGGCGGAAGGTGTTGCTGCCTGCCTGGGCGGTCTCGATCTGAGTCGGCACCGAGGCGAGGAGCCCACCTAGCAGGGCGGTGATGATGCAAGCGGTCCAGCGCACCACCTGAGTGTAACATCGGGCCGGCGTTCGCCCACAGCCAGCTATCAGAAAGGCACAGCAGTCACCCCCCTGGCGCGGGGGATTGCGGCGCCGAGCTGCTACCTTTGCCGCCGCGCGCAGCTTCGATCGCACCACGCAGCGTCATGCCTCAGACACTGGGCGGCCGGGTGGCGCGCGACCCACGGTCAGTGCCGCAGCAAAACCACGCCGGCAACGGCAATTTCCTCGCTTCCCGGCGCGGTAGCGGCACATGGTGAGCCCATGGTGGAGAGGTGCTGGGTCTGGCGCTGGTGCTGACGTTCGCCAGCTGGTTGACGGTGCACCTCGGCATCACCGTCGCCTTGCTCGGGCGGACCCCGCGCTGGCGCGCAGCGCTGTGTTTACTGCCGCCGTTGTCCCCCGTCGCCGTCTACTGGGCACTTAGGCAAGGCATGCATAGGCTGGCCTGGCTATGGGGCGGGAGCTCGGTCGCCCACCTGGTGCTGGTGTACGTCGCGTATCGCTGAGTGGGCGCGGCGCGCGAGCGGCGGCGGGGCCGTGCTCCGCCGCCGCTTCGCTCTCCGCCAGCGCCTCGCTCCGGCGCCAGTGCCCGCGGCACCGGCGAATGGCCATCGCCACTGGCGAACGCTGGCGTTCGCCACCCTTCGCCACCCTCGCCAGCGCGGTTTTCCCGCGGCTCGAGCGGGGAGCGGCGCTCGGCATGGTTCCCGCAATGTACCCGGGCACACGCGCTCCCGCGGCGCCAGCAAGAGGGCTGGCAGCGAGGAGCAGAGGAGCAAGCTCAAATGGACGCCAGCAAGATGAAGATCGTTTACGTGATTTCCGAGCGCGGCGCGCGCAAGTTCTGGAACCGCATCGGAGTTGCCTTCGTCAACTCGGACGGCTCGCTCAACATCAAGCTCGAGGCGATCCCGGTCTCGGGGGAGATGCAGGTGCGCGACTACGTTCCGCGCGAGGAGTCGCTGAGCAGCGCCGGAGCTCGCAGCAATGGCGGAGAGTACCACGCCCCGCTCAGCTGAGCGGAGCGTAGGCGCGAGCGTGAGGCCGCACGCAACGGGGTTCCCAGAGGTCCGGCGCTCGCCCTCGTGGCGCGTCTGGGCACCCCTGCTCGCGCGAGCGGCCGCGATCGGCCTGGCCCTGCTCGGTCTGGCGGGCATCGGCCTGGCAGCGATGCGCGCGGAGTCATCCCCCGAGCAGCTGCGCGCGCCCCTCACCCTGGGGCTCGCTCAGCTCGTAGGAGATGGCTCCGGGGCGCCGCTCCACAGCGCGCCCGCCACTCATGCGGCCGCAACCCTGGAGGCGAGCGCGGCGCCGCGCGCCCCAGCACGGCCGCTGGCGGATGCGGGCGCCGTTCGCCAGGCGCCGCTGCCCTGCGCTCCGGCTCCGCCTTCTGCAGGGCAGGCTGGCCCCGCCCGGCGCGGCGCTGCGCCCCCCGGCGCTGCGCCGCCCGCCCCTGCGCCCCTGCCCGCTGCACCTTCGCCCGCGCTGAAGGGCCTGACCGCCGATGGCCGGGTCATCCTCAATCGCGCAAGCCTGGCCGAGCTGCAGCGCTTGCCCGGCATCGGTGCCAAGCGAGCGGCGGCCATCCTGGAGCTGCGCGAGCGACTGGGCAGATTCCGGCGCCCGAGCGACCTGCTGCGCATCAAGGGCATCGGGCCGCGCTTGCTGGAGCGGATCTCGCCTCAGCTCGTGCTGGACGAGTGAGCCGAGCAGCCCGGGTGCCGGGCTGCCAGCGTTGCGGCGTCGGGTCAGCCGTTGCGCACGCCGCCGTTGATGGCCTGGCGCAGCCCATCGACGAGCGGCGCGATGCGCTCGTGATGGAGCTTGAACAGGGCGCGATTGGCCACCAGCAAGCTGGAGATGGAGCACACCGTCTCGCGCTCCTCCAGGCCGTTTTCGCGCAAGGTGGAGCCGGTCTCCACCAGATCGACGATCAGATCGGCAAGCCCCGTCACCGGCGCGAGCTCGACGGAGCCCTGCACCAGGATGACCTCGGCCTGCACGCCGCGCGACGCAAAGTACTTCTGGGCGATGCGCGGGTACTTGGTGGCGACCCGTGGCACCTGCGGGATGCGCGAGCCGATTCTCGCCGCGACGACCATGCGGCACTTGCCCACCTGCAAGTCGACCGGCTGATACAGCTCGTAGTTGCGCTCGAGCAGGGTGTCTCGCCCCACCACACCGAGATCGGCGCTGCCGTACTCCACGTAGGTGGGCACATCATCCGGCTTCAGCAGCAAGAAGCGGACCCGCCCGTCGTCGCTCTCGCGGACCAGCCGGCGGTCGTCGCCCAGCAGACCCTCGGCGCTGATGCCCGCCTTGCCCAGCAGGGGCACCAGCACCTTCAGAATGCGGCCTTTGGGTACGGCCAGGGTGATCGGTCGGGGCTCGGCGGGGTTGCTCATGGACAGGCCCGCGGTACGCCGTCACGCCGCACGTGGCAAGCGATGGTCAACAGCCCGGGACGTTTTTCTGCTCGTTTTGTGCAAAAGTAGGTCAATGACCTGGCTGCCGTCGCGCGCTCGGCGCCTGCGCCGGCTGGGCGCCTGTCTGTTGACCACGAGCCTGCTGGCGCCCGCCGTGCTGGCGCAAGGCGGCGAGGACGCGGAGCAGGCGCCCGAGCCCGAGGAGCGCGCATTTCCGGCGCTGAGCAGCCGCTTCGGGCTGGAGCGGCTGGTGAGCGGCCTGTCTGCGCCGGGCCTGGATGAGCGGCTCGCAGCCATGCAGCGGCTTGCGGGGCTGGGCACGCGTGCTGCGCGGCACCGGCTGGTGAACGGCGCGCTGGAGCGCCGGGCGCAGCTGGATGCGCGCGAGTGGCTGTGTCTGGTGCGAGCGCTGGCCGCGTACGCGCACGAGGACGAGCCACGTGTGCTGCTGGCGCTGGCCATGAACCTGCGCGCCAGCGAGGCAGCGGAGCCCAGGCAGACGGCGCTGTCCGAGCTGGTGCGGGGCAGCGCGGCACTGGCGCTGGCCGCCAGCGGCGCGGAGCCCGCGCTGCGCGTGCTGGCCGCGGCGCTGCGCAGCGGCGGCCCCGCCGCTGCGCTGGCGGCGAAAGCGCTGCTGCAGCATCCGCCCGCCGATCTGAGCGCGTTCCTGGCGCTGCCGGGCGAGCCCAGCGTGGAGCTGGCGCGCTGGCTGGGTGAGCTGGGCGATCAGCGGGCGTTCCACACTCTGCGCGGCTGGGTGCGGGGCGAGAGCGCAGAGGTGCGCGCGGCGGCAGCGATCGCGCTCACCCAGCTGGGGGCGCTGGAGACGGTGCCGCTCGCCCGTGCGTGGCTGCGCTCGGGAGTGCCGGTGCTCGAGCGGGCCGCCCTGGAGATCGGGCTGCTGACTCAGCAGCCCGAAGCGGCGGTACAGCTGCGAGAGCAGCTGCGCGCCGCGCCCGATGAGGCGCTTGCGCTGAGCCGGGCGCTCGCTTTTCCGAGCCGGGAGCTGTTGCCCTGGGCGGCGGAGCTGAGCGCTGCTGGTGACGGCGCGGGAAGGCGCTGGACCTTGCTGGGCCGCATCGGGGGGCCTGCCGCAGCGGCCCAGCTGGAGGATGCGCTCGGCAGCGCCGGCAGCGCCTTGGCCGCGGCGCACGCGCTCTCGCGGATGGCGGGCAACGAGGGCCGCCTGGCGCTGGAGCGCGCGCTGGCTGGCAAGCGCGCCTTGCCGCTGGTCGTGCGGGCCGCGGTGCTCCGCCAGCAGCGCTTCGGGGAGGAGCTCGCGGGGCTGCCGGAGCGGCTGACGGAGCTGAGCGCTTCGCCGCTGCCGGCAGAGCGCGCGGCAGGCGCCTGGGCCCGCTCGCTCGGCGGCGTGAGCGCGGCGCTGAGCGAGCTCGGCTCACGCGATCCGGTGCGGATGGCGGCGGCGGCCAACAATGCGCTCTGCTTCGACGATCGCGTGCTCGCGGCGGCGGCAGAGCAGCTGTCGCGCGCCGCGCCGGGGCATGCGCGCGACGTGTTTGCTTTTGCGCTGCTGCGCTCTGCCGGAGCGCAGGCGATATCGAGCGAGCTGCTGCAGGAGCTGGTGCTGGAAGCTGGGGTGGCCGCGCCGCTGGCGCTGCGCGTGCTCGCGGCGCGTGGCGAGCCCCACTTTCAAGCCCTGGCAGATACCTACGTCGAGCATCCCGACCCGGTGCTGCGCGCACACGTCGCGCGCGGCCTGGGCGAGAGCCCGCGCGCCGCAGCGGTGGGTCTGCTGCTGCGAAGCTTCGAGCTCGAGACAGACGAGAGCGTGCGTGGGGCCATCGTGCGAGCGCTCAGCTTGCGCCGTGGTGCCGCGGTGCACGAGGCCCTGGGCCTGGCGGCCCGGCTCGACCCCAGCGCGGTGGTGCGCGGCGCGGCGCAGCTCGCGCTGAGCGGGGTGGAGCTGCGCGATCCAGCGCCGGGCCACGAGGCGCTGTGGGCGCAGCTGCTCTCGCCGGCCAGCCCAACGTCAGAGCAGAGCGCGGCGCGCGAGCAACCCCTCGCGGCTGCTGGTGCGACCAGCGCCACCGCGACACCGGCACAGCCGGGGGAGGTGGGCATATTGCACGTGCTGCCCGGGCTGGCGCTGCCCGTCTTCGCCGACCCTGCCGGGGTCCTGGTGGTGGCCGGCGCCGGTATCGAGCCCCTCGCTCTGCGCTGGCAGTCAAGCCCCGAGCGCTGATGTGCGCTCGCGGCCGGAAGCATGGCTCTGTGTCCTGGCGATAGCGCTTTGCAAGGCGCGGGCCTTCATCTAGGTTTCAGGCATTCGCGTGGCCACCCGCAGGTTGGAACAGCTCGCGCCCGGTGCGCCGACGGCAGAGGCGCCTGTGTCATCGTCCAGCTTCGAGCGCGCCATCCAGCGCCTGGGCGAGATCGTCGAGAGCCTGGAGGACGGCGAGCAGCCGCTCGAGGAGTCGATTGCGCTGTTCGAGGAGGGCATGGCGCTCGCGCGCAGCTCGCAAGAGATCCTGGATCGCGCCGAGCGCCGCATCGAGGAGCTGTTGGCGGTCGACAGCCAGGGCAAGCCCATCGTGCGCGAGATCGATCCCGACTGAGATCGATCGGACTGGGCGAAGGACAGGGTCCGAAGTGGCAGGGTCCGAAGGGGCAGGGCGGGAGAGCGAGGATATGGCATCGTCTGAGCGCGCCGTCACTCACACCGCCGCGGCGCTGCTCATCGGCAACGAGCTGCTGAGCGGCAAGGTCGAGGACCAGAACCTGGCGCCCCTCGCCACGACCCTGCGCTCGCTCGGCATTCGGCTCACCCGTGCGCTGGTGGTGGGCGATGACCGCGCCGCGGTGGCCAGCGAGGTGCGCGCGCTGAGCGCCGCGCACGACGTGGTGTTCACCAGCGGCGGGGTCGGCCCCACTCATGACGATATCACCTTGGAGGCCGTGGCCGACGGCTTTGGCGTGCCCACCGAGATCCATCCGCAGCTGGCAGCGCTGGTGCGGGCGCACTACGGCGCGGCGTGTACGGCGGAGCACCTGCTGATGGCCCGGGCTCCCGTGGGCGCGCAGCTGCGCAGCAGCAGCGAGGTGCAGTGGCCCACGGTGGTGATGCACAACGTGTGGGTCATGCCCGGCGTGCCGGAGCTGTTTCGCATGAAGCTGCTGATCGTGCGCGAGCACTTGATCGGGCCGAGCGCCATCGTGAGCCGCGCGCTGTTCACGCAGATCGAAGAGGCAGAGCTCAAGCCGCTGCTCGATCGCGCGGTGGCCCTGCACCCGCTCATCGAGATCGGCTCGTACCCCAAGTGGTTTGACGCCAGCTACAAGACCAAGGTGACGTTCGACGGCGTGGTGGAGAGCCAGGTCGAGGCCGCCGTGCAGGAGCTGATCGCGCTGCTGCCCGCCGGCGCCGTCCGGCGCTGATGCAGCCGCAGCAGCAAGTGCCGGGGCTTCGCCTGGCCTGGCCGAGAGAGCGCCCCGGGCGGCCGCGTCACTGGCGCCGCCTGGCGAGCGCCGCCGGGCGCGAGCAGGGGGCAGCCGTGAAGTCGCGGCATGGGGGCGCCAGCGCGCTGGCACGAAGCCTGCTCGGTGCGCCGGCATGAGCTTCACAGATGTCCCTCCTGATGCCGCTGCGCGCGTCGCAGAGCCGAGCCCCTCCGGCACATCCACTGGCGATGCCGCGCCCCACGAGCGGGCGTCCGTGCGCGAGCGTGCGTTGCTGCGCGGCGTGGCCACCCTGTCCGACGCGGAGCTGCTCACGTTGCTGCTCAGCACCGGCGCGGCGGGGCGCCCGGCGAGCGCCATCGCGCACGACTTGCTCGCCGAGCTCGGTGGGGTGGCGCGGCTCGAGCGGCTCGGTCCGTACCGGCTGGCGCAGCAACACGGCATCGGTCCGGTGAAGGCTCTGCAGCTGCTCGGCGCCATCGAGCTGGGGCGCCGCGTGGCGCTGCACGCGCTGGCGGACGATCGGCTGCTGCTGGGCTCCTTCGAGTCGGTGGCCGCCTGGGCCCAGCCGCGGCTCGCGGGGCTGGATCACGAGGAGGTCTGGCTGCTCTGTCTGGACGGCAGGAATCGCCTGCGCTCCGCGCGCCGCATCGGTCTGGGCGGCCTGCACGGCTGTGCGCTGCGCCCGGCCGATGTCCTGCGCCCGGCGCTGGAGGACGCGGCGAGCGGCATCGTGCTGGTGCACAATCATCCCAGCGGTGATCCGACGCCCAGCGCGTCCGATGTCGCGCTCACGCGTACCTTGGTGGAGGCTTGCCAGCTGCTCGGCTTGTATCTGCTCGACCACGTGGTCGTTGCCCGAGGTGGCGCCGAGTCGCTGCGCGAGCTGGATGCCATCGAGGACTGACGCGCCACGGCGTGGCCTCGTGCCGCGCAGCGCAGAGGGCACCGAGAGGTGGGCCAGCGCTGCGCGCGCGATTATAGTTGCGCGCATGTCTCGCTGGTCCTGGTTGCACCGCGTTTCACCCGCTCTCGCCCGCACCGGGCGCGGAGCCCTGAAGGCGCTCTGGCCGGCGGCTGCGGCGCTGGCCTTGCTCTGCTCGAAGCCGGCGCACGCGGCGCCTACCTCGACGGGCTTTGCGCTCAATCGCCATCAGCCGCCCGCGTCGACCAGCGACTGGTTTCAGCTCGACTCGCTGGATTTTCGGGGCTGGACGCGCCCGGGGGTCAGCCTGGTGGGCGACTTTGCGTACCGCCCGCTGGTGTTGCGCGACGATGACGGCCACGAGGTGAGCCGCATCATCCGCTACCAGCTGTATTATCACCTGAGCGCGGACCTGGTGCTCGCCGAGCGGCTGCGCCTGTCTGCGAGCTTGCCCTTCCTGCTGTATTCGCTGGGTGGGCGCGGCACCCTGGCAGAGGTGAGCGGCGCGACCGACGTCGAGGTCAGCAGCCCTGACGGCACCGGCATCGGTGACGCGCGCTTCGATCTCGATCTGCGCGTGCTCGGTGAATACGGGCAGCCCTTCAGTCTGGCGGTCGGCGCGCGGGTGTTCGCGGCCACCGGCCAGGAGAAGTTCTTCGCGAGCGACGGCTTGCCACGCCTCGCCGGCCGCTTGATGCTGGCGGGGCAGGCGGGGCTGTTTGCGTACGCTGCGGAGGCTGGCGTGCTCGTACACGTCGAGCGCGATGACTTCCTGGCGGTGCCCTACGGCACGGATCTGACCTTCGCGGCCGCGCTGGGCCTGCGCCTGCTGAACGGCGTGGTCCACGTGGGGCCCGAGCTGCAGGGTTCCACGGTGGTGAGCGACTCGGGAGATGGCTGGCTGAAGCGCGCGACCACACCGCTGGAGCTGAGCCTGGGCAGCAAGTTTCAGCTCGGCCATGGCCTGCGCCTGGGCGCGAGTGCGGGCACCTCGCTCACCACTGCTCTCGGCGCGCCGCGAGTGCGCGCGCTGGTGTCGCTGGCCTGGGCGCTGCCGGTGGAGCGCCCGCTGAACGAGTCGCTGGCGGTGCTGCCGCAGCGTGACCTCGATGGCGACGGCGTGCTGGACGAGCTGGATGCGTGCCCGGAGCTGAGCGGTCCGGCGCGGCCGCTCGAGCGAGAGCGCAACGGCTGTCCGGAGCCAGTGGACGGCGATGGCGATCGTGTGGCCGACGACGTGGACGCCTGTCCCCAGGAGCAAGGCCAGCCGAGCTCGGATCCCCGCGCGCACGGCTGCACGCCTCCGCCCGACAGCGATGGCGATGGGGTGGTCGACAGTGTCGACGCTTGCCCGAACGTGGCCGGCATCATCCAGAGTGACCCCTCGCAGCAGGGCTGCCCGCCCGATGCGGACCGGGATGGCATCGTGGATAGCCTGGACGCCTGCCCGGGGGTGGCCGGGGAGGCCTACGCCGATCCCAAGCTGCGCGGCTGCCCGCGCGCGCGTCTGGAGCAGGGTGCGATCGCCATCAATGAGCCCGTGCAGTTTGCGCCCGGCAGCGCGCGTCTCTTGCCGGAGAGCGATGGTCTGCTGAAGACGATCGCGCAGCTCTTGATCGATCATCAGGAGATCGAGCATGTGGTGATCGAGGGCCACACGGACAGCAGCGGCAAGGCTCGCACCAACCTCGAGCTCAGCCGCGCTCGCGCCGCCGCAGTGCTGAAGTGGCTGGTCGCCAACGGCATCTCCGCCAAGCGGCTGAGCTCGCGCGGCTTTGGCTCCACCACCCCCGTTGCGCCGAACGACACGGCGGAGGGGCGCGCTCGCAACCGGCGGGTCGAGTTCCGGGTGCTGGCGCCCGGCGAGGTGCCCGTGGCGCCCAGCCGCTAGCCCCAGATCGTTGTCCGCGCAACTGGCTCTGGCTTCGATCCGACTTCATCGCCGTACGACGTGAGACCGGGCCGCATGGCCCAGGTCTCTCGCACGGCTGAGAAAAGTCACGCGCTGGGCCCGGTTGAGGCTCACCGAGCAGCGAAGTCATCTACATAGCCATCCGAGACACGCTGCTTCCAACCGGGCTCGGCGCGCACGGCTCGTGCCGGCCGGAGCGAGAGTGCTCACCGCGCGTTCCAGCCCGGCGCGGGTGCCGATCGGCACTGCCGGGCAACAGATGGGCTATGGTGCCGCCTCGAGAGGGTTCCCATGTTCATCCTACTTCAGGGCTCGACACTACACAGGCCGCTGCTGCTCATCCTGGCCTTGCTGCTCGGCTTGCTGCTCGGCTGTGGCGCGCCAGGCGCTTCCGGCGGCGCAGCAA
Source organism: Polyangiaceae bacterium (assembly GCA_025937895.1). GTDB lineage: Bacteria > Myxococcota_A > Polyangia > Polyangiales > Polyangiaceae > SZUA-265. The sequence continues at coordinate 8,414 of JAICQL010000134.1, read as the reverse complement.
GATCAGCCGCGGCACCGGCTGCCAGCGCGCCGGTCGCGAGCGACACGTCGCCTGCTCTGCCGCTCGACCCGAGCGTGACGGCAGGCGAGCTGAGCAACGGGCTGCGTTATTACCTGAAGCGGCAGAAGCCGAACGATCAGCGAGCACAGCTGCTCCTGGTGGTGAAGGCAGGCTCGCTGCACGAGGAGGACGATCAGCGCGGAGTTGCGCACTTCGTCGAGCACATGGCGTTCCAGGGGACGCGGCGCTTCGCCAAGGAGGCGCTGATGGAGTTCTTCGAGAAGAGTGGCATCGCCTTCGGCTCCGACATGAACGCCTCCACCGGCTACGATCGCACGCAGTACCAGCTCAACGTGCCCACGGACGATCCCAAGCTGCTGGCGACGGCCCTGGATGTGCTGGAGGACTGGGCGAGCAGCGTGGCGTTCGCGGAGCAGCCGCTGCAGCAGGAGCGCTCGGTGATCCTCGCCGAGTGGCTGGCGAGCCGCGGGGTGGGCCGGCGTGTGGGCAAGCAGACGGTGGATTTGCTGCTGGCGGGCTCGCGTTTTCCGGAGCGCGAGGTGATCGGGGAGAAATCGGTGCTGGAGCAGGTGTCACGCCAGCGCGTGGTCGACTTCTACCGGCGCTGGTACCGCCCGGAGCGCATGGCAGTCGTGGTGGTGGGGGACATCGAGCCGGCCAGCATCGAGCCGCTGCTGCGCGAGCGCTTCGGCAAGCTGCCCGCGGGGGAGCCACAGCCGGAGCCGGACCGCTCCGTTCCGGTGCCCAGCGAGCCCGTGGCGGCGGTGATCACCGACCCGGAGCTCACTGCGGCTTCGGTCAGCTATGTCCGCAAGGCGCCCGGGCGGGTGGTCCGCACCGAGGCGGAGCTGCGTACCCGCATTCTGTCGTACCTGGGCATGCAGATGCTCAATCGCCGCCTGGCGGAGCTCGCGCAGCGTCCGGAGGCACCGTTCACCGCGGCCGGCGGCAGCGTGTCCAACGTGCACGACACCCTGGACGTGATCGAGGTGGGCGCACGCGCCAAGCAGGGTCAGCTCTCGGCCTGCCTGACCACGCTGCTCGAGGAGCTGCAGCGCATCGAGCAGCACGGCTTTACCAGCGGCGAGCTGACGCGCGAGCAGACGGGGCTCAGTCGCGCGTGGGAGCACGGCGTGGCCGCGCGCGAGACAGCGCCCATCGACAGCATCGCCTTTCGCCTGGCCGGTGCCTTCGTGACGGGAGAGGCAGCCACGTCGCCCGAGTTCGATCGCGAGTTCGGGCAGCGCCTGCTCGAGCAGATCAGCGCCGCGGATGTGACTGAGGCCGTGCGCGCGCGGCTGAGCGCAGGTCAGGAGATCGTGGTGGCGAGCGGCGCCGCCCGGGACGCCATGCCCGAGCAGAGCAGCTTGCTGCGCGTGCTGGCGGGCACCAGGGGCAAGGCGGTGGCGTCATATGAAGACAAAGCATTTGCCGGCGCGCTGCTGCCCGAGCCGCCCACTCCGGGCCGCATCGTCAGCGAACAGCGCATCGAGCAGGTGGGGGTCACCGAGTGGCGCCTGTCCAACGGCGCGCGGGTGGTGCTCAAGCCGACCGACTTCGCCGCTGACGAGGTGATCGGACAGGCCGTCAGCTTTGGCGGCCACGCGCGGGTCCGCAAGAAGGACTTTCCCTCGGCGCGCCACGCCGCCGAGATCGTGCAGGCCAGCGGTGTGGGACAGTTGGATCGCCCGACCCTGAGCAAGGCGCTCGCGGGCAAGGTGGTGAGTGTCGGGCCCTGGATCGACGAGCTCTCGGAGGGGCTGAGCGCTCGTGCTGCTCCGAAGGATCTGGAGACGATGTTCCAGCTGCTGCACCTGTACGTGACGGCGCCGCGGCGCGACGAGCCGGCGTTTGCCGCCTGGCTGGGGCGTGCTCGCGAGCAGCTGCGCAACCGCGACCTGAGCCCGGGCAACGTGTTCGCGGAGGCGACGGCGCGCGAGCTCTGGGGCAACCAGCCGCGGCGCCTGCCGCCCACCCTCGAGGCGCTGGCAGAGGTCAAGCTGGACACGGCGCTGAAGATCTACGCGGAGCGCTTCGCCGACGTCAGCGACTTCACCTTCGTGTTCGTGGGCAAGATCGACGAAGCCGCGTTCCGGCCGCTGGTGGAGCGCTACCTGGCGAGCCTGCCGGGCAAGGGCCGCAAGGAGACGTTCCAGGACCTGGGCCTGCATTTGCGCAAGGGCGTCAGCGAGGTCACTGTGCACGCGGGCAAGGAGGACAAAACCTTCGTCAACCTGACGTTCCATGGTGAGTCCGCGTGGTCCGACGACGCGCACACCGACCTGGACTCACTGAGCACGTACCTGGGCATTCGCGTGCGCGAGGTGCTGCGCGAGAAGCTCGGCACCGTGTACAGCCCCCGGGTGAGCTACTCGTTCACCCGGCTACCCTATGACGCCTACAGTCTGACCGTGAGCTTCGAGAGCAAGCCGAACGACGTGGAGGCGCTGCTGCAGGCCACGCGCGAGGTGATCGCGGACGTCCAGAAGTCGGGCATCGCGGCCAGCTACGTGGAGAAGCTGAAGAGCGAGCGCACCCGCGATCTGGAGGAGTACTATCGCAGCAACGGCTTCTGGCTCGAGCGGCTGGTGGACAAGTCCCGCATGAAGGAAGATCCGCGGCAGATCCTGCGCCTGCACGAGCTCACCCGGCGGGTGACGAGCGACAACGTGCAGCGCGCCGCGCAGAAGTTCCTGCGCAACGAGCAGTACCTGATCGCCCGGCTGGAGCCCGCCGCAACGGACTCTGCGGCGAAGGCTGCAGCGAAGCCGGCCACAGGAAAGCCTCCGGCGCCGGCGCGTTCAGCGCCGGCCACCGCGGCTCCGCGCTGAGCGCGGCCTCACTCCTCTTCGGTGAGATACGTGTAGCTGCCCATCGCCTTCTCGTAGTGGCGCATCAGCAGCTTCATTTGCTCCAGGGTCATGCGCCCGCGGCTGAGCGCGGCCTCCGCCTGCTCGCGCACGGACTCGATCATGCTCTCGGGCTGGTGCTCGACGAAGCGCAGCACGTCGGCCATCGTATCGCCCTTGATCACGTGGCTGACGCGATAACCGTATTCGGTCACGCGCACGTGCACGGCGTGGGTGTCGCCGAACAGGTTGTGTAGATCGCCCAGGATCTCCTGGTAGGCGCCGTTCAAGAAGATGCCCATCACGTACGGCTGATCGGGTACCAGCATGTGCACGTCCAGGGTCGAGCGCACGTCCTCCACGTCGATGAAGTGATCGATCTTGCCGTCGCTGTCGCAGGTGAGATCGGCCAGGGTCGTGCGGACCGTCGGGCGCTCCTCCAGCCGGTGAATGGGCATGATGGGGAAGAGCTGGTTGATGGCCCAGGAGTCTGGCGCCGACTGGAACACGGAGAAGTTCGAGTAGTAGATGGAGCTCGTGGTCTTCTCCAGGTCGTGCAGCTCCTCCGGGATGAAGCGCAGGCGTTGCAGGGTGGCCTGGATCTTCTCGCAGCAGCTCCAGTACAGCGCCTCTGCCTGCGAGCGCTCGCGCAGCCCCAGGTAGCCGTAGCGGAACAGGCTCTGCGCCTCCTCCTTGGCCTGGCAGGCGTCGTGCCACGACTCCTGCACGTTCTTCGGCATGATGCCCTGGTACGTCTCGTACAGCACCTGCAGCACGCTGTGCGCGTCTTTTGGCGGCTGCGTGGGCTCACCCGACAGCGCGCGCCCCTGGCCCACCACGTCGAACAGGAGGATCGACTGGTGCGCGCACACGGCGCGCCCGCTCTCGCTGATCAAGGTGGGCTCTTTCAGCTCCGCTTTGCGGCAGGCGGCCTGAATCGTGGCCACCACGTCTGCCGCGTATTCGCTCAAGGTGTAGTTGCATGAAGCGTGGAAGTCCGTCTTGGAGCCGTCGTAGTCGATGGCCAGGCCACCGCCGATGTCCAGGTACTGCATGTTGCAGCCCATGCGCGCCATCTCGACGTAGATGTTGGCGGCCTCCTGCATGGCGTTCTTGATCGGAATGATGCTGGAGATCTGGCTGCCGATGTGGAAGTGCAAGAGCTGCAGCTCGTCCAGCCGCTTGGCGGTGGCGAGGCGATCGATCAGCTGCACCAGCTCCGGCATGTTGAGCCCGAACTTGGCGCGCTCGCCAGCGGAGTCTGCCCAGCGCCCCATGCCCTTGGTGGCCAGCTTGGCGCGTACCCCCAGGTTGGGCTTGATGCCCAGGCGGTCCGACGCCTTGAGCACGATGTCCAGCTCCTCCAGGCGCTCCAGCACGATCAGCACCGTGCTGGAGAAGCGCTGCGCGATCAGCGCCGTCTCGATGTAGGTGGCGTCCTTGTAGCCGTTGCAGACAATCAGGCCGCTCTCGCCCTTCATCGAGGCCAGGGCGATGAGCAGCTCTGGCTTGGAGCCCACCTCCAGCCCGAAGTTCCAGGGGCGCCCGGCCTCCACCACCTCTTCCACGACATGGCGCTGCTGGTTGACCTTGATCGGGAAGACGCCGCGGTAGCTGCCCTGATACTCGTACTCCTTCATCGCGCGGCCGAAGGCCTCGTGGATGCGGCGGATGCGGTGGGCCAGGATGTCCGAGAAGCGCACCAGGAGCGGCAGCTCGATGCCGCGCGCGCGCATGTCGAGCGTGAGCTCGTACAGATTGATGGCGTTGGGGGAGGAAGGGTCGGGTGTGACCTCCACGTGACCCTTCTCGTTCACCGAGAAGTAGGGGTGGCCCCAGTCGCGGACCTGATACAGCGCCTCGCTGTCCTGCACGGTCCAGACCTTGGGCTCTGCGCTGGGCTGCTGGCGGGCGGAGACGCGGGGAGGCGGCGCGCCGCTGCGCTTCGCGCTGGCCTTACCGTTCGCTTTGGAAGGAGAAGGGGAGCTCGAATTTGCCATATCTAGTCTCTCTCGCGGGACTGCCGGCTCGGATGGGTTCCGCTCAGGTAGGTTCCGCTCGGGTAAATGGTGCGGTGGCCCCGCGGCAGGCGGGGATGCGGGAGGTTCCGCTAGAAGCGGGGAGGCAGGGGCGTCAGAGCCCGGAGGCTCCTCGGGGGGTGAAGACGGCACGGGCAGCTCCTGGCAATCGCGCGGGCGCGACTCAGCCGCCAGGCCAGAGGTTGTGCGGCAGAGCGCCACGCTTGTACAGCGAAAGCAGGTCCATCCCGACCGCCACGGTGATGTGCAGCAGGAACCCCGCGTAGATGCTGCGCGTGCGCATCGACAGCGAGCCCAGCACGACCCCCGCCACGATAGCCCCGTGCGCCTCGAGGTAGGGCTTGCCGTAGTGGATCATGCAGTAGGGGACGGCCATCACGAAAATTGCGGCTGAGCCGAGGGTGCGCCGCAGGGCCCCGACCATCCAGCCCCTGAAGAATAACTCGAGCGCGAAAAACTGCACCCAGTACATGGCCTCCCAGGCCACAAAATCAAAGATGCTGCGCGAGCTCTGTTTGTAGAACGGATAATACGTGCCGAAGTCCGGCTGGTGCGCGACCAGCAGCATCACCGGCAGGACGATGGCGAGGCACGCGCCGTAGATCCACAGGTGGCTCAGAAAGCCGCTCACGCGCAGCCCCATGTCGAGCAGCGAGTCCCGCCGAAACAGCAGCTTCCAGCACAGCAGAGGGAAAACGACGTAGCCCAGCGCGCGCGCCAGGCACCACCAGCCGTAGGCGTACAGCTCGTCGTATGTGTCAAATCGGAGCCATGCCCAGCGGGCGCTGAGCAGCTCGAGCTCTGGCCGGAGCGTGCTGTGAAAGAACTGACGGCCTCCGTAGTACTCCTGCACCGTCAGCACCACCGCCGCGATCACCAGGCACGCAGCGGGGCGATAGTCGTGCTCTCCCGCGTGCTCGTTGCGATAGCGGCGCGCCTCTTCGTCCAGCTCCCGCCAGGTGCTGCGGAAAAACCAGATCAGCACGGGCGCGATCGCGGCCAAGATCGGCACCGGCAACAGCGCCTTGAGCGGGGGGTAGGCCAGCAGAGTCTGGGTCCACGACACCGGCTCCAGCTGCAGCAGGGGCAGCGGGAGCGGCTCGAAGTGCGGCGCAGCCAAGACGCCCAGCGAGCTCATCTGTGCAGGCGCCTAGCATGCGGGGGTCGGCGCCGTCACCTGTCACGAGCGCGTGCGGGTCGCTTCTGGCCGCGGTCACGGCCCAGCGCTGCGGCGTCGGGCAGCAGCGGGGCGATCCGGCGCCGAGCCCGCGCGCCGCTCCTGCCAGCGGGCGCAGGCCCGGGCCGGCCTGCCGCGGAGCCCTCTGGGGCGGGCGGAGGGACACGGCGCAGTCCTCCCTTGCGTGTCCCGGGGTCCATTGCTAGCTTCCCGCGCCCTCGCGGCCCACGCCCGGAGCACTAGAAATGAATACCACCTCCTCTTCCTCGCAGTCTTCTTCCTCCTCCGGACGCTCGTTTCCTTTGGGCAAGGTGAAGGGTCAGTTTGAAGACAAGGCCAAGCTGGTGAGCGCCGTCCAGGCGCTGGCCACGCCAGCGCTCTGGCTCGATCGCGTCAATGGCGACAAGGGCCTGACCAAGGTCAGCAATGCCAAGCTGCTCCGGCTGCACGCCGTGCTCAGCCGTGCTCAGCAGGAGTTTGGCAGCCGTGACAAGCTGATCGGCGCCGTCCTCTCGCTCGGCAAGCGCTCGGCAGATGAGGGCTACAAGGCGCGCCTGGCAAGCTATCCGCTGCCCCGCCTGCTCGATCTGCACGATTCGCTGAACAAGTCGACGAGCAAGAAGGCGGCCAAGCCCAAGGCTGCGCCGGCCAAGCGAGTCGCCCGCACCAAGAAGGCCAAGCTCAAGGCCGCTGCGGCCGGCTGAAGCGGCCCTCGCGCCATTGCGAGCCGCTGCCGGCTAGCCGTTGGTTGGCCAGGCGTGACCGGCCAGCAGTGGCTGGCTAGCAGTGGCTGGCTAGCAGAGCCCGGATTCGGGCACCTCTTGCTGGGCGGGTACTCCGCCCAGCCGTCGTTTTGTGCTGCCGTGGCTAGCCCTGCAGCTGGTGCTCGTCAATCCAGCGATTGGTGAAGGCGGCGGCCTTCACGTAGCTGCGCTCGATGTCGTGGAGCAGCCGGTCTTCGATCATCCCTCCCAGACCGAACACGCGCGCCTCGACCCGCGCCACATAGGTGCGCCGGCAGGAGCGCTCGTCGATCGGCGTCGTGTAGAGCTCGCCGGAGATGCTGAGCTTGCTCGACAGAGAGCGGGGCTTGACCTCCAGGCGGTAGCGCTGCTGCCCGCGATCGACCACTCCGCGCTCCTCGTATGCAGCGCCATCGCTGAGCAACTTCTTCAGCGCGCCGGGCAGATCCCCCAGCTTGGGCACGGCCTCGATCACGCGATGGACCTCCGCGCCGCGCTCCTCGGAGCGCGCCACGCGCCAGCTCTCGAAGTGTAGCTCGTCGAGAAACAGCTTCCGGTTGTAGGCATCATCCAGGAAAATTCGGCTCCAGAAGACATCTGCGCTGCAGTTGTAGGTGTGCTCGATGCGCCGCTCTTGCATGCTGACCCAGTTCTCGCTGTGTACCGCCCGGCAGCGCCGGGCGCTCCGGACTCTGCCATACTCGCCGTGCGCCGCGGAGGCACATAATGCGCTCCGCCCGCGCGCGGCCGCGCTGCTGCTCGGGGTTGGCGCATTTGTGCCTGTTCCTGCGGCCCCGGGCCGCTAGGATGCGAGCCATGTCCTCGCCAGGCTCGCTCTCGAGCGCCTTGCCTCGCCGCGTGAGCTGGGCTGAACAGACGCGCATCATCCTCGCCAAGGACGTGGCCATCGAGCTGCGCACGGGCGAGGTGGTGACGACGAGCGCCTTCTTCGGCTTCGTGATCGTCATCATGTCGTCGATCTCCTTCTACGACTCGGACCTCACGCGCGCGGAGGTGGCCTCCGGATCGATCTGGCTGCCCACGGCCTTCGCCGCGGTGCTGTCGCTTAGCCGCACCTGGCAGCGCGAGCGGCAGGAGCGAGCCTTTGACGGCCTGCTGGTCTCGCCGCTGTCCTACAGCGCCATCTTCATGGGCAAGGCGCTGGGCATGTTCCTGTTCCTGCTCGCGGTGGAGGCGGGCGTGGTGCCCACGGCGGCCTTGCTGTTCAACATCGATCTCATGCGCTTCGGCCCCACGATCTTGCTGATTGCGCTGTGCGCCACCCCCGGCATCGCGGCGGCAGGCGCCTTGTTCGGTGTGATGACCGTGCGCACGAGCGCTCGTGATCTGGTGCTGGCGATCGTGCTCTTTCCGCTGCTCTCACCCACGCTCATGGCCGTGGTCGGCGCCACTCGTGATCTGCTCGACGGGCAGCCCTTCGACGTCTTGCTCGGCTGGTTCAAGGTCATGTGGATCTTCGATCTGGCCTTTTTGGCCGGTGGGCTCAGCCTCTTCGGTCCGCTCGCCGAGAGCGGCTGAGCGAGGTCCGGGCAACCCGCGCTAGGCTCGACTTGCGCCATTTTTC
>JAICQL010000209.1 GCA_025937895.1 Polyangiaceae bacterium | reverse complement strand
GCCGAGGGCAGCCTCGCAATGTGCTGCCGAGGGCAGCCTCGCGTCCCGCATTCCAAACCGGAATGGACGCCGCAGAGAGCGAGTGTCTCGCCAACCGCAGAGCAAGCGGAGTGGAAGCATGATTGCGCCCAGCGCCGTATGGCGCAAAGGGTGGCCGGGTGACGTGCGGAACTGGCGCACGCGCATGGCAGTGGGGCGGCCCCCCCTCTCACCTTTCGCTCTGGCTCTGCCCTTGCCTCTGGCGCTCCGTGCAACACCCGGCGCGGGCGTCGCTAGCCGCGGCCCTCGAGGGCGTGTTTGCGCATGAGCTTCTGCAGCATCTGGCGTGATACTTCGGCCAGGGCGGCGGCGCGGGTGACGTTGCCCTGGGTGTGTTGCAGGGCGGCGGCAAGATAGGCGCGCTCGAAGGCTTCGCTGGCTTCGCGCCGGGCTTCGCGCAGGGGCCGTGGAGGGCCGGCTTCGTGGGTCAAGGTGATGTCGGTGCCGGCGGTGGCTAGCGTGGTCGAGTGGGGCTCGGAGAGCACGCGCTCGGGGGTGACGAGGAAGCGCTCGACGGCGTGGGAGAGCTCGCGCACGTTGCCGGGCCAGCGGTGGGCTCGCAAGAGCTCCCAGACTTGCTCCGGCACCTCGCGCACGCTGCGGGGTGGCTTGCTGCGGTTGAGGAAGTGCGCGACGAGCAGGGGCAGATCTTCCATGCGGTCGCGCAGGGGGGGTACGCGCACTCGCGCGGCGGCTAGGCGGTAATAGAGATCCTGGCGGAAGTTGCCGCGCTGCACCTCGACGGCGAGGTTGCGGTGGGTGGCGGCCACGAGCCGCACGTCGACGTTGATGACCTTCTGCGAGCCGAGGCGGCGGACCTCGCGGCGCTCGAGCGCGCGCAGCAGCTTGGGCTGCAGCTCCTTCGGCAGCTCGCCGAGCTCGTCGAGGAAGAGGGTGCCGCCGTGGGCTTGCTCGAACACGCCGGGGCGGCTGGTCACGGCTCCGGTGAACGCGCCGCGCTCGTGTCCGAAGAGCTCGCTCTCGACGAGGCTGGGCGCCACGGCACCGCAGTCGAACACGACGAAGGGGCCGCGCGAGCGGCGGCTGGCGGCGTGCAGAGCATCGGCGACCACCTCTTTGCCGGTGCCGGTCTCGCCTTCGACCAGGACCGTGACGTCGCTGGGAGCGATGCGCGCGAGATCGGCGAACAGCGCGCGCATGGCCGGCGCGCGGCCAACCAGACCGTGAAAGCCGTCGGTCGCCAGCTCCTCGCGCGAGATGCTCTCGCCGGAGGGCTCGACCCTGAGCACGCTGTCGCCAAGCCGCAGCTCCACCGGTCCGGCAAACAGCGCGTCGAACACGCGCACGCCCTCCACGAGCACGCCGTTGGTGGAGCCCTCGTCGCGCACGCGCACCCCTGCCGGCAGCGGCGAGAGCTCGCAGTGGCGGCGCGATACTGTCTCATCGCTGAGCACCAGGTCATTGTCCGAGGCGCTGCCGATGCGCAGCGGGCTGCCGGCGAGCTCGCAGGTGAGACCGGTGTCCGGTCCGCTGCGCACGGAGAGCAGGAACTTGGAGTGCTGGACCCGGCGCGGCACGGGTTTTTGCAGGGTCTGGACCAGCATGTCCGGGGTGAAGCTGGCGCGTGCAGCAGAGGAGCCCAGCATCAGCGCACGACCTCCCCTGCGCACGAGCCGGGGCTGCCAAGGCTGGAGGCGCCGAGACTGGATGCGCCCGGGCTGGCGGCATCACCGGCCAGGCTCCAGCCGGCGGCCGGGTAGTGATACGCGAGCGGCGGCTCGAGCCGCGTTGCGGCGCCCGCCCCCCGCAGGCAACACATCGCGGTGCTGCCTGCATCATCGCTTGGCTGCGCCAGCCACGCGCCGCCGCTGCCGGCCAGCGCTGCGAGCGCCACCAGCGCCGCTGCCCAGCCACGGCGTCCCGCTCGCAGCTGGCGCGCCAGGAGGCGCAGCAGCGCCGGTCGGGACGTTGCGGACACCTGGGTGGCTTGCGTCGCGGGCGTCACTGTCTCCGGCACTGCTGTCCCCGGCACTGTTGCCCCGAACGCCACCCTCGTCTGCTCGCGGCGAGCCGGCACACTGCGCGCCAAGTCGTTGCGCGCCAAGTCGTTCCGCACCAGCTCGTTGCGCGCCGACAGCAGCGGCAGCGCCGCCAGCCAGCGCGCGGAGGTCGCCGCCGGCGCCGCCACACCCTCGCCGTCCATTTCTCTGCGGATGAGCTCGAGGATGGCCTGGCGCTCGCGCGCGAAGCAGCGCGCCACGGTCGCGCCGATCTCCTGCGGATCCAGCTTTGGCCCCCGCGCCAGGAACGCCTGCAGCTGTTCGCGCAGCGCAGCGGCGCTCGGGTGGCGCTGGTCCGGCTCCAGCGCGAGCGCGCGCTCCACGATCTGCACCAGCTCGGGAGCGGCGCCGGGCGCGGCCTCGCGCAGCGACGGCAGCTCACCGTTTACCAGCCGGCTCACGATCTCGTACAGCGAGGCGTCACCGTGCATGCGGCGGCCCGCGACGACCTCCCACAACATGACCCCGACGCTGAACAGATCCGCGCGGCGATCGACCTTGCCGCCCTTCGCCTGCTCCGGCGATAGATACGGCACCTTGCCCTTGACCACGCCGGAGGCCGTCTGGCTGCTGGAGCTCAGCGTCTTGGCGATGCCGAAGTCGACCAGCTTGGCGTGGCCCGCGTAGGTGACGAACACGTTCTGGGGTGAGACATCGCGGTGCACGATGTCCAGCGCCCGGCCGTCATAGCCGGTGAGCGTGTGGGCGTACTCCAGCCCCTCCAGCACCTGGCAGAGCAGGTGCAGCTGCATCTCGGGCGAGATGGGGCCGGCAGCGCCGGCTGCCACGCGCTCCTGGAGCGAGCTCAGAGGTTGGCCCTCCAGGTACTCCATGGCGATGAAGCTCTGCCCCTGCTCCGAGCCCACGTCGTACGACTGCACGATGCTGGGATGATTCAGCAGCATGGCCAGCCGCCCCTCGTCCTCGAACATCCGGGCATAGCTGGCGCGCTCCTCCGCGCTCAGATCGTGCCGCAGCACCTTGAGCACCAGCAGCTTGCTGGCACCACCGGCGAAGCCGCTGGCCGCCAGAAATACATCTGCCATCCCGCCGCTGGCCAGGCGAGCCAGCAGGCGGTACTTGCCAAACATCGGCTGCGTCGTCGCATACGCTCCCGGGGACGACCGCGGGAGAGCACGCTCTCTGCCGGCGCAGGCGCGCGGAGCCGGCGGGAGCCCGGCAGAGCGCTGCCCGGGGCTCGGACGCCCGAGCGCAGCTGCGCCCGGCAGGCGCCTGGGTGGCACGCGCCGGACCGGGTAGACGCGATGTGCATGGTTAGCTGAAGTAGACATGTTGCGCTCGACACGGTGTGCGGGTGAGTCTCTGGGTACCGGTGTGATGGGTTGCTTGGAGAGCCGTGCGACGCTGCGAGAGCGCCCCCACACCCGGGATCTGTCCGCCCCCAGCCGGGACGTTGAAGAAAAATGTCGGCCGCAGCAGAGCGGCGAGCGCGCACCCGGCGCAGCGCAAGACTCTTGCGCTGCGCAGCGCAAGCCACCTGCGCAGCCGCTCTGCGGCGCCAGCAACCCCGCGAAATGTCGGCATTGCTCTCCCGGCGCGCGACTTGCAAATGAGCTTTTGCTACCCGCTCGGGCCAGCGCGCCCGGCGGCTCTCCCGGAAGGAACTGTATCATGGCCTCCTCGATCTCTCAGTGCAGCCAGCACCTCTCCTCGGTGCCGCGTCCGCCTGGCGCGAGCAGCGCGGGAGCAGCCGAGCAGCGCAGCTTCGTCACGCGCTTGATGCTGCGCTTCGGGCTGCCGCCGGCGGACGCGGAAGACGCTGCGCACGACGTGTTCTTGATCTCCTGCCGGCGCCAGCACGAGCTCGCCAGTCGCGAGGATCGCCATGGCTGGCTGTACCTTGCGGCGCGCAACGTGTCTCGCAATCGCCGTCGCTCGCTGCGGCGTGAAGCTGCACGCCGCAGCTACCAGCATGACCTTCCGCAGCGCGGCGGCGCCAGGGACGGCGCCACGGCCCTGATCGAGGCCGCCGCCGATGACGCGGGGGTCCAGCCTGACCAGTGGCTGGCCGCGCGCCAGCTCGGTGAGCTGCTCGCCGAAGGGCTGGAGCAGCTGAGCGACGAGCAGCGCAACGTGGTCCGCGGCGCGCTCGATGGTCAGAGCCCGGCGGAGCTCGCGCGCGAGCTGGACGCGCCGGTGGCCACCATCGCCTCGCGCCTGCGCATGAGCCGCCTGGCGCTGCGGCGCCATTTGCATCGCCGCGGCTGGCCGCTCGGGCCCGCGGCGACCGCGCTGCAGAGAGCAGCGTAGACTCGGGGCCGTGACTCCGCGAGCGATCGCACTGCTGCTGGTCGCGGCGTGCGCCTGCGACGGCGCCCGCGAGCCGCTGGAGCGCCGCGCAGCCCCTCGGGCTCGCGAGGCAGCACCGGTGTCTCAGCGCTCGGAGCCGATCCTGCCGTTACCGCCCGCCGCGGCGCTCGATGCCAGCCGGGTCGCGCTCGGGGCCAGCCTGTTCCAGAGCCCGCTGCTCTCCGGCGATGGTCGGGTGAGCTGTGGTAGCTGCCATCTGGAGCGGCACGGCTGGGCCGATGGCGCCGCGCATACCCGGGCGCCGGGGCGGCCGCCCACGGAGCTGAACGTGCCGGCGCTCACCAACCTGCAGTTCTATCACTACTTCTCCTGGGCCGGCGCCTATGACGATCTGTCGGCGCACGCCGATGCGCTGATCGCAAACCAGGACCTGATGGGCACGAGCTGGGAGGCGGCCGCGGAGCGCCTGGCGGCCGCCCCTGGCTGGCGAGAGCGCTTCACGCGCGCCTTCCCCGATGGCTTGACCCCGGGCAACGTGCGAGCTGCACTGGTGGAATACGAGCGCTCGCTCACCTCGCTCGACTCTCCCTTCGATCGCTGGCTGCAGGGTGACACCACGGCCATCTCACCCGAAGCGGAGCAGGGCTATCGCCTGTTCGAGAGCCGCGGCTGCATCAGCTGCCACCAGGGCGCCTTGCTGGGCGGCAACCTGTTCCAGCGGCTCGGGGTCATGCACGAGCCACGAGCCGAAGCAGGCGCCGGCAGCACCGGCAAGCCCTCCGCCGCGCTCGGCCGCTTCCTGGTCACCGGTCTGGAGGAAGACCGCTACGTGTTGCGGGTGCCCACCTTGCGCAACATCGCGCTCACCGCACCGTACCTGCACGACGGCTCCGCTGCCACCCTGGCCCAGGCGGTCGATATCATGGCCGAGTATCAGCTGGGCAAGCTGCTCGGCCCCGACGAGAAGCAGAGCATCGTGCAGTTCTTGCTCAGCCTCAGCGGGCCACGCGCGGAGGCCCGGTGAAAGGCGGCGGGCGGCTGCTGCACCTGGCCTTTGCCGGCTGCGCGCTGGCCTTCGTGGCGTCCGCCGCGCGCTGGCTGAGCTACAGCCCCGATCCGCTGGCAGAGGCCGAATACCGGCGCGACGTGCGCTTGCTGGGCATCGTGGCAGCGCAGGTGGATGAAGACATCCTGCGCATCCACGCGGGCGTGGTCTCGCACTACGACGATCTGACCCGGCACCTGCGCGAGCTGCGCCGGCTGCTGGCGGCGCTCGCCGCGCCGCCGCCCGAGCTGGGCTTCGAGCTGGGCCTGGGCTTCTCGCTGCGGCTGGCCCGCGCGCACGCGCTGACCGCGCACATGCAGCTCAGCGCCGAGCGCTTCACCACCGAGCACGCCGTGCTGCGCAACTCGCGGCAGTACTTCCCCGTGCTCCTGCAGGAGCTGAAGGTACGCGTGCCGCCGAGCGGTGAGCGCCGCTTCGATCGCGCCGTGACCCAGCTGTTCGAGGCGCTGGCGCACTTTGACGTGATCACCGCCAGCGAGGCGACCGAGCGCTTTCGCGAGGCGCTGGCCGAGCTCGCGCGCGCCGCCCCTGCCGCACTGCAGGGCGAGCTGAGCCGGCGCCTGCAGCTGCTGCAGCGCCACGGCCACACCATCCTCGAGCGCAGGGCGTCGGTGGACCACTGGGTCAAGACGAGCCTGGCCATCCCGCTGACGCGCGACGCGCTCGAGCTGTACGAGAGCTACGCAGCTCGCCAGCGCAGCGCGAGGCTCGCCAGCCAGACACTCTTGACCTGGGTCGCCATCCTGGGCTTCACCACCATCTCGCTGGGTCTGACCGAGCTGAGCCTGCGCCTGCAGCGCAGCCGCTCCGAGCTGCGGCGCGCCGGCGCGGAGCTGGAGCGCGCCAACCACTCGCTGGCTCTCGAGCGGCAGAAAGAGCGCGAGCTGGGCGAGCTCAAGACGCGCTTCGTGTCCGCCACGGCGCACGAGTTCAAGAACCCGCTGAGCACCATCCTGTCCTCCAGCGAGATGCTGGAGGCGTACGCCAGCCGCTGGGACGACGAGAGGCGCGCCAGCCACTTCCGGCGCATCCGCGGGGCCGCGCTGCGCATGACGGAGATGCTGGACGAGGTGCTGCTGATCGGTCGCGCGGAGGCGGGCGTGCTGCTGCCCGTGCCGGAGGAGCTCAGCTTGCCGGAGTTCTGCGAGACGCTGTTGCAGGGGCTGAGAACGCAGGGGCTGAGCCAGGCGCCGGGCTCGCGCGAGCGGGTGCAGCTGGAGCTCAGCGGCCCCGCGCACGTGCGGCTGGACCAGCGGCTATTGAGCCACGTGCTCGGCAACCTGCTGGACAACGCGCTCAAGTATTCGCCCGCGCCAAGCCCCGTGCGGCTGCGGCTGGCCGCCAGCGACGCACAGCTGGTGTGCACGGTGGAGGATCAGGGCATCGGCATCCCGCCGCCGGATCTGCCCGATCTGTTCGTCAGCTTCCAGCGCGCCAGCAACGTGGGCAAGGTGCAGGGCAGCGGCCTGGGGCTGGCCGTGGTCAAGCGCGCGGTGGAGGCACAAAACGGTCATGTGGAGGTGCACAGTGAGCTAGGCCGCGGCACGACCTTCGTCGTACGCCTGCCGCTCGCCGACCCCGTCACAGGGGCCCCCGCGCCGCTCCTGGCGCTGCCCGGTCCGGACCCCACCTCCGAGGAGAAGCCGCAACCATGCCCCGAGTCCTGATCATCGACGACGACGCCGAGCTGCTCGACAACGTCAACCAGCTGCTCACGGAGGAGGGCTTCGAGGTGGTGATGGCCAGCACGGGCGCGGACGGCGTGGCGCTGGCCAAGGCGCGCTCGCCCGACATCATCGTGTGCGACGTGGGCATGCCCGGCATGAACGGCTACGAGGTGCTCGGTGCGATCCGCGGCCACGCGCCCACCCGCGGCACGCCGTTCGTCTTTCTCACTGCGCGCGCCGATCGCGAGGGCCTGCGCGCCGGCATGAACCTGGGTGCCGACGACTACGTGACCAAGCCCTTCATCCTGTCGGAGCTGCTGGAGGCGGTGCAGGCGCGCCTGCGCCGCACCAGCGAGATCAAGAGCCGCGTCGATGCCGCGCTGGGGGCAGACGCCGGCGCCGAGCTGGCCGCCAGCCCGCCGCCAGCGTCGGAGCAGCGCGCAGAGCAGGAGCCGGGCATGCTGGTGCTGGCGCCGCCCATGCGCGAGCTGTACGCGCAGCTCCAGCAGGTGGCGCAGAGCCCGCTCAGCGTGCTCATCTTCGGCGAGACGGGGGTGGGCAAGGAGATCGTGGCGCGCGAGCTCCACCGCCGCTCGGCGCGCGCGGCGGGGCCCTTTCTGCCCCTGAACTGCGCCGCCCTGAACGAGCAGCTGCTGGAGGCGGAGCTGTTCGGGCATGAGCGCGGCGCCTTCACCGGTGCAACTCTGGCGCGCCCGGGCCTGTTCGAGACCGCCGAGGGTGGCACCGTCTTCCTGGACGAGCTGGGCGAGCTGCCCGCCTCGGTGCAGGTGAAGCTGCTGCGCGTGCTGGAGGAGCGCAAGGTACTGCGCGTGGGCGGGCGCACACCGCGCGACGTGGACGTGCGCTTCATCGCGGCCACTCACCGCGATCTGGAGCGCGAGATCGCCGCCGGGCGCTTTCGCGAGGATCTGTACTATCGGCTCAACGGGGCCAGCTTCACGGTGCCGCCGCTGCGCGAGCGCCGGGTGGAGATCGCGCCGCTCGCCCGCCTGTTTCTGGCGCGCGCGTGCGTGGAGCAGGGCCGCTCGCGCGTGCTCTCGCTGGCGCCGGCTGCGCTCGCGGCGCTGGAGGCGCACCCCTGGCCAGGCAACGTGCGCGAGCTGCGCAACGCGATCGAACGCGGGGTGGCGCTGTGCCAGGGGGACGCGCTGGAGCTGGAGCACCTGCCGCCCAAGCTGGCCCGCGGCGAACCGCCGGCAGCCGCGGTCGAGGAGCCGCTGGCCGACGCGCGCGCGCGGCTCGAGCGCGAGCTGGCCGAGCTGGAGCGGCGGCGCTTGCTCCAGGTGCTGGAGGAGTGCGGGGGCAGCCAGGCCACCGCGGCGGCGCGCCTGGGCGTGTCCCGGCGCACCCTGGTGTACCGGCTCAGCGCTCTGGGGCTGACCCGGCCGCGCAAGTGAGCCGAGCGCGGCGCTCGTGCGGGTGCACGCGCGTCGTTGCATTGCGCACCACCGCCGTCTGCCCGTGACGTGCGGCGGGCGGTTGGTGCGGCTCTTGCTGGACGCGCTGGGCGGTCTCGAACCGAGGAGGAGCAACATGAACGTCCAGAGCCTGATGACCAGGAACCCCAAGTGCTGTCACGCCGACGACCCCATCCAGTGCGCCGCCCGCATGATGTGGGAGTGCGATATCGGCAGCCTGCCCGTCGTGGACTCGGAGCAGCGCGTGGTCGGTATGATCACCGATCGCGATATCTGCATGGCCACCTTTTTCCAGGATCGACCCCCGTCGCAGATCCGGGTGCAAGACGCGATGGCCACCAAGATCATCGCTTGCCGCCCCGAGGATGACATCAGGAGCGCCGAGCGCCTGATGCAGGACAATCAGATCCGCCGGCTGCCGGTGATCGATCGCAATGGCCACTTGCTGGGGGTGGTGTCGATCAACGACTTTGCTCGCAAGGCCGCTACGGATCGCCACCTGAGCTCGCCGCAGGTCGGCGAAGCAGGTGTGGTCACCACCCTGGCCGCCATCGCCATGCCGCGCCCGATGAGCAACGGCGCGAACGCCTGAGCGCGAGGCGAAATACACCCCCAGGGGCGACCTGCCCATGACACCTTCGCGAAACGGCTAACGTCGCGAATCAGCACGGCGTTCGATCCGCGACGTTTCGCCGCAGCACAAACTCGTACACGCATCACGCATTCCGACGCTGGCGATGAAACGCGCCAACGATAACCCAGATCCGCCTTCAGGCGATTCCGCGGTTACCGTTGTGGTGGCGTTCGTCGAAGCCGGCAGCGCTCCCACGCGGCTCACTCGTTGAGCCACGGTGACAGGGTGACAGGGTGACATGGTGAGCAGAGCCGGATCGGGACGAGCGGAAACGAGCGAAACTTTGAAGCGTGTCGTGATCGTAGGCGGAGGATTTGGCGGTATCAACTGCGCTCGCGAGCTGGCAGGCCGGAGAGACATCCAGGTCAGCCTGATCGATCGCCGGAACTATCACCTGTTCCAGCCGCTGCTCTATCAGGTCGCCATGGCGGGGCTGAGCCCCGCCGACATTGCCTCGCCCATCCGCAGCCTCTTCTCCGGCAGCCGGAACGTGCGGGTGGTGCAGGCCGAGGTGAGCGGCGTGGATCTGGAGCGCCGCCAGGTCAAGACGGCGGTCGGCGCGTTTGACTACGACTACGCCGTGCTCGCCAGCGGCGCGCAGCACGCCTACTTCGGCAACGAGCAGTGGGAGGACCACGCGCCCGGGCTGAAGAGCCTGGAGCAGGCCACCGAGATCCGGCGCCGGGTGCTGACCGCCTTCGAGCGCGCCGAGTGCGAGTCCGATCCGATGCAGCGCCGCGCGCTGTTGACCTTCGCCGTCATCGGCGGTGGCCCCACCGGAGTGGAGCTGGCCGGCGCCATCGGTGAGATGACGCGCTTCACCCTGGCGCGCGACTTCCACAACATCGATCCCAAGCTCACCCGCATCGTGCTGATCGAGGCCGGGCCGCGCATCTTGCCCAGCTTCGAGCCGGAGCTGGCCAGCCGCGCCGCGCGCGAGCTGGAGCAGCTGGGGGTATAGGTGTGGGTGAACAGCAAGGTCACCGACGTGAGCCCGAGCGGCGTGCGCGTGGGAGAAGAGCACCTGCGCTGCAGCACCGTGATCTGGGGCGCGGGGGTGCAGGCCTCGACCCTGGGCAAGGAGCTGCCGGCAAAGAAGGACGGGCAGGGCCGGATCATGGTCGGACCGGACCTGGCCATCGCCCAGGACCGGCGCGTGTTCGTGATCGGCGATCAGGCGCACTTCCGCCCGGAGGGCAGCGAGCGCGCGCTGCCCGGGGTCGCGTCCGTGGCCATCCAGCAGGGGCGCCACGTGGCCCGGGTCATCCTGGCCGACGCCCAGGGTCAGCCGCGCGCGCCCTTCGTCTTCAGGGACAAGGGCCAGATGGCCACCATCGGCCGCAAGCGCGCGGTGCTGCAGCTGGGCGGCCTGCGCACGTCGGGGACGGTGGCGTGGGCGCTGTGGCTGCTCGTGCACATCTACTTTCTCAGCGGCTTCCGCAATCGCCTGTTCGTGCTGCTGCACTGGTGCTGGTCGTACCTGACGTTCTCGCGCGGGGCGCGGCTGATCGTGGAGAAGCACTGGCACTCGTACGGGGCCGCAGCGCGCGCGCCTTCGGTCAGCCTGTCTCCGGCGCCCGAGGCACAGCGGGCACATCCTGGCGCCGCACTGGCGGCGAACATGGCCGAGCCCCCCCTGCCCGCCTCCGCCGTGATCCCCGGCGGCGCTGCGCTGCCCGGCTCCATCATCCCCAGCAGCGTGCCGGACCCGGTGCTCTCGCAGCCCGTGCTCTCGGCGCCCAGCAGTGCTCCCCTGCAACACGGCAACCCCACGCCCGAGGAGTGGTGGGACGAGCCCACCCGCTGGATGAAGCCGGAGCCCTCGCCCCGCACCACCGCCGTGCGCCGCACCGCCTAGCGCAGGCGCCGGCGACGGGCACCCACGAGCAGCGCCTGACCTAGAGCAGGCGCTGCAGCAGGCGGATGCCGAGCAGCACGATGATCGGCGTGAGGTCGAGACCGCCCAGCGGCGGGATCACCTTGCGCAGCGGCGTGAGCACGGGCTCCGTGAGCTGCCGCACGACCCGCACGAAGGGGTTATCGTCGGGCAGGTTGACCCAGGAGAGGATCACCGCGACGAACAGGATCAGGGAGTACAGATCGAGGAGCCAGTGGAGCATGTGGAGCGAGGGTCGGGGGTCTATTCGGCGCCAGGCATCGCGGCCTGCAGGGTCAGCTCGGTAATCTCGGCGGGGCTGCCCAGGCGCATGGGCGGGCCCCAGTAGCCGGTGCCGTTGCTGACGTACAGCAGCGAGCGGCCGAAGCGGGCCAGGCCCGAGTTGACCGGCTGCTGCAGCCGCACGAGGAAGTGAAAGGGCCAGATCTGGCCCCCGTGGGTGTGGCCGGAGAGCTGCAAGCCAACCCCGGCGCGCTCGGCGTCGTGCACCACCCGCGGCTGGTGGGCTAGCAAGACCAGCTCACGCGAGGCGTCGCGGCCCAGCAGCGCGAGATCGAGGTCGGCGCCCTGCCCGGGGCCAAACTGGCGCCCGGCGAGATCGTCGATGCCGGCCAGATCGTAGCTGTCGTCGCCCTCGCCGATGCGCACGCGCTCGTTGCGCAGCACCCGCAGCCCGAGCTGGGTCAGGTAAGCGCACCAGGGCTCCGCGCCGGAGTAATATTCGTGGTTGCCGGTCACGAAATACACGCCGTGCCGCGCCTTCAGGTTGGCGAGCGGCGCCACCTCGTGAGCCAGGCGGGTGACGGAGCCATCGACCAGGTCGCCCGTGATCGCGATCACATCGGGCTCGAGCGCGTTGACCGCCTCGACCACGCGCTCGAGAAAGTGGCGCCCGCGGGTGGGACCGATGTGCACGTCCGAGAGCTGCACGATGGTGGTCCCGTGCAAGGCCATGGGCAAGCGCGAGAGCTGCACCGCGACGCGCTTGACGGACAGCTTCCGCCCGCCGATGAGCGAGGCCACGAAGGCCAGCCCGGCGGCGCCAGCAGCCACCGCTGCCTGCAGGCGCGCGCGCGCGAGGCTCTGCTCCGGGCTCTCGGGCGCCATCCCCGCGAACCACTCCCCGAGCTCCAGGCCGCCGCGCAGCACATCGGAGGCGAGCGCGGCGACGAACAGCAGGAACAGCGTGCCCAGCCAGATGTAGCCTGGCCAGACGATGAACAGGATGGTGCGCGACGACGCGCGGCGGCCGAAGAAGAACGTCAGCGGGATCAGCGCAAACAGCAGCAGGAGCAGCGCGCTGAGCAGCAACGTCCAGGCGAGCCCGAGCTCCGGCGCGTACACCAGCCGCGCCCAGAGGTAGAGGTGCACACTGCCGAAGACGCTGAGCGCGATCAGGAAGAAGCGGCTCATGCCTCGGCGTCCTTGCGCTGCGGCAGCGGCGTCACCAGCAGCTCCGCGCCCGGCGCGAGCTCGAGGTGCCGGCACACGGCCTCGGGCAGCCACACGCCACCGCCCTCGCCGCCCTCCAGGTCAGCCCAGCGAAACGCGCTCTGCACGCTGCGCGCAAAGGGCGCGCTGGGCAAATAGCGGAGCACCACCGCGCGGCCCTCGGCCTCCTCCTCGTCCTGCTCGACGAGCGGAGCGCTCTCCAGCGCACCGCTGAGCCGTACCTTGCGCGAGTCGCGGATCAACGTCACCTCCTCGGTGGCGGCCACGAAGTGCGGCCCGCCATCGAAGGGATCGACCCGCCGCGCATAGCGGAAGCCCACCGCGCGCAGCATGCGCTCCACGCCCAGCGTCTGCTCGCCCACCCGCCCGATCACGTCCCGCGCGCGGTCGTCGAACAGGCTGGTGTGGAGCTCGTTCAGCGGGAAGAGATCGCGGATGAAGTCCTTGTCGCGGCTGGAGAGGATGTCGGCCTCGGCGTAGCTCAGGCCGGTGAAGCGGCGGCCCAGCGCCTCCCACAGGTGGCTGGTGCCGTCCGGCTCCAGCGGCGGCAAGAGCTCTGCCAGCAGCTGATCCTTGAAGACCTCGCGCCGCCCGGCGATGAACGCAAAGCGCACGTAGGACACGAAGCGCCCCAGCCGCTCCGGCGAGCGGCGCAGCTCCGGCAGCACCACCAGCCCGCCCAGCTCCGTCGGCCCCTTGTAAGAGAAGCCCAGCCGCAGCACGGTGTGGTGAAAGTGCTTGTCCAGCGATCTCGAGTAGCGTTCTTCGTCGAGCACGTCGAAATAGATATACGGAGCATCCCTGCGCCCGAGTTGCGCGATGATGCTGCTCGAGCCGATCGCCCTGCCCTGCTCCAGGTCCCACAGCAGAAAGACGTAGCGGCGCTTGGCCGGGCTGCCCTTGCCGGCAAAGCTCTCCTCCGCGTGTTGCAGCAGCTCGTGCACCGAGCGGCGATCGTCCGGCAGGTTCACCGTGTTGAGGTGGCGCGCCAGCGCCAGCAGCTGCTCTTCATCTGCCAGCGACGCGCCGCGGATCTCGTAGCGCGGCGTTGCGCTGGAGCTCTCGGCGCGCGGCTGCGCGCTCCCGGTGGCCGCGGTCATCGCGTCAGGCCCATTCGCATCGCAAGCCCAAGGTGCCGGCGTATAGCACGCTGCTCTGTCGCACCGGGCCGCGACTCGACCACTCCGGTTGGAAAAAGGGCTTCAGCTTGGAAGCTCCTGCAGCGGTCGTCTCCAGTCGCCATGCTTTAGGTCTCTCAGCCAGTGCGGGTTTGACAGAAAACCACCCTGAGCACCTTTCTAGTCCGGCAACGGCGAGCCCGCAGCAGTGGTTCAGCACAGAGCCAAAAGAGCCCGTTCCGGGGCAAGGCAAACGCCACTCGCCGCAATGCTCCCCGGGCCCGCGCGTGGCGCGCAGCGACCGCGTGAAATCGTATAAAATTCGCAGGCCAAGGGCTGGGCGGGCTCTATGGCAGCTGGCAAACGACTATGCTTTAATGCCCCGGTGTCAATCCGGCCTTTGTCTTGGGCTCCGCGCAGCGCACTCACCACCGTCCTCGTTCCCGGGCTGCTAGCAGCCGGTCTGTTCGCGGGCTGTGCCAGCCCCGCGAAGGTGAACGTCGAGGAGAGCGATACCAACCAGCTCGCAGGCGTGAGCGGCTTCATCGACGATGATCCGCAACCAGGCTCCAACACGGTCAGCGACGCCTGCCTCACGGAGAAGACGGGTGCGGAGCAGCGCAAGGTCGCCATCTACCTGATGCTCGACAGCTCCGGCTCGATGGAAGAAACGTCGGGCGGCATCCGCACCAAGTGGGACGCAGTGCTGCGCGCCATCCGCGGCTTCCTGGTCG
>JAICQL010000197.1 GCA_025937895.1 Polyangiaceae bacterium | reverse complement strand
GCCGCCAGCAGATACACGCGCAGCCGGCGCTGCGGCAGCCCGAAGGCGCGGGAGTTGACCACGCGGTACGCCCAGCGATAACCGAGGCTCTCCAGCTCGGAGAGGATCACCGCCAGCGCCTCACCTCGGGCGAGCTGCAGCATGAACGGCACGTTCTCGATCAGCAGCCAGGGGATCTCGCGCACCCTCAGCAGGCGAAAGACCTCGTGCACCAGCCCGGAGCGCGCGCCGGCGATGCCCGCGGTGCGGCCTGCCTGGCTCAGGTCCTGACAGGGAAAGCCGGCGCTCAGCAGCTGGATGCCGCGCGGCAGCCGCTGCAGGGTGCGCACGTCGAGGTGCAGCGGCACGGCGGGAAAGCGCTCCGCCAGCACCGCGCTGGCGCCCGGGTCGCACTCGCACAGCAGCTCCGTCTGGTGCCCGGCGCGCGCGAGCCCCAGCTCGATGCCACCGATCCCCGCGAACAGCCCGGCGGTGCGCAGCGGCGCCCCAGCTCGGGGGGCGGACCGCGGCGCGCGCGCCGCCTTGCTCACTCGAACACCACCGTGCGGTTCTCGTGCACCAGCACGCGATGCTCCAGGTGCCAGCGCACCGCACGGCCCAGCACGCTGCGCTCCACGTCACGCCCCTTGCGGATCAGATCGTTGATCGAGTCCTTGTGCGTGGTGCGGATCACGTCTTGCTCGATGATCGGGCCCTCATCCAGGGTCTCCGTTGCGTAGTGCGCGGTGGCGCCGATCAGCTTCACCCCACGCTCCGCTGCCTGGTGATAGGGCCTGCCGCCCGCGAACGCGGGCAAGAAGGAGTGGTGGATGTTGATGATGCGGTGGCGAAAGCGCTGCACGAAACCGGGGCTGAGGATTTGCATGTAGCGCGCCATCACGATCAGATCGATCTTCTCGCGCTCCAGCAGCTCGATCTCCTTGGCCTCTTGCTCCAGCTTCGTCTCGGGCGTGATGGGCAGCACCACGAACGGGATGGCCATGTGCTCTGCCACCTGCGCCAGATCGGGCCGGTTGCTGATGATCAGCGGGATCTCGCAGCGCAGCTCCCCGCTGCGATGGCGCCACAGCAGATCGTACAGGCAGTGATCGTACTGCGAGACGAAGATGGCCACGCGCTGCACATCGGTCTGGTAAAACAGCTGCAGATCCATCGCAAAGCGCTGCGCCACCTCGTGCAGGGCACGCTCCAGGGTGCCGCGATCGGTCAGCAGCCCCGAAAAATCAAAGCGGATACGCTGGAAAAATTGCCCCGCCGGCTCGTTGCGGTGCTGATCGGCGTCGAGGATGTTGGCGCCGTGCCCGGTCAATACCTGGGCCAGCGATGCCACCAATCCCGGCCGATCCAGGCAGGAAACGAGCAGCGTGGCCGTGTGAGAGGCTCGGGTAGAAGTCACTGGGTCCGTTGCTGCAGGCGTCCGGCAGCCCAAATCCAGGAGATCCGGGGCAGCCGAGGCGCCCGGGTATAGCGGATCCCCCGCGGCCTGTCAGCGCCGGGAGCCGCTGTTTGCCGCCGTTCGAGGCGGCAGATTCCGGGCGGGCGCGGACGCGGAGGCCGCAGGCGGCGCGCCGGGATAGCTGCTGGGCGCGGCAGGAGCGTTCGGCGGCGGGAAGGCGCTGCCCGTCAGCGGCAGCTCGGACGGGGCCAGCGCGCTGCCGGCTGCGGCGATGCCCGAAACCGGAAAGGCGCTGGAGTTGGGCGGCAACGTGTTCGGCGGCAGCGACTGAGGCGGTAGCGACTGAGGAGGTAGCGACTGAGGAGGTAGCGTGGAGAAGGCCGGCGGCGATGGCGTGGCGCTGAAGGCAGGCGGCGATGCCGAGCCGAAGGGCCCGTCCGGACGCGGCTGCACGGAGTACGTGTTGCGCCCCGCGCGCTTGGCGCAATACATCGCGCGATCCGCGTTGCGCAGCAGCTCCTCCGCGGCGCTGCCGCCATCGGGAAAGACGCTGATGCCCATGCTCGCCGTCACGTCCAGCTCGTGCTCGTTGACCAGGATCGGCGGCGCCAGCGAGGCGAGCACACGCTGCGCAACGGTCTCGACCTCGCCAGCGGCGTCCAGGCTGTCGAGCAAGATGGCAAACTCGTCCCCGCCCAGGCGCGCGACGGTGTCGTATTCGCGCACCGCCGACTTGAGCCGCTGGCTCACGGTGACCAGCACGGCGTCGCCCACGTCGTGGCCGTACGTGTCGTTGATGCGCTTGAAGCGATCGAGATCGATGTACATCACCGCAAAGGTGTTGCCGGTGCGGCGCGAGCGCGCGAGCGCGTTGCTGATGCGCTGGGCCAGCAAGGTACGCTTGGCCAGGTTGGTGAGCTCGTCGTGCAGAGCTCCGTGCTGCAGCTGCGACTGAGCGCGCTGGCGCTGCCGGGCATGCCACATCGAGCGGAACAGCACCTTGCGCTCCAGCTCGGGCTCGAGCAGGATGTCCTGCGCGCCGGCCTGCAACACCTGATCGAACAGGGCCACGTCCTCCGTGGGGCAGAGCACGATGAGCGGCGTCTGTGCGCTCACCCGGCGCATCCGCAGCACCGCGTCCAGCCCGCAGGCATCAGGCAGGCACAGCTTGCTCAGGACCAGATCGAAGCTCTCCTGTGCCAGCAGGCCCAGCGCCTCTTCCAGGGTGGTGGCGTGCACCAGCCCGCCCGGTCCAAACCAGAGCCGGGTCATGCGCTCGATGCGGCGAAAGTCGGCTGCGCCAGCCAGGATCATCACCCGCTCGCAGCCCACGCGCAGCGCCGGAAAGCGCGGCGGCGGAGCACGCCGGGCGCGGCTGAGCTCGAACGCGCGCCGCAGCGCGGCGCTCAGCTCCTGCAGCTCCCAGGGCTTGCGGCAGCTGCCGAGCAGGTTGCCCCCCAGGCTGAAGCCCTCGGGAAAGCGCAACGACTCGCCGCTCAGGATCAGCCCCGCGCTGGGCTGCGCCGTGCTCAGCTGCTCCAGCAGGCTGATGGGTGTCTCACCGCCCAGGCCGGCGTCCACCAGCAGCGCGTCGTACGAGAACTTGAGCACATAGCGCAGGGCATCGGCCAGGGTGCGTGCGTGGTGCACGATGGCACACAGCTCGGCGGCCACGGGCTCCAGCAGGTCCATGCTCTCGCGCGAGGTGTCGATCAGCAGGATGCGCTGCGAGGGCTCATTGCCCAGCCCGGGGCGCCAGGAGGCCGTGCCACGGGACCAAAGTCCCGGAACCGTACGCGCCACGCGCTTGCTGGCGGCCCCTGCTTCCGTCACTGACCCATTCCCTTTCCGGAACAACGGCGCCACACCGGGTAGGATTAAGCGGGCCGGGCCAGGGCCGCCCCCGCTCATGGCCCTGGCCGAGCGCCGAGCTAAATAGCCAGATTTGCTGGGCACGCGCGCCTCGGGCTGAAAGGCCGGCGCTTATTCAAGGGTACGCCCGGCAAGCCGTTCACACCTGCGGGGCGCCTCGGTCCAGAGCCAGGCGTGTGAGGCAAGCGAGAGAAACATGGCAGCAGTTACCTTCGGCGGCGTGGGTTCCGGGATCGACACGGAAGCAATCATTTCGGGCCTGATCTCGGCCAGCAGAGGCCCCATCAGCCGCATCCAGACACAGCAGACGCAGACCAACTCCGCCGTCTCCAGCGTCTCGGAGGTGGGCAACCTGCTGAGCAAGCTGAAGGACGCTCTGGTCGCGCTCGACACCACGCAGGAGGTCGGCAGCTTCAAGGCGGCCAGCGACAACAAGGCGATCGCCGTCAGCGCCACCGGCGCCGCGCGGGCCGGCAGCTTCCAGGTGAACGTGACCAAGCTCGCCTCGGCGTACAAGGCCTACAGCGACCCGCTCGGGGTCAGCGCATCCAATCAGGCCTTGAACAAGAGCGGCACGCTCAGCCTGAGCGTGGGGGGAAAGAGCGCCGACATCACCATCGAGGAGACCGACACGCTCGACGCGGTGATGAGCAAGATCAACGGCTCGGGGCTGCGCGTGGCCGCCACCAGCTTCTTCGACGGCAGCGAGTTCCGCCTGCAGCTGCGCGGCCTCGACTCGGGCCTGGAGAACGACGTGGCGGTCTCGGGGGACCAGACCTTCAACTTCAACGGCACCTTCAACGGCGTCGCCAACACCAAGAGCCACGGCGACGACGCCGAGGTGGAGATCGACGGCTTCAAGGTCAAGAGCAAGACCAACCAGGTTCAGGGCGCCATCGCCGGCGTCACTCTGGCGCTGACGGCCAAGACCACGGAGGGCCCGGCCACGATCACCGTGGAGAGCGACGCGCAGGGCTTCAAGGACAAGCTGAACAACCTGGTCAGCGCCTACAACGCGGTGGTGAACAAGGTGCACTCGGAGGCGGGCTTCGGCTCGCTGAAGGCGTCGAACCCGGCGCTGGCGGGCGACTCGGCGCTGCGCGCCGTCGGCTCGCGCCTGAATGAAGTGCTCACCAAGACCGTGGGTGACGGCAAGTTCCAGACGCTTCGCTCGATCGGCATCGAGCTGAACAACAACGGCACCTTGAAGCTGAACTCGAGCCGCCTGGACGCGGCGCTCGCGGAGGATCCGGAGAGCGTCAGCAAGGTGCTGGCCGGCGATGACAAGAACGTCAAGGGCATCGCGGATCTGCTGGTATCGTCCACCACCGACCTGCTCTCCGCCAAGGGCGCGATCCAGGCTCGCAAGGACGGCCTGGCTGCGCGCCAGAAGCTGCTGACCGATCGCATCGAGCTGGAGCAATCGCGGCTCGATCGCATGGAGGCGCAGCTGCGCAAGCAGTTCACGCAGATGGACGGCACCGTGGCCGCCAACAACGCGCAGATGAGCTTCTTGCAGCGCTGAGCCTTGCAGCGCGAGGTCTGCCGGCGCCGAGCCTGGCCGCGCTGAGCGCAGGCAACTGCCGGCGCGCCGCGGCCGATGGGGCGCGGCATGTCCCGGGTGCTCCCTGCGCGCTGGCTCGCGCTGCTGGCCAGCCTGCTCTCGGCTGCTGGCTGCGGGCCGCTCGACGAGCCCACCGGCACCCGCTGCGGCGGTGTGGCGATCGAAATTGGCGAGCTCCAGGGAGCGGAGGGCGCGAGCCCGCGGCTGCACGAGCGCGTGACGGTGGAGGGCGTGGTCACCTTTGTCAGCACAGGCGCGGAGCCGTCGGGCTTCTTCCTGCAGTCCCTCGCAGCGGACGGTGACCCGCGCAGCTCCAAGGGGCTGTTCGTGCAGCTGGTGCCCGGCGCCTTGCCCGGGCTCAGGCCCGGGCAGCTCGTGCGCGCTCGCGGCAGAGTGGCGGAGCTGGGCGGCAGAACGGCGCTGGACGAGCTGGAGCTGCTCGAGCCCTGTGGAGTTGCAGCGCTGGAGCCCGCTGCGGCTGTGCTGGGCGGCGGCGACGCGGAGCGCTGGGAGAGCCTGCTGGTGCGCTCGAGCGAGACCTGGACCCTGGTCGATACCAGCGAGCTCGAGCGCTCCGGACGCGTGCTGGTCTCGGCGCAGGGGCGAAGCTATGCCCCGGGCCACCCGCTGGGCGAGGCACCGGCACAGCCCTGGGCACTGCTCGGTCTGGGCGAGAAGCTCGGCGCCGCGCTGGCCGCGGGCACCGTGTCCGAGCAGCTACGGCTGGGCGCAACCGCTGGCGAGCTGACCGCGGTGGTGGCACCCGGCACGCCGCCGCTGCTGCTCGCCGCGCGCCCACCGGCATTTCGCGCGCAATCAGCGCCGCCTGCGCCGCCGCGGCCAGCAGGCGCGCTGCGCATCGCTGCCCTGAACCTGGACAACTACTTCGGCCAGCCCGGCTCGCGCGGCGCGCGCTCCCAGCAGGAGCTGGAGCGCCAGCGAGCCAAGCTCGTTGCATTGCTGCAACGGCTGGATGCCGACGTGCTGGCCCTGAGCGAGCTGGGCAATGATCCGGACAGCGCTGACGCGAGCCTGAGCGAGCTGCTGGCGGCGCTGGACGCCGCCGCGCCCGGCGAGCCCGCGTATCAGCTGAGCCAGAGCGCAGCCAGCCCGGGCGGCGTGCTGCGCGCGGCCATCGCCTACCGCACCCGGCAGCTGCGGGCCGCGGGCGCCTCCTGGTTTGCCAGTGATCCCGCCTTTCGCCGCGCGCCGCTGCTGCAGCCGTTCGAGAGCGCGAGCGGCCGTTTCACCCTGTGCGTGGTCCACCTGAAGAGCAAGCTGTGCAGCGGAGTGAGCGAGCTGGTCGGACCCGAAGGCTGCGGGGCGCAGCAGCGCCTGACCGAGGCTCGCGCTCTACTGCGCGTGCTGGACAGCTTGCCGGGCCGCGGCGCCCAGCAGGCGCTGGTGATCGGCGACTTCAACGCGGACGCACTGGAAGCGCCGCTGCGCGAGCTGCGCGCTGGCGGGCTGCTGGACTTGCTGGATGACGTGCCCGCAGCGGAGCGCTACAGCTACGTCTTCGAGGGCAGGGCCTCGCAGCTCGATCATGCGCTCGCTGGCCCGGCGCTGGCCGCGCGCCTGTGGGGCGCCCACCTCTGGCACATCAACGCGGATGAGCCGGCGCTGCTCGGCTACGAGCTCGAGCACCCCGCCCGCGCCTACGCAGCCGACCCACGCCGCGCCTCCGATCACGACCCGCTCCTGATCGATCTGGTGCCCTGAGCTCGGCCAGTGCCAGGTTGCGGGCTCTGGCCGGTGAGCCTGGAGGGCCGTTTCCATTGCCGGCGAGCGCTCCGCCGGGCCACTCTCCGCTCGAGAAGGAGTCCCCGTGAACGAGCAACGAGCGCAGCTGGCCGTCAGTGTCGCCGCCCTGTTTCTGGCCGCCTGTCAGGAAAAGGCGAGTGCGCCCCCTCCCCCCACCATGACGATCGAGAAGGCCAGCGGGGACAATGTCCACTGCCTGGGCATCCACGAGTGCAAGGGCAAGTCCGCCTGTCACGTGGCGGGTGGACATGCCTGCGCGGGGCAGAACGAGTGCAAGGGCAAGGGCTGGATCGACGTGCCGCGCGCCGAGTGCGCCGCTCGCGGCGGCAAGGAGCTGGACGGCTGAGCTGCGAGCAGCGCGAGCAGCGGCTCAGTAGATGCCGATGTAGAAGGGCCCGGGCGGCACGCTGCGCGAGCTGACGTGCTCCAGCCGCTCACCGTCCGCGGCGATGCGGAACAGCGCCACGTCCGCCGACGACTGATTGCCCACGATCAGCACGCGGCCGGAGGAATCCAGCGCGAAGTTACGCGGAGTGCGCCCCCGCGTGGGCTCGTGCCCGCAGAGCCGTGCCCGCCCGGTGTCAGGGTCGAGCGCGAAAATGGCGATGTTGCTGCGCTCGTCCTGCCGGTTCGAGACGTACAGGTAGCGGCCATTCGGGTGCACGTGCACGTCGGCAGAGGACCCGCCGCTGCTGCCTTCGGGAGCCGCGGGCACGCCGCGCTGCAGCGGCGAGAGCTGCCCCGTCTCGCCGTCAAACGCAT
This sequence comes from Polyangiaceae bacterium, assembly GCA_025937895.1. Taxonomy (GTDB): domain Bacteria; phylum Myxococcota_A; class Polyangia; order Polyangiales; family Polyangiaceae; genus SZUA-265. The sequence continues at coordinate 8,161 of JAICQL010000197.1, read as the reverse complement.
ACACGGAGAGCGTGAGCGCCAGCTCATTGACCAGGTATGCGTAGCGCCCATTGGGATGGAAGGTGATGTGACGAGGACCTGCGCCCTCCGCCTCCGTCACCCGCGCTGGCTCCAGCGGAGTGAGCGTGCTCGTGCCCGGCTCGTAGCGGTACTGCGCGATCCAGTTATCTCCGCGGGTGGGCACGAACAGAAAGCGCCCGCTGGGATCAAACACCGTACAGTGCGACTCGCGGCCAGAGTCGACCAGGCACGTGCTGTCACCGATGCTGCCGTCCGGCTCCAGCGCAAAGACCTGGGTGCGCGCCTCGGCAAAGAAGCAGGTGGCGAGCGCGGCGCCGCGCTGATCGAGGGTCAGGTACACGGGGTGCCCCGCGCTGCTCACCCGATTCCTGAGGCTCAGCTCCCCGCTCTCGGCAGCGATGGCATAGGAGGAGAGAAAGCCCTGCGTCTCATCCGCCACGTACAGGGTGCGCCCGTCCGCAGAGCGCGCCATGAACGCGGCCACCCCGCCCGCGGCCAGCTCCTGACCTAGCTCGAGGGTCAGCCGCTCGAGATCTAGCGAGAAAACCTGGATTTTTCCGGTCTCGCCGCTCCAGTCTCCGCAGCCCACGTAGACGGTCTTGGTGTCAGTCATGGCAATGGCCAGCCATCCCACGGGAGCACGACGAATGTAAAGTCCGGCAATGCGGCGCCGCAGCTCCGTCGCGTCGCGCCGGCGCCATGCGTCCAGCGGTGGCCCAGCGCCGCCGCAGCTTCTCGTGCGGCTCGCTCAGGAGCTGGGCGGCGTGGCGCCCGCGGAGCTCGCGCGTGCCGCGGGCTCGCGGCCGTGCTCGGCGGACGGCGCCGCACGGACCGCGCCGCTCAGCAGCTTCTCATTCAAAGCCACCAGCTCGCGCTTCTCCTCGGCCTCGGGCGCGGCCTCGATCAGGTCCAGCACCAGCACGTCGCAGCCGGCCTTGCGCGCATGACAGCGTTCCAGCCGCGCGGCGCGCGCCGCTGGCGCCAGCAGCGCCAGGTAAGAGACGCGCCGCTGCCGCTCCTCGGCGATGCGGCGATCGATGCGATCCTGGCGCAGGCGCTCGAGCTCCAGGCGCTCGCGCTGCTCGCGCTCGGCGCGTGCCAGCTCTGCAGCGCGCTCGCGCCGCTCATCGGCGGCGCGCCGCGCCAGCTGCTGCTGCTGCTCGCTGCGCTCGGCGTCCTCACGCTGGCGATAGTGCTCGCGAACCGCGCTGCGCTCCTCCGCGCGGTAGCGCAGCGAGCGCGCCAGGCGGTGCTCGGCCTGGCTGCGACCGCAGCCGATCCAGCACGTCTGCTCGCGCCGCGCGGCCTCGGCCTCGAGCTGCCGGCAAGCTTCGACATCGCTGCAGCCCTCGCTGAGCTGGCCGGCGAGCGAGCTCTGGCCGGCGCCCAGGGTCCAGGCCGCGCACAGCGCCAACAGACCCCCCAGCGCCAGCCCCAGGCCACGCGCCAGCGAGCGCCTGCGCGCCACTGGCGGGACCAGCCGCGGCTCAGCCTCCGCCGTGCGACGCCGCCAGCGAGCGCCAGCTGCGGGGGCCTGGCGCGCCACCCTGTGGGCGAGAGCATTGCGGGTCGGCATCCGTGCTCCTGACCGGCAGCGCGGGGCGCGCCTGGACCCAGAAAGCCGCGGCCGCTACCCGGCAAGCTCAAATCAAACGGATGCTAACTCGGCGAACCACAAGGCAGAACTGTCGAGCCGGGCTCTGCCCTGCAGCTCGGCCAGACGCGGGAGGACACAGCCGCGAATAGCGGCCGGGCTCAGCCGCGAAGAGCGGCCGGGCTCAGCCGCGAAGGCGGCCGGGCTCAGCCGAAGCCCAGCTCTTTCTTGCGCTCCGCTGCTCCGGGCAGCGGCTCCTCGGTGTCGTTGATCACCGGCAGGTGTGCGGACTTTTCCTTGTTGATGGCCAGCCAGGAGCGCAGGTTCTCCGGCAGCTGCGCCTCATCGAAAATGGCCTCCACCGGGCACTCCGGAACGCACGCGCCGCAATCGATGCACTCCTCCGGATCGATGTACAGCATCTCGTCGTCGGCGTGGAAGCAGTCCACCGGGCACACCGCGACGCAGTCGGTGAAGCGGCATTTGTGGCAGTTTTCGGTTACCACGAAGGTCATGGGAGGGTCCTCGATTCAGCTAACGTCGGATTGTGGGGTGCGTCTTGGCACGAAATGCCGGGCTCGGGAAGGCTTGGCTGTGCGCTGGATTCAAGGCCGATGATGTGCGCCGAGCTTGCGGTGGCTCATGCTGGGGCACCCCCGGTCAGGCGCTGCACCAGCTCCTGAAACCAGCGCTCGAATTGCTGGCTATTCGACCACGTCGCCAGGATCCGCGCGACCCGTAACACGCGGCGCTCCTCCTCGGGGGCAAGGGGGAGCCCCCGCTCCGCCTGTCGCGCCAGCAGCGCGTCCAGCGCGGCGCGCAGCTGCTGCGCGGCGGCGCGCATGTCGTCGCCCGGCCCGAGCTGCGCCACGGCGTCCTCCACCCGGGCAAGGGCGCGGCGCTGCTCCTCCAGCTCCGCCGTGAGTGGCGAGACCAGCCCCGAGACCGTCTCCGGGACCTGTGCGTTCTGACGGATCACGACCTCGAGCAGATCCTCACCGAGCAGGATCTCGTCCCCCGACTGCAGCACCGTGGGGTAGCGGATACGGGTCCCGTTGACCCACGTGCCGTTGCGGCTGCCCAGATCTTCGATCTGCAGCCCGGAGTGGATACGGCGCACCACCGCATGCTCGCGCGAGACGCGCTCTGACCCCAGCACGATCAGGCAGGCAGGGCTGCGCCCGAGCAGACAGTCGCCGTGCAAGACGGGAAACAACGTTCCTCTGTGCTTCAGCCAGTACAAGGTCGCAAAGGCTGGTCGCATCACGCGACCTCAGGTCTGCGCGCCCACTGGCGCATCCACACAGAATACGCGCAGGCGACCGGTGGCGATGAGCCGCTCCCCCTCATCGACGATGGCGCACTCCCAGAGCTGCGCCTGGCGGCCCGCGTGCAGCGGGCGAGCCCGAGCGTGCAACCTACCGGTGCGCACGGGCCGCAGAAAGCTGGTGTGGTTCTCCACACCGACGATGCGCTTGCCGGCGGGCGCCGCAGCCGCCGCGCCGAGCGAGCAACAAGTCTCCACCACGCTCGCATACACGCCACCATGCACGATGCCGTGCGGCTGCAGATGACGCTCGGAGATGGACCACTCGGCCAGCACCTCTGTCGCGCTGGTGCTGGTGATCTCGAGCCCGAGCTGCGCCAACCAGCCGCCGCCCTGGGGGTGATCTACCCGATCAGCGGGGCCTGCGCCGGCCCCAGCGGGCGAGCCTGGCGAGCTGTCGTGAACGTCGTCTTTCTCTGGCAAGAGACCGTCTCGATCAGGTTGGAGGCGCTGCTTGGGTAGCGCTCGGGAGCGCTGCCTGGAAGCGCGGTGGGGGGCGCTGACAGGGCTGTCGAGCCCGCAGCTGGAAAGCGGAGCAAGCTCCCCACTTACCTCGCGGCGCGCCGGAAGCGGAGTGTAGCTCATCCAACGCACAGTTAAAATTGAAGAAACCTGGCTGCCGGCCTTGTTTGTCTCGAGCCGCTCGACAGACCAGCTCGCGAGCCGCCCAGCGGCCGGCAATGCCCCGCGGACAGGATGGGACGCGTTGACAGGGCAGCGAAGTCGCCGCATGTGTTAGCCCTGTATGGACGAAGCCACCCGCCAGAAGATCGAGGAAGACGTCAAGAATAACGACGTCGTGTTGTTTATGAAAGGGACCCCGCAGGCACCACGCTGCGGCTTCTCCGCTACGGTCGCGGGCATCCTCGATGAGCTCGTGGGCAAGTACAAGACGGTCGACGTGCTCGCAGATGGCAAGCTCCGCGAGGCCATCAAGGAGTATTCGGACTGGCCCACGATCCCCCAGCTGTACGTGAAGGGCCAGTTCGTCGGCGGCTGCGACATCGTGCGCGAGATGTACGAGAACGGTGAGCTGCACGAGACGCTCGGGCTGCAGCTGGAGGCGGTGGAGCCCCCGCGCGTCAGCGTGAGCAAGGCGGCCGCGGGCGCGCTGGCGGAGGCACTGGCCGAGGCCACCAGTCAGGATCCGAGCGCGGCCTTCATCCGCATCGAGGTGGCGGCGGACTACCAGCACTCGCTCAGCGTGAGCGAGAAGAAGCCGCGCGACGTGCAGGTGCAAGTGGATGGGCTGACCCTGCTGCTCGATCGCGCCAGCGCGCGCCGCGCCGGCGGGCTGTCCATCGACTACATCGAGGGTCCCGACGGGCCCGCCTTCAAGCTGGAGAATCCGAACGAGCCGCCGCGGGTGAAGTCGGTGAGCGTGAAGGAGCTGCAGGCGAAGATGCAGGCGGAGCCGGGCCTGCAGCTGTTCGACGTGCGCTCGCAGAAGGAGCGCGATCAGGCCGTGATCGCCGGCTCACGCCTGCTCGATCGCGCGGCTCAGCAGTACATCCAGACGCTCGACAAGGCCACGCCGCTGTATTTCCACTGCCATCATGGCCAGCGCAGCCAGCAGGCGGCGGCCTTCTTCCTGTCTCACGGCTTCTCCAACGTCTATAACGTCAGCGGGGGCATCGACGCCTGGTCGGTGGAGGTAGATCCGAGCGTTCCGCGCTACTAGCGAGCGGCGCGGCCGATACTGGACGGTGAGTAGCCCAGCATGAAGCTCAACACTCTCGGAGGCGGCGGCGGATCGCCCGTTGCCGCACAGCTGCGCGAGGCAATCCAGCAGGCCATGCCCGGGGCCGACGTGCGGGTCAGCGCGGGGCAGCCCGGGCATTTCAGCCTCTCGGTGCGCTCCGCGCAGTTTCAGAGTCAGAGCCGCGTGGCCTGCCAGCGCCTGGTGCTGAAGGCGATCGCGCCGCTGATGAGCGGGGAGCGCGCGCCGGTGCACGCCATCGATCAGCTGGAGACGCTGTTACCCTGAGCCATCCGGGGCGCTGGTGGCCCGGCCCGCGCGCTGCTTGACAGCGCGAGAGCGCACCGGAAGGCTGTAGGCGTCCGTGCCGTCTAGCTCGCCCACCCCCAATGCTCTGAGCGCGGAGCTCGAGGTCCTGGCTCTGCGCGCCATCCGGGAGGAGCACCGGGATCTGAACGGTCTCCTCTTCGGCGGGCGCCTCTCCTGCCCCAGCTTTGCGCTGTCCGACGCCAGGAGCCGGCTGGGGCAGTGGCTGCCCAGCTCTCGCACCATCGAGCTGTCGCGACAGCTGCTGGTGGATCTGAGCTGGGGGGCGCTGGTGGAGGTGCTGAAGCACGAGATGGCGCACCAGTACGTGGATGAGGTGCTCGGTGCGCGCGAAGAGTCGGCGCACGGGCCCGCCTTCCGCCGCGTGTGCAGCGAGCGCGGCATCGACGCACGCTCCAGCGGGGCGCCGCAGCCGGGGGAGCGCGACAGCTCGATGGAAGAGCGCAGCGCGCTGGAGAAGATCTCGCGCTTGCTCAGCCTGGCGCAGAGCTCCAACGAGCACGAGGCGCAGGCGGCCATGGCCGCTGCCCAGCGCCTGATGCTGAAATACAACCTGGAGGCGTGCGCGCGCAGCCAGACGCGCGACTACTGCTTCCGACATGTGGGCAAGCCAACGGGGCGAGTGTACGAGGCCCCGCGCATCCTGGCGCTGATCCTCTCGGAGCATTTTTTCGTCGAGACCATCTGGGTCCCCGTCTGGCGCCCGCTGGAGGGCAAGCGCGGCAGCGTGATCGAGGTGTGCGGCACCCACGCCAACGTCGAGATGGCCGACTACGTGCATGACTTTCTGACCCAGACCAGCGAGCGGCTGTGGCTGGAGCACAAGCGCGAGCGGGGCATCCGCAGCAACCGCGATCGGCGTACTTTTCTGGCCGGCGTGATGACGGGGTTCCGCGACAAGCTGGCGAGCCAGAAGAAGCAGCATCGAGAGCACGGGCTGGTCTGGCGGGGAGACGCCCAGCTGGGAGCGTACGTGAAGGAACGACATCCACGCCTGTCGTGGACCCGCTACGCGAGCAGCCAGCACCACGCGGCGCACGCCGAGGGGCGCCGCGCCGGCTCCAGCATCGTGTTGCACCGGGGCCTCGGCGGCACCACGGAGAGCCGCGGGCGCCTGCTGGGGTCAGGCTGAGTTAGCACGCGCGCGGGCGGCCGCGCCGGCTCTAGCCTGACCGGCAAGTGCCGGTGTCCTTTGCACATTTTCCGCTGCGCGAGCGCCGGGGAGGAGCCGGCGCGCAAAAAACGTCACCGCAACCTCTAATGCCGCGTCAGGGGACGGACGTTTCTCACTGTGGGTTCACGGCCGATACCGTTTGCCAAAACCGGCTGCAACACGCCTGCGGTGGTGCCCCGGAATCATTAAAGGCTGCGCCGAAAGCGCCGTCCTGATTTGTGCAATGTCAGGACTCACTGAACCCATGCCGTCTGAACAGCGGGCGAAGCTGGACTCCTCGGTTCCGCCGCCGAAGCCCCTTCCTGCAGTTCAGCATTTCAATGACTTCGCGCGGCTCGATCAGAGCGCGCCCCGCAACGACCTGGCGTCGCCGCGTCCCCAGGTGGACGAGAACGACCCAGTGCGCGTGCTGGTGAAGCGCCCCATGAAGCTCAGTGAGCTCGAACGCTTCGCCATTGAAGCTGCGCTGCAGCGCACGGGCGGCAACGTGACACGAGCCATGCGCCAGCTGGGCATCGGCCGTACCACCTTGTACCGCAAGCTGAAGAAGTACGGCCTGCGCTGAGCCGTACGCACGAGGGGCTCGTCCAAGGGGGGACGCGGACGAGCTCCGGCTGCCCCGGGGGGCACGAGTGAAGGACAGGTCGGACGCTGGCGTACGACGGTCCATCCCGTACATGCGGGCAAGAGAGCAGCGACGCCCGCAGCAAACGTGACCCCGGGAGAGGGAACGAGCTGGTCAGGCTCACCGCAGATGATTTAACGTCCAGCTCGTGAGACTGCTGGCCACGCGCGAGGAGCTTCAAGTCGGGCTCCGAGAGCTAGAGGGCGCACCAGCTTACTACGTCGACACCGAGTTCGAATCTTCCAAGCGCGGCAAGCGCCTGAGCTTGATCCAGGTCTCGCGCGGGGACGAGGTGTACTTGATCGACGCCCTGCGGCTGGAACAGCTGCAGGATCTGGGCGCCGTCCTCTGCAACCCCAACTCTCAGTGGATCCTGCACGCCGGGCTGCAGGACGTGGAGCTGCTGCTGGAGGTCTTCCAGCCGCTGATGGCCAGCGGCGCGAGCGCCTTGAGCGCGCCCGCGCTGTTCGACACCCAGGTGGTCTGGGGCCTGCTGGGCCCAGAGGCGAGCGTGTCGCTCGCTTTCCTGATCTTCCGGGTGCTCGGCATCCGCAGCAGCAAGGGGTATCAGGCAGACGACTGGCTGCGGCGGCCTCTGCCGCCCGCGCAGCTGGAGTACGCAGCCAGCGACATTGCCCACCTGCCCGCCCTGGAGAAGTACCTGCGCGAGCGCGCGCGCCAGCTCGGCCGCGAGCAATGGATCCCGGAGGTCTGTCGGGAGCTGCTGCTGCCGGCACCGGCGGAGCCGCTGCCATTGACATTCGAGTCCTTTCGCAATGCCTGGCAGCTGGACGGCGTGGGCCAGAGCGCGCTGCGTGCGCTGCTCGAGTTTCAGAACTCGTTGCCGGCGGACGCGCCCTCCATCCAGCCCAAGACGCTGCTGGCCATCGCCAGCCGCTTGCCGGGCAGCGTGCAGGATCTGGCGCGCATCAAGGGCGTTGCGCCGCATTTCGTGCGCGCGCACGGCGCGCGCGTGGTGGCGCTGCTGGCCAAGGCCAAGCGCAGCGCGCCGGCGGGTGAGGCGCTGGAGCCGAGCGACTACGCCAATTTTGACGATCTGGTGCGCGAAGCCCGCTTGATGCTGGTGCGTGCCGAGCTGTGCGCGGAGCTGTCAATCGCTCCCGAGCTGGCCTTGCCCATGGCCCTGGTGCGGCGCATGCAACAGCGCGCCAACAGCGCGCGCGATCTCAGTGCCGCCCTGGCAGAGCTGCGCGGCTGGCGGGCAGCAATGCTGGGCGAGGGCTTTCAACGCCACCTGCGCGCGCTCGCCGAACGGGCCACCGCTGCCCGGGTCTAGCTGGCTTTCCGCTGCGCTGTTTGAAGGCTTGCTGGCGCCGCGCCCCTTGAAAGCTTGCTGACGCTGCGCTGCGTGAGCTGCGGCTCGTTGACGCTGC
>JAICQL010000184.1 GCA_025937895.1 Polyangiaceae bacterium | reverse complement strand
TCGCCCTCATCCGCCTGCATCGCTTCGAGGACGGCCGGCTGCGCGCGCTCTCCGTGCAGACGCAGCACAGCGTCGCCATCGTCGCTCGCAAGCAAAACGCGCCGATTGCGGTGTTCACCGAGGATGGGATCGGCGTGCCACTCGACTGGCAGAACGAGGCGGAGACGCTCGAGCGCTCCGGGTATACCAGCGTCACGCTGCGTGCCCCGGCCGCGCTGCTGGGCCCGCAGCGGCAGCTGGAGCTCGTCTGGGTATGGCCTCAGACCAGCCTGGCGGTCCCGCCTCCTGCTCGCCAGTGACGTGGGACTTGGCCATCCGTCGCGGTCGGGATACTAGAGCCTCGAATGGATCTGAGCGAGCGGACGGACAAGGATGCCCGTCGCCACCCGTGGGAGACGTCTCGAGCGCTCGCGATCGAGCAGATCGTGCGTGGCCTGGGGCTCGACGCGCCGTGCGTGCTGGATGTCGGCTCGGGTGATGGCTATCTGCTGCAGCGCCTGCACTCGGCGCTGCACTTTCGTCGCGCGCTCGGGGTCGACATTCACCTGAGCGACGAGCTGGCTGCCGAGCTCAGTCGTTCCGGGGTGGAGCTGATGCGCGAGCTCGGGGAGCGGGAGTATCGCGCCGAGCTGATCCTGTTGCTCGACGTGCTCGAGCACGTGGCGGAGCCCGGGCAATTACTGCAGGAGCTGACCCGCGAGCGGCTGGCGGAGGGTGGGCGCTTCGTGATCACCGTGCCAGCCTTTCAGCAGCTGTACTCCGATCATGATCGCGCGCTGAAACACTACTGCCGCTACTCTCGCCCCGAGCTGCTGGCGCTGGTGCAGGGTGCGGGTCTGGAGGTGATCGACTCCGGATATCTGTTCTCGTCCTTGCTCTTGCCCCGGGCTGCAATGGTGGGGCGCGAGCGCATGCTGCCCCGGCGAGGCGCGGTAACCCACGGCGTGGGCGCCTGGCAAGGAGGCGGGTTCATCACCCGGCTGCTCCACCGCGCTCTGGTGCTCGATAACCGCCTGTGTCTGGCTGCCCGCAAGCGGGGCTTGCGGCTGCCGGGGATGACGGTATGGCTGACGTGCAAGAAACCCTCATAGTAGTTCCCTGTTACAACGAGGCCGAGCGCCTCGACGGCAAGGCGTTCCTGGCGGCGGTTCGCGCGGACCCGAGTCTGGGTTTTCTGTTCGTCGATGACGGCTCGCGCGACGACACGAGGGCGGTGTTGCAGCGCCTGCGTGACGAGCAGCCCGAGCAGCTGAGCGTGCTCGCGCTCGAGCGCAACGGCGGCAAGGCGGAGGCGGTGCGTCTCGGCATGCAGTCGGCGTTCGATCGCTCGGCCAAGCTGGTGGGCTACTTCGACGCCGATCTGGCCACGCCGCTCGCCGAGCTGGCGCCGATGCGCGCAGCCTTCGACGAGCGGCCGGACCTGCTGGTGGTGCTCGGCGCTCGGGTTGGCATGCTGGGGCGCGACGTGGTGCGCAGCTACCACCGTCACTACCTCGGGCGCGTCTTTGCCAGCATGGCCAGCTTGCTGCTCGATCTCACGGTTTACGACACGCAGTGCGGCGCCAAGCTGTTCCGCAACGCGCCGCCCATCCGCGGCATCTTCGCCGAGCCCTTCTGCGTGAGCTGGACCTTCGATGTGGAGCTGCTGGCGCGGCTCGCGCAGCTGGCGCGCGACGGCGTCATCCCGCCCATGGCGCGCAGCGCGCTGGAGTACCCCTTGCGCAGCTGGCGCGACGTGAAGGGCTCCAAGCTGGGCCCCGGCGCCGCACTGAAGGCCGGGGCCGAGCTGGCCCTGCTCTGGCAGCGCTACGGTCGCTTCGAGCGCTGAGCGAGGCGGCAGGGCGCGCCAGGAGAGCGAAGCCCCGCGCGCCGCCGCCGCTCCGTCGCCACCTCAGCGCTTCTCCTCGCTGCGATCGTGCGCGGGCGGCGGAGTGGGGGAGAGCTTGCTGATGCGCTCGCGCAGCTCTGCGGTCATGGGCACGTCCAGCGCCTTCAGCGAGGGCTCCAGCTGCTCCAGGTTGCGAGCGCCCAGGATCGGTGCCGTGATACCGGGATGGCTGGCGACCCAGGCGACGGCCACGCTGGCAGGGTGATGGCCCAGCTCGCGAGCGAGCGCGCCCAGGCCCGCGGCGATCTCGTGATTGAGCCGATCCCCGTAGCGGGCTTGATACATGGTGTTGCTCACCAGCCGCCCCTCCGCGCCGCTGAAGCCGCCGGCTGCCGCGGCCGTGTATTTACCCGTCAGCAGGCCGCCAGCGAGCGGGCTATAGCTGCACACGCCCAGCCCCATCTCGATCGCCATGGGCAGGATCTCCACCTCTGCCTGGCGCTTGGCCAGGTTGTACATCGGCTGCAAGCACGCCAGCGGCGCATAGCCGCGGCGCTCGGCGATGCCCAGCGCGCGCATGGTCTGCCAGGCCGAAAAGTTGCTGGCCGCAGGGTACGAGATCTTGCCCTGCTGCAGCAGTAGCTCCAGCGACTTCAGCGAGTCATCGAGCGCGGTGTTCGCGTCGAAGTGGTGCAGATACAGGATGTCGATGCGATCGGTGTTCAGCCGCTTCAGGCTGGCCTCCACCGCGCGCACCAGGTGATATCGCGTGGAGCCGCGCGAAGTGGGCGCGGGCCCCGTGCCGAAGTGCGCCTTGGTGGCGATCACCAGCTCATCGCGCGCGCCGGCCATGAACTTGCCGAGCAGCTGCTCCGACTTGCCACCGGCGTACACATCCGCGCAGTCGAAGAAGTTGATGCCGGCATCGCGGCAGCGCGCAAACAAGGCCCGCGACGTGGCCTCATCCGCGTCACCGCCAAAAGACATGGTGCCGAAGCACAGCCGCGACACCTGAACACCCGTACGACCGAGAGCGCGATATTCCATGACCTCCTGTAACACGAGCGCTGCGGCCTCAGAAAGCGCGCCCCGGCGAGTTCTCCACGCGCGGGTCGAGCTTGGGCCCCCGCCGCCAGCAAGGGCCCGCCGCAGGCACGGCGCTCAGGGCCGCTGCGCCGGCAGGCGCTCGAGAATGCTGCGCCGGCAGGCGCTCGAGGATGCTGCGCCGGCAGGCGCTCAAGGATGCTGCACGCCGTTGGCGTTGACGAACAGGGAGTACAGCGAGGTCGTGGCGGTGATGAACAGGCGGTTGCGCTTGGGGCCGCCGAAGGTCAGGTTTGCCACCGCCTCGGGCACGCGGATCTTGCCCAGCAGCTCGGCGTCGGGCGCGTACACGTTGATGCCGGCGCGCGTGCTCGCCCACAGGTTGCCCTCCGTGTCGAAGCGGAAACCATCAAAGATGCCCGCGTCACACTCGGCGAACACGCGGCTCTTGCCCAGCGTCTTGCCGTCCTTCACGTCGAACGCGCGCAGGTGGTGCGGCTTGCCGGAGTCCGCCACGAGCAGCTGGCTCTCGTCGGGGGTGAAGGCGATGCCGTTCGGCTTGTCGAAGTCATCGGCCACGATGCTCAGCGCGCCGCCCGGGTCGAGCCGGAACACGTAGTTGTTGCCCAGCTCGCTCGCCGTCTTCTTGCCCTCGTAGTCGCTGAGGATGCCGTAGGGCGGATCTGTGAACCAGATGCTTCCGTCAGACTTCACCACGACGTCGTTGGGTGAGTTGAGGCGCTTGCCCTCGTAGCGGTCGGCCAGCACCGTGATGGTACCGTCGTGTTCCGTGCGCGTGACCCTCCGAGTCTCGTGCTCGCACGTGACCAGCCGGCCCTGGCGATCCCGCGTGTTACCATTGGAACAGTGAGACGGCTGGCGAAACACTTCCACCCCCAGCCCCTCCGTCCAGCGCAACATGCGGTTGTTCGGGATGTCGCTCCAGATCAGGTAGTTGCCGTCGGCAAAGTAGCAGGGGCCTTCGGCCCAGCGCGTACCGGTGTACAGCTTTTCCAGCCGGCAGTTGCCGAGCAACAGGGAGCTGAAACGTGAGTGCAGGATCTCGAAATCGCTATGCATCGTCAAATAGTACCCAGCTGTGCGCGCGCTGTCCTCCCGCTCTCGCTCGCGCGCGATTGCGAAATTGATATCGCGAAGCTCGAGGCGGCGTACTACGCTCCAGCCACAACCACGGTATGGCGACAGCGATGCAGCACCAAGAGGTGCTTCAATTTTGGTTCTCCGAGCTCAAACCGGCGCAGTGGTGGAAGAAAGATGGGGAGCTGGATCGCAAGATCGCCGAGCGCTTCGGCGCCCTGCACGCGGCCGCTGCCCGGGTAGAGCTGTTTCACTGGCGCACGACCGGTGAAGGCCGTTTGGCCGAAATCCTGCTGCTAGATCAGTTCTCGCGCAACATCTACCGCAATCGCCCCCAGGCCTTCGCGTGTGACACCCTGGCGCTGGCGCTCGCGCAAGAGGCAGTGGCGCGGGGCGTGGATGACGCGCTCAGCCTGTCCCAGCGAAACTTCCTGTACATGCCCTACATGCACAGTGAATCAGCCATGATTCACAAGGAGGCGGTGCGCGTCTTCTCCAAGGCGGGGGAGCAGCAGTATGACTTCGAGCTGCGGCACAAGGCGGTCATCGATCGTTTCGGTCGTTACCCGCACCGCAACGCCATCCTGGGCCGCCGCAGCACTCCGCAGGAGCTGGAATTTCTGAAGCAGCCCGGGTCGAGCTTCTGAGTCGAGCTGGCAAGCACTCCCCTCAGGCCACGTCGATGAACACCTTCATCGTCTGGTCCCGCTTCTGCTCGATGAAGTGGTAAGCATCCAGGTACCTGTCGAAGCTGAAGTGCTCGCTCATCAGCGGCTCGGTCACGATATCACCCGAGGCGATCCAGGCCACCGCCTGCTCGTAGTCGGAGCGCTGGTACATCAAGGTACCGGCGATCTTCAGCTCGCGATCTTGCACCAGGCCCAGGTCCATGCGCGGCTTCTCGGCGAACACGCCAACCACGATCAAGGTGCCGCCCTTGGCCAGGTTGGCCACCGCGGCGTCCAGGGTGGCCTCCACCCCGACACACTCGAAGGCCAGGTCAAAGCCCTGCGCGCCAAACACGCGGCGCGAGGCCGCCGCCAGCGCTTCGTCTTCCGGGTTCGAGGTGTGCGGAAGGCCGCAGCGCCGCGCGATCTCCAGCCGGTGCTCGCTCACGTCCGTGATCAGCACCTGCGCTCCGGCAGCACGCGCGGCCTGAGCCACCAGATTACCGATCGGGCCCGCGCCGAGCACCACCGCGCGCCGCCCGGCGAGGTCGCCAGCGCGGGCGATGGCGTGCACCGCCACGCTGATCGGCTCGACCAGCGCGCCCTGCTCGAAGCTGAAGCTGTCCGGCAACTTCACGATCTTGTCCGCGGCGGTGACCCACAGCTCCTGCGCGCAGCCCGGCGCCTGAAAGCCCTGCACTCGCAGCGCGTCGCAGATGTGCTCGTCACCGCGCAGGCACGGCCCGCACTGGCCGCACACGATCTGCGGCATGGCCGTGACCTTGTTGCCCACGGCCAGCCCGCTCACCCCGGGCCCCAACGCCTCGATCGTGGCGGAGAACTCGTGGCCCTGTACCACCGGGTAGCTGGTGTACGGATGTTTGCCGTGGAACACGTGAATGTCCGAGCCGCACACGCCGATGCGCCGGATGCGCAGCAGCACCTGACCGGGGCCGGGGGAGGGGGGCGTGGCTTCGGAGATCTCAATCTGGCCCGGGGCCGTCATCGTGGCGCGTTTCATCGCTTTGCCTCGTCTCTCGGGGGGGGTCTTGGAAGGGAAGCGGCGTTCGGCTCAGGCCAAGCCGTTGAGCCAGCCACCGTCCACGTAGAAGGTGGAGCCCACGCAGTAGCTGGCGCACGGTGAGCACAGGAAGACCATGAACTTGGCCAGCTCCTCCGGGCTGGCAAAGCGCCCGATGGGCGCGTTCTTCCTGGCGATGTCGTCCAGGTAGCCCTGCCAGTCTCCACCCGTGCTCGCCGTCAGCTCGCGCGCGGTCTTCTTCCAGTCCGGGGTCAGCACCAGGCCGGGGTTGATGCAGTTGACCCGGATGTTGTCCTTGATGACCTCATTGGACAGGCACTTGGAGAACATCATCAGCGCCGCCTTGGTCACGTTGTAGATGGGCTCGTAGCCCAGCGGCTGCTTGGCGCAGATGGAGGCGTTGTTCAAGATCACGCCGCCGCCCCGCCGCTTCATCCCCGGCACCAGCCCACGGCTGAGCCGCACGGCTGCCATCGTGTGCAGGTCCCAGTAGTACTGCCACTTGTCGTCGGGCGCGTCCTGGATGGTCTCGTTGCTGCCGGTGCCGGCGTTGTTGATCAGGATGTCGGCGCCATCGAACGCCTCTGCCGTGCGCTCGAGCAGCGCGTCCACGCCGCCCGCCTGCGCCACGTCTGCCGCCACGCCCACGGCCTTGACCCCGTATTGCGCAGCAATGGCCCGCGCCGCTTCCACCACGCGCGCCTCGTTGCGCGCGCACAGCACCAGCTGCACGCCCTCCGCTGCCAGCCCCTCGGCTACCGCAAGCCCGATGCCCACGCTGCCGCCGGTGACGACGGCCACCTTGCCCTTCAGACCCAGATCCATTGGCTACTCCGCGCGCCACGCTCCGCGCCAGCGCTCCGCACCGTCTACCCCGGAATCCCTGCTGCCGCCCAGCCCCGACCTCGCCAGCGCTGCAGCACACGCTGACGGTGCAGTTTTCGCGCGCCCGCGCACGGGTGGCTCGGCAGCAGCCTGATACGGCGCCGTGCTGCAGGCTGCGCTCAGCGCGAGGCTGCCTGCCCGGGCTCTCGCAGCTGCTCCAGCCGCCGTTGCAGGAACGAGAGCACCTTTCTGGCGCGCGCGTCCCAGGTCAGGCCGGCCGCGGTCTGGCGTGCGGCGGCGGCCAGCCGCTGGGCAAGCGCCGGCTCCGCCAGCAAGCGGCCCACCGCGCTCGCAGCCGCCTCGGGATCACCGGTCGGCACCAGCAGCGCGTTCACGCCGTGCTGCAGCACCTCGCGCAGATCGGGCAGATCAGGCGCGACGATCGGGCGCCCCGCGGCCAGGTACAGGAAGATCTTCATCGGCAGCACGGTGTTGCCGATGAAGCGCAGTGGCAGCCCGCTCGGCGGCTGCAGCAACACGTCCGCGGCCAGCAGGTAGCGCGTGACCGTCTCGAACGGCTGCCACGGCACGAACTGGATGTTGGGGTGCTTGCGCGCCAGCACCTCCACCGCGCCGCGGCCCTCGGAGCCCACCAGCAGGAACAGCGCCTCCGGCAGGCGGCGCGCCAGCTGAAACACCGTATCCAGACCCTTGGTCAAGTTGATGTGGCCCGTGTACACCACCAGCGGGCGCTCGCCGGGCAGGCCCAGCTGGGCACGCAGCTCGGCGCGCGGCGGCGGCGCGTCGAAGCGCGCAGGGTCGTGCCCGTTGTGCGCCACCAGCAGGCGCTCGCGCTCCACCCCCAGCCGCTCGTAGCAATCGCTGGCCAGCTGCGAGTGCAACACCGCGCCCAGGCACAGGCGGCTCTGCAACGCCGCGCGAAAGGGCGGGCGCAGCACGGGAAACTGATCAGGCCAGGGCCGATACGTCTCGTATGCAAACGGCTGCGTGCCGCGCGCCAGCGCGAACAGCGTCGGGAAGTTGCGCGTGTAGATCAGCTCCGCGGAGCGCACGGCGGGCAACTGTGCGGCGCGCGCGGCGTGCCACCACTTGCGCGGCGTGGGCCAGCGCTCGAAGGGCGTGGGCACGTACACCAGCTCGAATTCACCCTGCACCTGGTAGTGCTCGCTCAGCTCCCGCGCGCTCCGGGCGTTGCGCTGCGCGGGCAGCACCAGCCGCACCTCCGCGCCCTGGCGCGCAAAGGCCGCCAGCGTCTGCAGGGCTTGCTCCGAGTCCGTCTCGCGTGCGGGCAGCGGTCGGTCAAAGACGTAGGCGATCTTCATCAGCGTGCCCGGCGGGCGCGCACCCGTACCATCAGGCGCGCCGCGTCACCAGCTGCAGCGACGTGCGAGCGCAGCCTGCGCGGCGGCGGAGGCCATATTTGCTGGATTTCAGCGAGTCGAGAGCGTCATTGGCCCGCTGGCCCGGCGGGCCCGATGCAGCTCGCCAGCGGCGCAGGTGTGTGGCGCACGTGCAGCGCGATCGGCGCGCGCGCGCTGCACGAGTGTCTCACCGAGTGCGCCGCGCTGCGGGCGGTAGCTCGGGGCGCCCACGCACGCGACGCCCGACTTTTTTGAGCGCCACCGCGGATCGCGCTTGCGCGCGCTCGAGCGCGGACACAACAGTGAAAGCGGCTCCATCGTGCAGAGGCGCGTGATGCGCGGCGTTATGGCTGCAGCGCAGCCGGGCGCGCGTGCATGAGGTGCAGGGCGTCATGAACACCGTTCATCGGTGCAGCGTGCGCCGGCCTCGAGTGAGGCTTTGTCATCACTCCCGAATGTGTCTATGCTGCGCCTGGCTCCAGGGCCCTTCTCCCATAACCTTAGGGTGCGATAGATGAAACGAGTGACCAGAGTGAATCCAGGGTTTGTGCTCATCGCTGCCGGTGCCTTGGCAGGGGTGCTGGTGGCATGTGTGGAGGACGGTCCAGACGCTCCGCCTTTGCCCGGTGCGCTGGGCCAGGTGGCGCAAGCCGGCAGCGGCGGTCAGGGTGGCAGCGCGGGCGGCGGTGCGGCAGGCAGCTCCGCGGGCCAGGGCGGCAGCGGCGGTGCCACGGGCGGCGCCGGTGGCAATGCTGGCAGCGGCATGGCCGGCACCGGCACGTTGCCGGACGCGGGCGACGCAGGCTGATTTGCTTCATGCGGGCCGCGCAAGCGGCCCGCGGTTGTATTTGCGCGGGCTGGTGCCCGCGGTTGTATTTGCGCGGGCTGGTGCCCGCGGTTGTATTTGCGCGGGCCCGTGCCCGCGGCTGCATTTGCGCAGGCTGGTGCCTGCGATTGCATGGATCGCGGGCAGGACGCCCGCGATTCATTTTGGCGGGTAGAAAGCCCGCGGTGACGGTGCAGGTCAGGTAGAAGCGGCCTTGCGCGTCCGTGCGAGTACTGGGGGGGCTGAGGGCCGCGATAGAGGCTCCGTACGCCTGCGCCTCAACCCGCGTGTGTCTTCGCGCGGCAGAGTCATCGTACGCCGGAGTCTTCGTACGCCGGAGTCTTCGGGCTTCTGGCGCGTGCCGGCTTGGCGCGCGCTCACCAGCAGACGGGTGGCGTGGGGATGCGCTCGGGGCGGGCAAACAGATAGCCCTGCAGCAGATCGCAATCGAGCTCGAGCAGGGTGTCGCGCTCTTCCCGCGTCTCGATGCCCTCGCAGATCACGCGCATGTCGAGCTGCCCGCACAGCTGCGCCAGGCTACCCAGCAGCTTCTGCTTGGTGCGATCGGAGCCGATGTCCTGCACCAGGGAGCGGTCCACCTTGACCACGTCCGGCTCCAGGTGGGCAAAGCTGGTGAGCCCGGCGTAGCCCGCGCCCAGATCATCCAGCGCGATGCGATAGCCCAGCGCGCGCAGCGCCGCGATCCGCTGCCGGATGTTGGTCATGCCCTCCAGTGTGGCGCGCTCGGTGATCTCCAGCACCACCCGCCGCGAGTGATCCGTCAGCGGGCAGTGCCCGCTGATCAGCTCATCATCCAGCAGATCCAGCGGGTGCAGGTTGACGAAGATCTGCGCCGGCTCCGCGAAGCGTGGGATGTCGCTGGCCACCCGCCGGCGGATGACCCGCCCCAGCTCGTGCACGCGATCCAGCCGATCCGCGGCGTCCAGCACCGCGGTGGGGCCGGGCAGGGTGGGCTCCGGGCTGCGCAGCAGCGCCTCGTACGCAAACACCGAGTGCGCCGACCACAGCACGATCGGCTGATATGCCATCCACAGCGAGGTCAGCACCCGGCTGAAGCCCGCGTCCAGCCCCGCCAGGTCTCCCAGTTGCCGATCCGCCAGCCCCAGCTGCGCCAGCGCCTGGCGCCGGATGCGCGCGAAGCGATGCAGCTGCACCGCCTTGTGCGCGATGCGCTCCAGCTCGCTGATGTCCACCGGCTTGGTCAGGTAGCGCATGGCGCCGAGCGCGACCGCCTCCGTGGCGGTGCTGATCTGCGGTGCACCCGTCATCAAGATCACGGGCACGTCCAGATCCTCGGCGCGCAGCTGCTTGAGCAGCTCCACCCCGCTCATCCCCGGCATGTTGATGTCGCTCAACACCAGGTCGATGGTCTCGCGCTGAAATAGCTCGCGCGCCTCCCGGGCGTTGGTGGTGGAGAGCACCTCGAAGCCCGCACGCCGCAGCGCCTTGACGTAGACACGGCTGACCGCGTCGTCATCCTCGACCAACAGAACCTTGCCGCCGTCGCCAGCAGCTGCACTCTCCGGTCTCACGTTCTTGCTCCCCAGCGGTTCACTTCGGCGTATCCGGGCCGCCGCTTAAGGACGCCGAAAGCCGGAGCCCCGCCGCTCCGAGCAGCCCCGTCCCCGCCCTCGAAATAGCCCGGCGGGAGCTAAAATGCCCGGTCTTTCACCGGCTCCCCCCGCTCGAAGCGCCGCAAGTTCTCGATGAAATGTGCGACCAGACGGTCCCCCTCGTCGTGATGGCCGCCCGCAGAGTGAGGCGTCATGAAGCAGTTTGGCGTAGTCCAGAGCGGATGATCAGGGGGCAGAGGCTCAGGATCCGTCACGTCGAGCAGGGCTGCTTGCAGCCGCCCCTCCACCAGCGCGGCCGCCAGGGCACGCTGATCCACCGTGGAGCCGCGGCCCACGTTATAGAACACGGCGCCCTGCGCGAGCTGGCCCAGCCGGCGCGCATCGAAGAAATGCCGGGTGCCGTCGGCGCCCGGCAGCAAATTCACGACGTGGTCCACCCGCGCCAGCAGCGCCGGGAGCTCCGGCGAGTCAAACCGCAAGGTGGGGATCGTCTCATCGCCGCGCAGCTGCCGGCGCACGCCCCAGAGGTGCGGGGTGAACGGACGCAGCAGCTCACAGAGCCGCGCCCCGATCGAGCCGTGACCGAACAGCACCACGCGCTGGTTCTCCAGCAGCACGGAGCCGGCGCGCAGCTGCCCCTGCGGCCAGGCGCGCTCCCCCAGCTGGTTCTGCAGCGCCCAGGGCAGACGCCGCGCCCAGCTCAGCATGAAGGCGAGCACGTGCTCCGCGCAGGGCGAGGCATACACGAAGCTGCTCTTGGTCAGCACGGCGCCGCGCTCGCCAAACACGCGCCGCGCGTCCGTGGTGTCGTAGCTGGTGTAACCGGCGCTCGACAGCTGCACCCACTTCAGCCGCGGGCTCGCCAGCACCTCGGCCAGCGGCGGCTGCCCGAAGGCCACGTCGGCCTGCGCCAGCTCCGCGGCGCCGTCACTGCCAGCTCCGCTGCCCGCGTGCAGCAGCAGGCGGGCCGAGGTGGAGGCGCGCAGGAGCTGCTCTTGCGGGGGGCTGAAGCGGTGATTGGACCAGACGGTGAGCGACGTCACCGCCCCCTCATAGCTCAAAAGTAGGCCGCGCACAGCCCGCGGACACGCTCACCGATGGCTTCACTCGCGGTCACGCCCGGGGACTCGATGCCGATCAGGTTGATCAGGCCCGGCAAGCCGTGCGGCGCAGCATCCTCCACCACGAAGTCGCGGAACTCGTCCTTCGGCCCCTGCAGCTTGGGCCGGATGCCGGCGTAGTCGGCCGAAAGCTGCTCGTCCTTCAGCTCCGGCAGGTAGCGGCGCGCTGCGCTGGCGAACCTGGCACGCTTGTCGGGATCGACCACGTACGAGAGCTCAGACACGTATTCGGTGTCCGGTCCGAGCGTCATCTTGCCGCCCAGATCAAACGTGATGTGGATGCCCAGGCCGGCGTGCACCGGGGCAGGGTAGACCAGGTGTTGCACCAGCCCGCGCAGGCGTGAGTCGAGCGAGAAGTAGTCACCCTTGCACCAGTGATAGCGGTAGCGCAGGGCATCGATGTCGAGGCCCGCCTTCTCCGCCATGCGATCGGCGTACAGCCCTGCCGCGTTGACCACCACCCGGCAGGCGATGGTCGCGCGCTCGCCCCCTGCGCTGCGCGTGCCGAGCTCGAAGCCGTGCGCCGTGCGCTCCACGCCCTCCACCGCGGTCTGGAAGACCAGGATGGCGCCGTGATCACCGGCCTCCTTCTGGTAGCTGTACATCAGGTCGTGCACGTCCACGATGCCGCTCTCCGGTGACCATACGCCGCTGATGGCCGAAACGCGCGGCTCCAGCCGCGCCACTTCCGCGCGCTCGAGCGGGCGCAGCTCCCCCGCGCCGTTGGCCAGCCCGCGCTCGTAGATGGCCTGGACCTTTGCCTCTTCCTCCGGCTCCGTCGCCACCAGCAGCTTGCCCGTCTGGCGAAAGCCCAGGTTCTGCTCGCGACAGCGCCGGTACAGCAGCTTGCGCCCCTCCACGCAGAGCGTGGCCTTGAGCGAGCCAATCGGGTAATACAGCCCGGCGTGGATCACGCCGCTGTTGCGGGTGGACGTCTCCTGTCCCGGCCGTGAGTTGCGCTCCAGCAGCACCACCGAGCGGCCCGCGCTGGCCAGGCGCGCCGCGCAGGCCAGGCCCACCACGCCTGCGCCGATGATCCCGACAACGAAGTCCGTCATCGCGGCTCCCCCGAGCGGCTTGCCGCAGCCGGCCCGGAGCCGTGGGCGCGGCGCCGCTTGAGCCCCTCCAGCAACGACCTGCCCAAGAGCTCGATGCCGAAGGGCGCGTCGTGCCAGAGGTAGCGTTTGCCCAGGCGCCGTGGCTCGCTCGCCAGGCGATGCACCCACTCCAGGCCCGTGCGCTGCATCCAGCGCGGTGCCCGCGCGCGTTGGCCGGTGGTGAAGCTGAAGCTCATGCCCACGCCGATGAACCAGCACGCGGGCAGCGAGCGCCGCAGCTTGCTGATCAGCCACTCTTGCTTGGGGGAGCCCAGCGCCACCAGCACGATATCAGGGCGGGCCTCGGTCAGCGCTTGACGGCTGGGCTCCACCGCGGCGTCGTCCGGCTCCGTCGGCAACCAAGGGCTGGAGAAGCCCGCGACCACCAGCCCCGGATACTCCTCCGAGAGCGTCCTGGCGGCGGCCTCTGCCGTGCGCCCTTCGCCCCCCAGGAAATAGATGCGCCGGCTCTCCGCCGCGGCGCGTTTCGCCAGCGGGCGGATCAGTGAGGAGCCAGCGATGCGCTCGGGCACGGGCGTGCCGCGCAAGTACGCCGCCCAGACCAGCGGCATGCCGTCCGCCACTCGCAGATCCGCCTCGGAGTACAGCACCTGCATGCGCTCGTCCCGGCAGAAGCGCCGCAGAAAATCCAGGTTGGCCGTGATCAACCAGCCGCCGCGCTGGCGCGCCAGCGCATCGAACAAAGTGTCGAGCAGCTGCGCCTCGGAGCAGGCGGCCAGCGGCATGCCGAGCAACTCGATCATCTCCAGCCCCCAGCGCTCGCCGTCGGAGCTGAGCGGCCGCCCCCGGCCGGAGTTGGACTCGGGAGCGCCGGACTCGGACCTGGAAAGCGAAGGCTCGGGTGAAGACATGCGACGAATAAACGATAGCTCAGGACCTGGCGCGGTCCTAGGGCACAGCGCCCCTGGCCCCGAGCCCAACTACCCAGCGCCAGCCACCCGGCGCCCAGCTACCCAGCGTCAGCCATGCAAGGCACAGCTGCCCCGCGAGCCCAGCCGAGCGGGGCACCGAGGTACGACACTGCAGGTTGCGGAGAGCACGCTCTCCGCAACCCGAGCCGTGCAGGGGCCGCTGTGCGGCGCCCACGTCACCTCGCGGTGACCGGTGTCTCAGCGCGCCGCGACCGTGCCCGAGCGCTGCTTCTGCTGCTTTTGCTTCTGCTTCAGATCGTAGCGATCCAGGTTCATCACCTTGTTCCAGACCGCGACGAAGTCGTGCACGAACTTCGCCTTGGCGTCGTCCGCCGCGTACACCTCGGCAATGGCACGCAGCTGCGAGTTGGAGCCGAACACCAGGTCCACCGAGCTGGCGGTCCAGGCCACGTCACTGGCGCCGCTGCGGCGGCCCTCGTACAGCTCCTGGGCGTTCTGCACCTTCTGCCAGGTCACGTTCGGGTCGAGCAGGTTGGTGAAGAAGTCGTTGCTCAACGTGCCGGGCCGCTGGGTGAGCACGCCGTGCTTCGAGCCGTCGTAGTTGGCGTCCAGCGCGCGCAGACCACCCACCAGCACCGTCATCTCCGGCGCCGTCAGGCCCAGCAGATCTGCTCGCTGCACCAGCAGCTCCGGCGCAGGGCGATCGGCTGCCTTGCCCACGTAGTTGCGGAAGCCGTCCGCCTTCGGCTCCAGGTATGCGATGGAGCTCGCGTCCGTCTGCTGCTCGCTGGCGTCAGTACGCCCCGGGCTGAACGGCACTGTAACGTCTTGCCCCGCGCGCCTGGCGGCGTCTTCAATCGCGGCGCAGCCCGCCAGCACGATCACGTCGGCGAGCGAGACCTTCTTGCCGCCGCTGGCGCCTTTGTTGAAGTCCTGTTGCACCTTCTCCAGAGTGGCCAGCACCTTGCCGAGCTCGGCGGGTTGATTCACCTCCCAGTCCTTCTGCGGCGCAAGGCGCAGCCGCGCGCCATTGGCGCCGCCGCGCCGATCGGTATCGCGATACGTGGAGGCCGAAGCCCACGCCACGCGCACCAGCTGCCCCGTCGAGAGCCCCGAGGCGAGCAACGTCTTCTTCAAGCTGGCGATGTCGGCGTCGCCGATCAGCTTGTGATCCACGGCCGGCACCGGATCCTGCCACACCTGAGGCTCGGGGACCTCCGGGCCCAGCAGGCGCGCGTGCGGCCCCATGTCGCGATGGGTGAGCTTGTACCAGGCCCGGGCAAAGGCGGCCTCGAACTGCTCGGGGTGCTCGTGGAAGCGCTTGGAGATGGGCCCGTACACGGGGTCCAGCCTCAGCGCGAGATCGGTGGTGAGCATGATCGGCTTGTGGCTCTTCGAGGGATCGTGGGCGTCCGGCACCGCGCGCCCGGTGTCGCCCTTGGGGGTCCACTGCTGCGCGCCGCCGGGGCTCTTGGTCAGCTCCCACTCGTAGGCGTACATGTTGTTGAAGTAGTCGTGCGACCACTTCACGGGGGTGTACGTCCAGGCGCCTTCCAGGCCGCTCGTGATCGTGTCCGCACCCTTGCCGCTGCCATGGCTGTTCTTCCAGCCCAACCCTTGCTCCTCGATCGGGGCGCCCTCCGGCTCCGGACCGACGTGCTTGCTGGCGCTGGCGGCGCCGTGCGCCTTGCCCAGCGTGTGCCCGCCGGCGATCAGCGCCACCGTCTCCTCGTCGTTCATGCTCATGCGCCCGAAGGTCATACGGATGTGCTCGGCCGCAGCGAGCGGATCCGGCTTGCCACCGGGGCCCTCGGGTTTGACGTAAATGAGGCCCATCTGAGCGGCCCCGAGCGGGTGGGCGAGCTTCTTGCCGTCTTCGGAGAAGCGCTCGTCGGCGAGCCACTTCGTCTCCGGACCCCAGTTGATGTCAGTCGGCTCGTACACGTCTTCACGGCCACCTCCGAAGCCGAAGGTCTTGAAGCCCATCGACTCCAGCGCCACGTTGCCGGTCAAGATCATCAGATCCGCCCAGGACAGGCTGCGCCCGTATTTCTGCTTGATCGGCCAGAGCAGGCGCCGCGCCTTGTCCAGGTTGGCGTTGTCGGGCCAGCTGTTGAGCGGAGCAAAGCGGATCGTGCCGGAGGCGGCGCCACCGCGCCCGTCGGTGACGCGATACGTGCCGGCGCTGTGCCACGCCAGACGAATCATCAGCCCGCCGTAGTGGCCGTAGTCTGCCGGCCACCACTCTTGCGAGGTGGTCAGCACCTTCTCGATGTCCTTCTTCACAGCCGCCAGGTCGAGCTTGGCGAACTCGGCGGCGTAGTCATACGACTCATCCAGCGGATCGCCGGCGGGTGCGTTCTCCTTGAGCACGCGCAGATCCAGCTGATTGGGCCACCAGTCTTCGTTCTTGTTTGGGTCGGCGGGCTTTGCTCCGGCCTCGGGCGGGGTCGCCGCAGAGACCATCGGTGGCTTGCCCTGGGTAGACGCGGAGCAGCCCGGCGCGGCCAAGGACGCGCCAATGGCCAGGACCAGAGCCCACGGGGCCGCGCTGGTTCGAAGGTGGCTCATTCGACGGGTTGAATGTGTGTGATGCATGATGTTTCCCTCATCGCGGCGTGAGCCCGCCGCGGCGCGGAAGGCTCTATCGTTGCGAGCTGGATACTTTGCGAAGCGCGCCCGCTGCTCCAATACCGTCTGTCTATGGCGCTGATAGCTGCGCGCTGTCAGGCGCACGGCGCGCCCGCGAGCCGCGCGTTACCGGCACCGGACATACCAGCTCCGTTACGTGGCAGAATGCGTCAGCTCTGCGCCGGCCGCCGCACTCGATCTGCATGGGCCATTCGCAGCAACTCATGCTCCATGCGTTCCGCCGTGCTCAACACGGCCGGGCGCAGGCCAGGCG
>JAICQL010000353.1 GCA_025937895.1 Polyangiaceae bacterium | reverse complement strand
GAGGCTACGATCGAGCACTGAATCCCGCTCGCCAATGCCGCGCTCGGTATGAGCGGGCTCGTCGTCCTCCAGGTCTCTGGTGGCTGGCTGGCTCGGTGCCAGCTGCAGGCGCGCCAGCGGCGAGGCGCCACTCCGGGCGGCGTCACTCCGGGCCGCATCACTCCGGGCGGCGTCATCGCCGGCAGCGGCGTCACCTCGAGGCGCAACGAGACCCGAGAAGCGCGGCGTCTCCGCATCTGGACGCGGAATGGGCACCACGGCTCGACGCTCTTCCTGAGCGCGCGGAGCCTCGACCGCTCGCAGCGTGGCCTCTGTCTCGATTTCTTCACCCTCGGCCGCGTCACCCGACTCGCCCGGCCTTGACTCGACGCCGATCCGGAACCCAGTGGTCGGCTCCGTGTGCACGACGACCGTCGGGGAAACGATGCCAGCAGGAAGCGCGCTCACGGGAGCTGATACAGGGGCAGCGGCTACAGGGGCAGCGGCTACAGGGGCAGCGGCTACAGACTGCGGGGCCACGGACTGCGCAACAATGGGCTGCGGCGTGGCGGAGTGGCCGCCCAGGGTGCGCCGCAGCTGCTGCAGCTCCGCCTCATGCTCCTCCAGCAGCAGCTGGATGAAGCGATCTTGCTCGCGCAGCAAGAACTCTCGCTCGCGCTTGGCCTCGCGCCGGGCCTCCTCCGCCGCGTCCAGGGCGGCGTCGCGCTCCTGGGTGAGCAGGGCGGCATAACGCTCGATCGCCGCCTTCTCGCTCATGACCTCGTTCAGGCCGCGGTACATGACCCGCAGCTCCTCACCCAGCGACTCGTGGGCATGGCGCAGGGAGGTGAGCGCGCGCGAGGCATCGCGCACGGAGCGGTGCAACGAGCCCAGACCGGCTTCCCCGCGCGACGCAGCGCTCAGCGCGGACTGCAGGCTCTCCACCAGCTGCTCGCCGGTGACGGGGCCGGATAGACCAGCGAACACTCCGGATTCGACAGGTCTGACCGTACGGGTGCCCGCGCGGGGCTCCGGCGAGCGCAGCTCGGCAGCGCTGGAGTCAGCAGACCGGCGCAGACCGGAGGCCCCGGGGTGGTGACTGACGCCAGCCGAGAGCTGGGTGGTGCTGGCCCACGAGAAGGGCGAGCTGCCGTGCTCGGGAGCGCTCGACGAAGAACCAGAGCTCGAGGAGGAGCTCGGCACGGGTCCGCTCAACGCACCGCCACCCGTCAGCTGCTCCGCGTTGTCGTCTTCCGTCTCGATCAGCGGGTTCGCCTTCTCCACCAGGACGTCTCCTCAATCCACGAGGTGCGTTTGCCTCGATCCAACTGCGACTCGAGCGGCCGCCCAGCGACCTTCCGGGTATCGGAAGAGAGCGCCACTTGCGCACTGGCCGACTACTTCAACATACTGAACGATAATTCTGAAGTTTGCCGGGTTTTTTGTTTATGCTCAGGGCTGCCGCCGTTCATTCGCCTCACGGCTCACTCGCCCCGCAGTCCTGACTCGAAACGCCGCGCCGGCGGTCGAGCCATCACTACCCTCTGTGCAGCTCAGTGCAGTTCTGCCTCGAAACGGAGCAACCGCTTGGCTCCGTACCTCGAAGCGGCCCTGAGCACGAGCCTCGGTGCTCCATATGCAGTCAGTCCGCCGCTCCGTGCTCTCCGTCGCCCGTGCGGCATTCACCATTAACCGATCGAAATCCAGTAGCCGACCCCAGCACGCCGGCTCACGCTTAGCATTCGCTCCGCATCGCCCTCCGGCGGCCCTTCCCTCGCCCATGATCCAGGACCCCAGCTATTGCCCCGGTGACGTCATCGACGGCCGCTACCGCATCGAAAGGCTTCTAGGCCGAGGGATGTCGGAAGTATACGAAGTCGTCGACGAGGTCACGGGAGAGCGGCGCGCACTGAAGATCCTGCCGACCGCTGAACAGAATGACCTCGGCCACCGCCAGCGGCTCTTCCGCGAGGCAGACGCAACCCGCCGGTTGGACCACCCCAACATCGTCCACATCTGCGGCGTCGCCTCCAAAGATGCAGCCGTGCCGTATTTTATCATGGAGCTGCTGCGCGGCGAGACCATGCGGCAGTACCTGGACCGCGTCGGGCCCATGGCCCCCGGCCCTGCTCTGGACTTGATTCGGGAGGCAGCCGCCGGCCTCGCCGCCGCTCACAACGAGGAAATCTTCCACAGGGACGTCAAGCCCGACAACCTCTTCCTGTGCGAAGTGGGCGAGCGCATCACGGGCTTGAAGGTCATCGACTTCGGCCTCGCGCGAACGCAGATGGCGCCAGACAGCGCCGACGGCTCCGAGGTGTACAACAACGGCCCCGAGGTGATGGGCACCGCCGAATACATGGCCCCCGAGCAAGTGGTGGCGGATCCGGCCGATGCCCGCTCCGACGTGTATTCGCTGGGCGTGGTGCTGTTCCGCCTGATCACGCGCGAGCTGCCGTTCGACGGAGCCTCCGCCCACGATCTACTGGCTCACCAGCTCGCCAGCCGCCCCCCGCCCGCCTCCTGGCTGGTGGAGCAGCTCGATGAAGGCATCGACACGTTGATCCAGACCGCCGTGCGCAAGCACCCCGAGAACCGCTACCCCAGCATGCAAGCAATGCTGGAAGACATCGAGCGCCTGATCAACGGCCACGCCCCCCGCGGCGTGCCCGTCACCCGCACCCCCGACATCTACGAGCCACGCAGCGCCCTCGGCCGTAGCGCGCTCGAGCTCCTGACCCGCCGCCACTCCAGCCGCCCCGCCCCACCCCGCGCCGAGCTCTCCTCCGGTCCCGCGTCGTAAAGCGACGCGCGGCGCGAGCGGCGCTGGACGGACAGCGTCCAAGCGGCGCTGGACGGACGGCGCTGGACGGACGGCGCTGGACGGGCGCTGACGGACGGCTCCGAGGGGCGCTGGGGCATTGCAGGGACGGCATCCGAGCGGCGCTGGGCGTGGCTGTTTCATACACGCAACGGCTGGCTCGTAGACGCCGGGCCGCGCGGCGGCGCAAACTAGCATCATGAACGGAGACTATGACCCAGCGCCACGCCTGCCCGTCAGCGGGGGCGAACGCACCTTCGTCGTGGTCCTGTCCGTGGGCTTCGTGGGCCTGCTGGTCGCCGATATGGCGCAAAGCTTCAGCCCCAGCAAGCTCGCGGTGCTGTTCGTGCTCGCGTTCTGGGTGCCCATGCTCGTCCTGCACGAGGCAGCGCATGCGCTCGCCGCACGCGCCGTGGGCTGGCACGTCAGCGAGATCGTGCTCGGGTTTGGTCGCGAGCTACTGCGCTTTCGCATCGGCGAGACGCGGGTGCGAGTGCGGGCCATGCCGATTGAGGGCTACGTGGTGCCCAGCCCGAACACCGTCGAAGGCGCACGGCTCAAGCAGGCGTGGATCTATGCCGCCGGGCCGCTGAGCGAGCTCCTGGTTTGCTGGTTTGTGGGCTCGGCGCTCGACTGGCAGTGGCCGGCAGCAGGAGATTCCATTGGACGGATCGCGCTTCAGAGCCTCGGAGTGGCTGCGGCACTGGGCGTGCTGTGCACCCTCATGCCGTACTCCACGCGCGGTCACCCCAGCGACGGCCTCGGCATCTTCGCCAGCCTGCTCGTGCCCCATGATAGCTTCCGACAACGGCTCTGCTGGCCATTTCTGGCCGACGCGCGCCGCCACTTGCTGCGCGAGCAAGTAGCGCTCGCAAAGCGCCGTGCCAGTGCGGGGCTGGAGCAGTTCCCGGGCGAGCCACGCCTGCGCGGCCTGTTGGCAGTGTGCCAATCCGCCAGCGGTGACGCGCAGCAGGCGTTCGACCTGCTGGAGGAGCTCGGTCCGCTCGAGCACCAGCCCCCGCTGATCCGCGCCGAGTTGCTGGCGGACGCGACCTGGGCCGTGCTCTTTGCGCGCCGCCAGGACCTGTACAGCGACGCACAGCGCGCGGTGGTACAGGCGCTCGAGATCGTCCCGGACGACCTGCACTACCAGATTCTGCTCGGCCGCATCCACCTGGAGCAAGGCCGAGCGGAGCACGCCTTCACGCAGCTGATGAGCGCATACAAGCGCACGCGCGACGTCGATCAAGAGGCACAGTGCGTGGCCTACCTGGCGCTAGCCTGCGACGAGCTGGCCCAGAGCCAGCACCCCGGCCAACCAGCAAGCTACGCCCTCCGCTTCGCCAGCGCAGCCCGCAACCTCGATCTACCGCCACAGCTGCGCCAGCGAGTGGACGCACTGGCGCGCTGATGAACCCTCTGGGGTGTCCGCCAAGCAAACCGGACTCTCTGAACTACCCAGATATCACTTTGAACAAATGTCACTTTGAAATCGTCGCGCACGGGTTCCTGAATCCTCACCCCCGGCCGTGTCCGCCCTGTACACGCCACCTGCCATTCTGGCTGATGTGAGGGCGCGGGCGTGGCGAGCTATGCGGCCATGCGCTGGGCCACAACCAACCCGGTGGGCGGCCGCTGGCGATAGACGCCGGGCGGCATCTGAAACTGCTTGCGAAAGGCCCGACTGAACGCGAACTCGGAGCGATACCCCACCCTTGCGGCTATCTCTGCCAGCGCGGCATCGGAGCTCTGCAGCAGACCCGCGGCGATGTGCAGCCGGCGCTGGGTGATGTAGCGCATGGGCGAGAGCCCGAGCGTGCGCAAGAACTGCCGCGCGAAAGCCGGCCGCGAAAGGCCGGCAGCTCTCGCCAGTGATTCGACCGTCCAACGGCGAGAAATGTCGGCGTCGAGCAACTCCAGTGCACGCTCGATGCGTGCGTCTCGACCGCCGCCAGGACCTCGCAAGGCCAGCGACAGCGACCGCGGGAGCGGCAGCGCAACCACATTGTCCATGCGCTGCACGTACATGAGCAAGCCGCGGCAGAGCAAGGCGAGCAACTCCTGCCCCGCAGCCCTCGCGCGGCCGCGCGAGATGCTCTCCGCCTCGTCCGCGATCAACCGCACCACCGCCGACAGCGCTGGATGCCTCGCAATCGCCTCCTGCGACCACCCGCGCACGGCACCATGGTGTGTGAGCCGGAGCGACACTCCCTCGTCCTGCGTGGAGAA
This sequence comes from Polyangiaceae bacterium, assembly GCA_025937895.1. Taxonomy (GTDB): domain Bacteria; phylum Myxococcota_A; class Polyangia; order Polyangiales; family Polyangiaceae; genus SZUA-265. Next base: position 355 of record JAICQL010000353.1, on the reverse strand, counting down.
CATAGCCTCCAACAGCAGCAACGGCGTTACTCCGTCCTGGGGGGTGCGTGCGCCCTGAGCATCGCCGCTGGTAACGCCACTGTTGTTCAGCTTGCTGCTGGTTGCATTCCCGTAAGCTACGTCCCGGGTGGCTGCAGTTGCGGAAGGCATGTTGCTGCTCGTCACGCTGCTGCGCAAGGCGACGCCGCTCGTCACACTACCGCTCGAGGCGACGCCGCCGGTCACGCTGCCGCCGGTCACGCTGCCGCCGGTCACGCTGCCGCCGGTCACGCTGCCGCCGGTCACGCTGCCGCCGGTCACGCTGCCGCCGGTCACGCTGCCGCCGGTCACGCTGCCGCCGGTCACGCTGCCGCCG
>JAICQL010000012.1 GCA_025937895.1 Polyangiaceae bacterium | reverse complement strand
GGAGAGTTCTGGCGCGGAAAGCGCGAGGCAGAATGCCGCGCCCTCGCTAGACCGCCGCCACTGGACACCCGCTGGTAACCTCGCGCCCGCAGCGCGGCAAGGTGCAGCCGTGTTGCACCTTGGTTGGAAGGCTCAGTTGGAGGCCCTCAGTTGTCAATTGGAGGCAAGGTGAAGGGGGCTGGGAACCAGCTCGATGCTGAGCGCGGAGCTGCCGAGCAGGGTCCCGTCCGCATACAGGCCAAAGCTGTAGCGCCCCAGCGCGGGGAACTCGAACTCGCTCAGATCGAGCGGGGAAATGACCACGCAACCATCGCCCACCGTCACCGTGCTGGTGGCCACCGTCTCGGTCTGGTGCGAGGGCAGGGTGACCTGCAGCTCCAGGCGCACGGGGCCCGGGCGCGGCGCCTCGAAGCTCACATACAACCAGAGCTCGGGAAAGCTGGCGGGGAATGTCGAGGAGAGCCGCGTATCGTGGATATCCACCAGGGTGACCCCCGTCTCTGCCACGCGACACTCGCGACAGAACACCATGGCGCGGAGCTGCGAGTAGTCGCTGTGCGGGCGAGTCATGAGCTGAACATACCATGGCTCGCCTCGTGCGCTCCCTCAGGCGGACTCCTCAGCTGCTCCTCAACTGCTCCTCAGCTGCTCCTCAGCTGGCTCTCCCACCTTCACCTCTGGCGCGGTCAAAATCTCGCGCAGCTCGCGCGGCAGCTGTGCCAGCATGTCCTGCATCTCGCCCGGGCTGACCAGCTCGCGCAGCGCACCGGCGACGGCGGGCAGCATCGCGGCTGCCTGGTCGGGCTCCAGCGAGAGCCGCTGCGCCAGCGCGTGACGGATACTATCGGCGGTGAGCTGCCTGTTGGGGCCCGCAGGCGCCTCCAACAACGCAGCGTGCAAGGCGCTGGGCAGCTCGGAGATCAAGTCGGTGGCTTCCCCCACCGTCAGGCGCTGCACCAGCGCTTCTGTCACAGTCTGCAGCGCGGTGAGCGCCTCTGCCTCATTGGTGAGACCGGTGTGCTCCTCCACCCGCTGCAATGCATCGTGCAACGTCTGACGCGCCTGGGGAGGAGTGGAACGCCTCTCGCCCGCAGCCGAATTGAGATGAGCCATGGGCCCCATCATGCAAGCCCGATGCCGCAGGTTTGAACCTAACGGCCGCTGAAGACGTGCGGCTCAGTCGAGGCGCTCGAGCGCCAGCCGCTGCGAGGAGGCGCAGATGTCCGCGGCGCCGGCGGCAGGATCGCTGCCCAGCCCACGGATGGTCGCCGTCCCGGAGCCGCTCGGGGCGTCGATGGCGATGGTGATGTCGAGCGAGATCAGACCGCTGGCGGCCGTGAGCTCGCAGTGGCGGCGAATGGAGGCGGGACAGCCCACCGGCATCGCATCATCCACGCAGCCCTCCGGAGCTACCAGCACGCGCTCGGCGACGTTCGGGCCGCCGAAAGTCAAGAGCTCCGACGGCAGTGGCCCGAGGTCGCAGGAGTCCGCCAGCACGGAGTACTCGATGACGTAGTCGCCCGCTTCCAGACCACAGTTGGACATCTCCGCGGATCGGCGGAGCTGCGCGGCGGACAGGGTCGAGCCTGATTCTCGGTCGTACTCTTCTGCGCTGATGACCTCGGTGCTGACCAGCTCGCCGTCACGCAGTGTATTCTCGTGAAACTCATGGTCATTCACGTTGTACACGTAGTCATGGCTCAGCTCACCCGAAGGCCCGGAGTCCGAACAGGCGGCAGCAGCGATCAATAGGCCGGCAAACGCGGTCAGTCGTTTCATTGCATTCCCCTGGCGTCGTTAACGCCTCCAAACTGAGCCATGGGAACGGCAGGTCCACGCCAACCGAGAGGGCGCTTTCGCTGACAGGCGCGCGGCGGACCGCTTTGGCGCAGCGCCGCCGATCCGCCCAAACGGCGGGCAGCGGTGCGCTAGTGCGGGTCGTTCACACCCGGGGGCAGATCCGTCTGCAGCGCCTGATACTCGAGGCCGAGCTCCTGCCACAGTGGCCGCAAATCGAGCGCCTGGAGCTGTGGGTTACGCTTCAAGATGCGCTCTTGCTCCTGGAGCCAGCTGACGGCCTCTGCGCTGGAGCGGCTGCGCGCCACCTGCCGCAGCGTCTTGCCCTGGAAGGCAGGGATGGGCACGTCGAAGCGGCGCTTGATCTGATCCAGCAACATGCCGTGCAACTGCTGCACCACCTCCAGCGGTAGCGCGCCGAGATCCAGCGGCGGCGTTGCCTCTGCATCATTGGCTGCACGCGCGCGGGCTGTCGGGGGCGGTGCGTCCCCTGCCGCCGCGTAGCCCGGATGATGCGGCAGGGACTCCGGGCGATCGGGCACGCCTGCCAGCAGCACGATGCCATTTCGCTCGCCGGCATAGCCGTCCATGATGAACTCCAGCCAGAAGCGCGGCCCTTCTCCATATTTCAGGTGGGCCACCACGTCTGCATCGGGGCTGCGCTGAGTCGCGTCTTGCTTCTGTTGCTTGCGCCGGCGCGCCAGCTGCTTCTGGGTCAGCCTGGCCTCGCCGGGGCGCGCCCGCTGTGCTCCGGCGGCCCGAGCCGCTTCGCTCCGCGCCCGTACACGCTGCACATAGTCGAGCCACTCGCGTTCTGAGGCCGCCAGCCGATAGGGAGAGTCCGCGATGAAATGGCCATCGCCAAACGCCAGCACCCGAGCCAGCAACACATCTCCCGCGCGCAGGAAGGGCCCGCTCAGCTGGACCGTGAGCGGCTCACCCCCGCGCAGCGGCAGCAGCTGAGCCCGCGCCGACTCCGCCTCCAGCACCCGGTACAGGTCGAGGTGCGAGTCCGCGAGCGCATACGCCATCTCACACAGGCGAGCCCGAGCGTCATCCCCGCTCGAGAGCCGCGCCAGCACCGAATACGGCGTCTCGCGGGCGAGCCCCTGCGGCACCTCGGCCAGGATGTGTTGCACCGAGTAGGAGTCGTACACCGGGCTCATCGGCGGCCCGCCGGAGCCGTACTCTTCCTCCAGCTCATCGCTGAGCGCTGCCAGCTGCTGGAACGCGGCCGTCTCCAGCAAGCCGTGCCCAACCCGAGCCACCTCGGTGTAGTGCGCCATGAAGTCCCGCATCGCCGGCGGCCAGGCTTCATCTCCACCATGCGGCAGCTGCCGCGTGCTCCGCTCCAGCGCCTCGCGCGGAAAGAGCAGCGCGGGGGAGGTGTGCTTGCCGAGCTCCATGGCGATGGGCTCGAGACGCAGGATGGCCATGTGGCACGCTATCCAAGAACCCCGTCGCGGCCCAGTCTCGGCGAACCCTGCGGCTGCGGCGGGCTCCGTGGCCGGCGCACTCGCAGAGGCGACTCAGGCGCGCGAGGACTCCGGCGCGGCTCTTTGCGCCAGCAGCGCGGGCTCTGGCCAGGTATGCAAGGGCTGCTCGGTCTCGCTCTGCTCCTGGTAGTGTTGCAACAACACGGACCACGCCAGCTGAGCGGGCAGGCGCCGCCGCAGCTGCTCGTACAGCTCGCTCTGCCAGCTCGCGGGCGTGCGCCGCCGTGCCGCGCGCTCCTGGATGATGCCGAGCCAGGTATCCGCCTCGGCCGGGTCCACTTCCCCGTGGCGGACCAGGCCCTCTCGCGCCAGCCGCAGCAGCTCGGGCAGCGCCTGTTGCACGGTGAGCGCGCGCGGCGAAGGCGCGCGCTCGGCAGGCCAGAGCAGCTGTGCCTCCAGCCCCAGGCGCGCCGCCTCGTAGAAGTTGCGGCGCGTCTGCCCGAAGGTGATGCGCGCGGTGTGCTCGCCCATGTGCGGCGCCAGCCCCAGGGTCAACCCAATCAGGAAGGCCAGGTTTGCCACCATGTCGCTGGCGGTGGGCCCCGCCGGCAGCGCGCGCAGCTCGATCCGCAGGTGGCCACCGCCGGACGCATCATACACGGGGCGGTTCCAGCGCCAGACGGTGCCGCAGTGCAGGCGCAGCTCGGCCAGCTCGGGGACCCCACCCGTCTGGCACACCGCCTCCGGATCCTCGCGGCTGAGCACCGGCAGCAGCGGCTCGTGCTGCGCCACCACTTCGCTGAACAGCTCGAGTGCGTCGCGCCGTACCCAGCCGTGCCCGAAGGACACGCGCGCCGGACGCCAGTCGTCGACGCAGGCCTCGCGACGATCATCCACGGCCTGGCGGAAGAGCGCGACCCGTGTCTCCTGCCAGAGCCGGCGCCCGAGAAACGACGGCGAGTTACAGGCCACTGCCAGCGCGGGGCCGGTTGCCAGCTGCGCTGCGTTGTAGAGCTCCGCAAAGCGCTCGGGAGGCACGCGCAGGTGGACCTGGAAGGAGGTGTTGGCGCCCTCGAAGGTGACATCCGAGGCGCACAGCGAGAGCTCGTCTTGCCCGCTGATCTGCACTCGAAAGGGCTGCCCCTTGAGCCGTGCGATGCCAGACCCGAGCGCGCGATAGCGCATGCTGTCCGTCAGCATCGTGGAGCTCAGCGCAGCCTCGACCAAGGTGGGCAGGATGCCGATCGCGACGACCCGCCCGCCGTGCGCAGCGGCGGCGCGCCGGGTGGCGGCCAGAGCTCCGGCCAGCTCGTGCTGCGTGGCCGAGAGGGAGTTGCCGGCCAGCAACACCGGCCGCGCGTTGATCTCCAGGTTGAAGCGGTTGAGCTCGTGCGAGATGCGCGAGTCTTGCACGTCCTGCAGTACCTCGTGGTTGATCGGCAGCGGCTCTCCCTTGGCGTCGACCAGGTTGAGCTCCAGCTCCGCGCCCACGCTGAGTGGCCCCTGGCCGAAGCCGGGGCGGCCCAGCACCCGCTGCAGGGCGCGCAGGTTGCGCTGCAGCTGCTCGGAGAAGGCGCTGAAGTCTGCTTCTGAAAACTGCTCGCGATCGATCTCGAGCCCCATCGCTCATTGCTCCTGCGCGTCAAGAGCTCGCGCGCACTGGAAAGTAGCTATCGCCCGCAAGCCGTCGCTCGCGACGAAGGGCGAAAGTGCCCCACCCTCCCTGGCAACTCGAGGCAACTCGCACTGCACGAAGGCGGCAAGAAGGGGCATGGCTCCCTGCCAATCAAATGGCGTGCCAGCGCACCAGGCGCCCGGCGCTCCGCGATCGCTTCGCCCGCCTGGTCTCGCTCGCGGATGGTGGTGGCGCAGCGGGCCGGAGCGGGAACTGGTGTGCAGTGAGGAGCGCCGGCTGGCGCGGTGGCCAAGCGCGCCTCAGCGAAAATCCGACGCGGAGACGATGATCTCCGCCGGGGGTACCCCGACCACGGCGCGAATCTTTGCTGCGGCCATGGCGATGCAGGCGGCTCGGCCCCTGTTCTCGATGGCCTCGGCCGTCATCTTGACCACAACGCGCGCGCCACCCTCCAGGGTCACACGGGTGGTGACCTCATATTGCACGGGGGCGTGCGTGTTCTTGCCTGCAGTGCTCATTCGGGGCAGTCCTTGGGCGTAACGTAGCCCAGGCGTGCCCCGGTAGCCAGGCATTGGACGCAGCCCCCGATTCTGCCTCGGCAGCACGTCGCTGCGAGCGCCGGCGTTACTCCGCCGCCGCCTGCACGACGGGCTTGCGCTGCGACTCTTCGTCGACATCCGCCAGAGACGCCGGGGGCTTCGCCGGGTGGAAGCCGCAGCTCTGGAGCTTGCGCAGGCTGGCGCTGACGAGGCCCGGCGGGGGCGTGATCTCGCGCCAGGCGAAGCACTCGCGGATGCTCTGCTGGTGCGCTCCGCCCAGCTTCAGGTCCGCGCGCAGCAGCCGGGTGAGGAACTGGTGGTACGTGAAGAAATCCGGGGTGAGGCTCTGCCAGGTCTGCGCCAGCAGGCAGCCGAGGTAGTCGCGCGCGGCGAGGAGCTCTTCCTTGAAGGCTGCCTCATTGCCATTGTAGGCGGCCTTGAACTCGTCGGCGATGCCGGCCAGATCCGTGCTGCCACCTGGGCCCTGGGTGGAGCGCGTCGCCAGATCCTGGGTGATGAGCCCGCGCTTCACCAGCCCCTTCTGGTAGACCTCGACCATCACGTCGAAGACGCCGCCGGTCAGCGGCACCGAGCGGTCATGCGGCTCGTCATTCACCTCCGACATGCGCACGTTGTTGAAGGCCACACGGATCTCACGGCTGTCTGACAGCTCGCCCACGCGATCGAGCTCGTTGACCATGAACAGGTTCCCGCAGCTCTTCTCGAGCAGCACGTTCACCACCTTCTCAAAGTGAAGCGCCGCCACGATCGCCACCAAATCTCCTGCCGACTCGTGCATGCCACCGTAATCGATGCCATCATCGGTGGGCTGCTGTGGGATGCCGACCTCCGCGAAGATGATGCTGTGCCCCAGCTCGTGCGCCAGCACGTCGAAGTTCTCCGCGTAGGGGCGCGAGTGATCGATGGTGCCGTTGGCAGTGCGCCCGAAGCCAAACTCCAGGAAGCCGAAGCCGGACTGGGCGTTGTCCCAGTCGATCAGCGGGATCAGCTCCAGTCGCTCGAAGCTGCCGCTGAAGTGCCACTCGATGCGGCGACCAAAGTAATCTTCCCAGATGTCGAGCACGCGACGAACGGTGGCGTACATCGTCGCGCACGCAAACTCGCGTGAGTTGGCGTCGAGGTGATCGAAATGACCATCGGGGCCCGGCTGAACGGGTGGATTACTCTCTCCCACATACGGAGGCCCCTGGAAGAACCGGTACGGCCGCTTGTTGATGGCATCCACCACATACATCCGGTCGTCGGCAGGACCGGGCTTCACTTGCCCTGGAGGAAGCGATACGTACACCGTCTCCGGCTCGCGAAATGATTGCAGAAAACGCGGTTGCGAGAACAACTTGAACTTCGTGCCGGTGCTTGCCAGCTTCTTGTCGAGCCTGACGGACATTTGAGTTCCTCCTTCGAGACACCTGACGCGCATCTGGTGCGGCGCGCTGCCCTGCTCGCGGCCAAGCTGGCGCCACGAGACACCCGGATGCGCTCCAGTGCTCGCGCCGAGACTCACCGTACAGAGCTCGGGCTCTACGCCCCGCACTCAGCTGACGAGGCAAGATGCGCCTCGTCGCACGCGGACGACGGCGAATGGCGATACCTCGTACTCTCCACCCAGGTCGTGCCCGCGCCGCCCGTCAGCTCATTGCCGAGCTCGACGCTGGCCAGGAAGTGCCGTTGCTGGCCCCCCCTTGAACGAGATGCCGGAGAAAGGCCAGGAGCGGCACGGGCATCCGAGCGGCGGCGCGACATGGGCGAGTCTCCTGACATGGCAGGCCCGCCGGGCTTGCCGGCAATCCGAGCCAATCCTCGCCTACTGGAGCGGCTTCAGAGCGACGAGAACCACGTCGTATTCGCGCCAGGGCAAGCTCAGCCGAGCTGCTCCCGAGGAGTCGACCTGCAGCGACTGGTGCTCCGGCGTATCGCGGGTCAACGACTGTAGCTGATCCAGCTGTGCCGAGGTGAGCTGCTTGGGAGAGCCGAGCTTAAGGTAGGCGGTATAGGCGTCATTCCGCTCGAAGCCGGTGCGCTGGATGCTCACTTCATGCGGGCCTGGCTTCAGGCCAGAGAAGGCGAGCACCAGCGGAGCCAGCTCGGCGGGCGGACGCGCTTTGGTGAAATACGTACGATTGCTGACGGACTGCTGCGGCGGCGAGTAGTGCCAGGCCAGAACTTGGACGCGCTCGCCCTGCATGGTGGCCAGGCTTTGCGGATCATGAGTATCGATGGCCTGCTCGCCCAGCTGCTGCAGATACTTGTAGGCGAAATAGGCCGGCTTGCGGATACCCTGCGGATTCAGCAGACCAAACCCGCCCTGGAATGGCGCCGTGGGCGGACCAGGCTCCTCGAACAGGTCACTGAACGTCCAGTAGCTCATGCCCTGAGCTGCCCCTGCGGTCTCCTTCAGCTTGCTGAGGATATAGGGGGCGCTGTGATAGCTGTCGTGCACCGGATCGCGCGGGGTATAGCTCGTGCTCCACTCGGTGAAATAGAGCGGCAGCCCGGGTCGCACCGAGGCATCGATCTGCTGGCGCACACGGCGAACGTCGCCGCTGATGGCGTCGGGTGAGGGGGAGAGCTTCGTGTCACTCTGCCCGTGCTCGTCAACAAATCCCCCGTCCACCCCGTACGTGTGCGTAGTGACGAAGTCGACCGGCAGATTTCGCTCCGCCGCGTAGGCGAGAAACTCCGGCACCCATGCCGCACCGGCGGTCGAGGGCCCACCGACCTTCAGCTCCGCATCGATGGCTTTCAAGGTGCGCGCCGTGCGCGCGTACAGCTCGAAATACGCGGCCTGATCGGCGCGCTCCCAGAAGATGTCCAGATTGGGCTCGTTCCAGACCTCGAAGAACCAGCTGCGAACCTCGTCCCGCCCGTAGCGCTCGAGCAGGTGACGAGTGAAGGCACCGACCAGCTTCGTCCACTTCTCGAGGTCCGGATGCGAGGTGTTGCCCTTCCAGTGGAAGATGGTCTGTTCGGACGTCTTCATCGCATCGGGCGTGAACCCCAGCTCGATGAAGGGGCGAATCCCCATCGCCAGCAGGCGATCGTAGAGCAGATCGATCTTGGACCAGCTGTAGACGGGTTGCCCGTCCTGCTCTCGATACGTGCCGAGAACGTCGTGAAAGATCCCGTGGAAGCGCACATACCGAAAGCCAAGCTCCTCCCGAACGAGCTGCAGCTGTGCCAGGCTGTCGTCCCGAAGCAGCGTGCCCGGATAATCCGACCCCACCGAGAAGTCGGTGAAGCGCTCCCGCGGACCAGTGGGCGAGCGGGCATCGACCCGAATCACGCGCTCGGCAGAGTGTTCGCCAGCTGGAGCCGATGAGCCTGGCACCGGAGTGGCTGCACACGCCGACGCAACCGTGCCCAACAAGAACTTCGAGACGCCTCGCATGCCCCCCGTTCTTCCTGCTTTTTCTGCGCTCTTCAAGCCCCACCGAAGCGCCGCCAGCAGCCTGGTTGTGCCAGGCCGAGCAACGTCGCTCAATCTGCCGGGGCGGGCCCCTGAACTCGAGCGCTCCGAGGCTATCGCGCGCGGTGGCAACGGCCCAGCGCAGGTGGAGCGCCACCAGCTGCCCGGTACGGCGGTCGCGAGCACGCCACACACTGCCCATCCCTCCCCGGCCGATCACGCCTTCGAGCTCGAACTCTTCCGAGGCCGCAGCGGCGTCACTCGCGAGAAGGAAAGCCGCCAGTGTATCGTCAGACGGGCACGGCGTGCGGGGCGCGGACACGGGCCCAGGATAGCGCGCGCCCCCCCGGGGCACAGCCGTTTAGGTTGATCAGTGCCGGGCCTGGCTCGCCGGGCCGTCGTGGGACTCCCAGCTGCGACGCATCACGATCCTGAACAGGGCGATGACCAGCGCAGTGCAGAGCAAGCCGCCGATCACCAGCAGCATGATACCGAGCCCGTATTGGCCCTGGATGTCGCGGTCCGTGACTGGGTCAGGCACCTGAACCGCGGTCTCGCCGGCCTGCGGCTGCGTTGCAGGATCCACGAAGCCAGAGCCCCGCGCAGGCTCCACGATGCGGGGAGCCGCCGGAGCGGGCTCAGCCTGTGGCGCGGCTGACACGGTGCTCACGCCTCCGAGGCAGACTGCACCTGCAAGCAGAGTAGCAGCATGGCGAGAAGACCGAGCGCGGCCCCAACGACGCTCGACGGCGGAAGTTGCTAGAGTTTCCATGCTCTCGTACAAGCAACGGATGTGCCCGCTAACGCTGGTTTACGTGGCGAAGCTCAGCTCGGAGCCAATTGCATCACTGGCGTGTCTCACTGCTACAGCGGGCCAGCTGGGCATACCAGTTTGACTTGGGTCGACCTCAACTGCAGCGCATCACTCGACTGATCTCCGCGCAGCGCAGATCACCAGGAGATGACGAGGGACTCGCAGGCTCACTGCACGCGCTGCAGCCACTCCCGCACGAGGCTCAGCCCCTCATCGTCGATGATCTCCGTGGCGAGAGGTGGCATCCGGCGCAGCAACGGTCCGCCGGGGGTGGTCATGCGCCGGAGGATGAGGTGGTGGGTGGCAGGCTGGCCCAGCGCGAGCAGCCGGGCGGTTGCGTGTGCTCGGGTGGCCTGCACGGAGGACAGATCCTGAACCCGCAGGCTGAAGTCCACGTACGTGGGTGGACGAAGAGGCTGCGGCTGCGGCGGCCTGCCTCCGTCGTGGCAGTGGCCGCAGTTGGCGTGGAGGTAGCCCACTGCGGCCACGTCTTCGGGTGGGCCTGCGAGAGCCATCGGCGCTCGCGGCTCATGCGAGAGGCGGCGCTCTAGGGTGAGGCGTTCGAGGGTGACGTCGCTCTCTGAGTTTGCCGGGTGGGCGAGCTGGATTGCTCCGAAGCCGAGGACGCGCTCACGGCGCCCGCCGTGGCACATCATGCAGGTGCGCGCTGACGGTATGTCGTGCTGGGTCCCGAGTGCGTCGGCGGCGCCGTCCGGCGCGGCAACGGCCTCGTCCTGGGCGTCGTTCCAGGCGTAGCTCATTGCCGCCCAGCCGGCGTCCTCCGGGCTCACCTTGCGCAAGACTCGCGTCTCGATGCGCTTGCCCGCCACCGAGAACTCCTTGAAGAGCTCGGTCCCCGCCGGAAAGCGCCACGCATCCATGTCCGAGGTGTCGATGGCCTCGCCTACTGGCAGACGGATCCATCGGCGCTTGGCAGCTCCGTCGCTCCACAAGCTGAAGGTGGGCTCGTAGGGCCGCACGTCCGCCACCACGCTGCCCGCGTGCAGGTCGGAGTACAGGTCGAGCTCGGAGAGACGGGCTGGCAGCCCACCGTGCAACTCCGGCTCGGGGCGCTGCCGTGAGCAGCCACAGAACAGCAGGATCAGCAGCAAGAACATCGTCAGTCACCGTCCATCGCAGGAGTGAGACAGAAGTCAGAGCGTAGGGCGCCTCACGCGCGTTGCCCTGCGTCGTGGTGACGCAGCCCCCTGCGTCAATCGAACGCAGGCGGTGGAGGCTCCTCGCATCTAGACTGCCAGTGATGCTTCATGCCTTGCTGCTCTGGCTTCACTCCTGGTTTCGCTGGGCGGTGGTCGTCACCACGCTCGTAGTGGGGGCGCGGTGTGCGTGGGCCTGGGCGTCAGGAAAGAGCTGGTCACAGAGGGACGCGGCACGTGCGCGCGTCTGGGTCAGCGTGCTCGACACGCAGGTGTTGCTCGGCATGCTGCTGTACTTCTTCGCCAGTCCGCAGGCTGCCATCGCGCGGCAGAGCCTGCGAGCCGCCTGGAGTGACCCTTCGCTCCGCTTCTTCGGCATCCAGCATCCGCTCTCGATGCTGGCCGCGGCCGCCATCGCTCACGCCTCGTGGGTCTGGGCGCGGCGAACGGACGATGCAACGCGCGAACCATTCCGCCGGCTCGGGCTCGGCATTCTCGCCGCGATCGTGCTCATCCTGCTGGCGATTCCCTGGCCGTTTCTGACCTACGGCCGCCCTCTCACCCGGTTTCCATGGCAATGACAGCTCTCACCCAAAACCCCCGCCGCCTCGAGCTCTTCGCGATCATCGAGGGTACTTCTCTGCTCGTTCTGGTCGGCGTCGCCGTGCCACTCAAGCACGTCTTTGACGTGGCCATCGCGACCACCATCGTGGGGCCGCTGCATGGCATTGCCTTCCTGGCCTACGTCGCTGCCGTGCTGGACGCCTTCGCCACGCGGCGCTGGACGGGCCGCCTGGCAGCGGTCGCGGTGCTGGCCGCGATGGTTCCGGGAGGGAGCTTCTTGTTCCTGCGTCACCTCGGCGCTCGCGGCGGGTGATCGGTACCCGGCGCCGCAGAGCCAGTGAGCTACTTGGGCACCGGATGCTTGGCGAGCTTTCGCTGCAGGCTGCGGCGCTCGATGCGGAGCAGGCGCGCGGCCTGAGAGATGTTTCCGCCGCAATCGTCCAGGACCCGCTGGATGTGCTCCCACTCCGCACGGGCCAGCGACGGCACCTCATGGGAAATGGGCACCCGCGCTGACTCCGTGCGTGCAAACGCGGCGAGCAGGTCGTTGGCATCCGCCGGCTTCGTGAGGTAGTGCTTGGCCCCCAGACGTACGGCCTCCACGGCGGTGGCGATGCTGCCGAAGCCGGTCAGCACCACGATATGAATACCGGGCACCCGCCGCACGAGCTCGCGCACCACATCCAGCCCACTCATCCCCGGCATCCGCAGGTCGACGCTGGCATAGTTGAAGGCGCACGAAGCGGCGAGCACCAGTGCCTCCTCGCCACTCGTGGCGACGTGACAGGTGAAGCCACGGCGCGCAAACGCACGCTTCATCTGTGACATGTAGCGTTCGTCGTCATCGACGAACAGGAACGTCGAGCCCTCTGGGTTCATCGTTGCATCCTCGCCTGACATGGCAGCTCCAGCACGGCGGTGGTGCCCCCGCCCTCGCGCGGAGACAGCTCGAGGCGGCCCGCGCACAGCTCGGCGTAGGCCAGCGCCAGAAACAGGCCCAGTCCCATGCCTTCGCCCGGAGCCTTCGTGGTCACGAACGGCTCTCCCAGCCTGGAGCGCACCTCCGCAGGGATGCCGCTGCCCCGATCATCGACCACGAACTGCACCCGACCGGCGACCTTGCGGACGGACACCAGCACCTCTGCGCCCGTAGCTGCACTCGCCTGGAGAGCATTGCTGACCAGATTGCCCAGGCTCCGCACCAGCCCGCGCGTGGGACACTCGATCGCTTCGTCGGGTCCACTCATCACCACCAGCCGCGCGCGCTCGGCTGGCGAGGCCTGTGCCTGAAGGTCGCTCAAGATCGCGCTGGTGGTCGTGCGCTCTGGCAGCTCGCCGAGCAGCTGACCCGCGCGCGCATTCATCCGGTGCACGATTTCGCGGCAGCGCGCCGCCTCCTCACGAATGATCCGCGCGTCCTCGATCGCCTCCTCGGGCGCCTCCAGGATCAGCCCGTCCAGCTCCTCGGCGGTCACTGCGATGGTGCCGAGCGGGCTGCCGAGCTCGTGCGCGGCACCTGCAGCGAGCGTGCTCAACGAGGCGAGCTTCTCCGCGTGAGAGGCGATCCGCTGCCTGCGCAGGAGCTCCGCGTGGCGTGAGCGCAGGGCCGCGGCCGTACGCGCCGTGATGAGAGCGGTGAAGAACGCCAGGAACAGGAAGGCCAGCCACGGACCCACGAAGCTCGGTGGCTCCCCCGAGGCGAGCTGCGCGGGTGCTGACCACGAGAGCAGGCAGGCATGACTCGCCACCGCCAGCAAGGTGATGCCGCCCAGCCAGGCCCTGGGCAAGAGCAAGCCTGCCACCAGGATCGGCACGAGGTAGAAGATGGTGAACGGATTGCTGGCACCGCCCGAGAGCCCGAGCTCGATCGTCAGCAGCAGCACGTCGAAGGCCAGCGCGCCCGAGATCCACACGCTGCCCGCGTTCGGCTGGTGGCGTGCGACCCTGGCCAGCGCCACGTTCGAGGCGGCCAGGGCGGCAACGCACGCACACAACGCCGGCAGCGGCAGCGCGATATCCATCGCGAACGCGGCAACGGCAATGGCCACCGCTTGACCGGCCACAGCATGCCAGCGCAGGTGCGTGAGGTAGGCCACCATGGCCCCGGGAGAGAGGCGCGCCATGACTGCAGCCTCGACGCCCGTAGTGGCCCCAGCGCCGCGCCACCCTGGCGGCGCATTCAGCTCCCGGGTGCTCCGTTCCGGGAGACTCGAGCTCGAGCTACCAGTGTCCGAAATACCGACGAGGGCCACGCCGCAGCGTACCACTCGCAGCGACGGTGGGCCTGCGTCAGGATGACGCACCCCGGAGCAGCCTGGAATAGCCCGTGACGCACGGCGTGCAACGCGGCTTTCCAGGGTCAGAGTGTCCGCTCTGGAAGACACCACCGAGTGGACCACGGCGAAATGAGACCACCCCGAGTACCGTCGAGAAGACTTCGACCGCTCGAAGTGCGAGGATGGCCTCAGGGGGAGAGGGAACAGAATCATGAAGCCTTGGGTGCTCCTTTCGAGCCTGACCTGGTCATTGAGTTGCATCATTCCGGAGTCACCGGTGCAGCCGGCGCCGGACGCCGGCAGCCCTCCCGTCGAGCCTCAGCCCCCTTCGGGCGCTCCGCTAGGCCCCGTCACCGTGACACGCAGCGCGGTGCACCAGCTCCAGTCCAAGATCGTCGATGACGTGTACGAGCTGCGCATCTCGACCCCGGAAGATTACGAAGACAATCAGGAACTGCGCCCCGTCATCTACGTGCTCGATGGTCAATGGAACTTCACGCTGGTGAGCGATATCGTCGGCAAGCTGGCCTTCGACGGCCTGATTCCGCAGGCCCTGGTCGTCGGAGTTACCTGGGCTGACACGAGCTTCCAGCCCAGCCAGGAGCGCTTGCGAGATTTCACTCCCGAGCCGAACACCGGCTTGCCTGGCTCAGGCGGCGGCGCCAAGTTCATGAAGGTGCTGGAGACCGAAGTCTTCCCGCTGGTAGAGGCCCAGTATCGCGCGAGCACGACTCGCGTACTCACGGGCGGTAGCCTCGCTGGGCTGTTCGTGTCGTACGCGCTGCTGGAGCGCCCCGACCTCTTCCTCGGCTATGTTGCCTCCTCGGCAGCCACGGGGCTCGCGCCAGGCTACTTCACTCGCCGGCTAACAGAGGTCACACCCGAGCTACTGGCGAAAGAGCGCGCCTACTTCACCGCCGGTGCGCTCTACGACAACGAGCCCGAGGTGAGGAGCTTCGTTGGCGCGCTGGAGGCCATCCTGGGTGACACTCCGGAAATCGCCCTCGACATCGTGCCCGGCGTCGGGCACACCGGCAACGAACCCTTCGCCTACACCCGCGGCTTGCTGCACGCCTTTCAACGCCCGAAGCTGGCCTTGAACGAGGCCTTTCTCGAGCAGTACGAAGGCGCATACTTCGAGCCCTCGATTCCCGAGCTACCGGACCTGACCATCGAAGCAGGCAATGGCGAGCTCTACATCCTGCAAGATGGCGAGTCCTGGGGGCTCACCTTCTACGCAGCCAGCGAGACTGACTTCTATGCCGAGGGCACCAATGTCAGCCTCTCTTTCCATGAGACGGAGGACGGCAGGCAAGCGTTCACCTTGCGCATCGGGCGGGACCGGTATGAGCAAGTGAGGCGTTGAGCTCGGAGCGCTCGTGACCGCCGTCTGGCGTTGCTGTTGCAGGTCGTGAGGCGCCTGCGCAAGCGCTCCAGCAAAGCGCGCCTTGGGCAACAGCTCCAGCACGCTGCGGGGCGACGGCGGAACGACATCGTACTTGGCGACCACGACGAGGATGCCTTCGACCGTAGCCGATTCCCCGATGTCGCCGCTGAGGATGGCGCCGCGGCTATTCGGCTGTTCGCTGCGCAGGGCGCGCCCGAACTCGAAGGGCGCATCGCGGAGCCGGAGATGGTCCAGGTGAACGTCGGTGGCCCACAGCAAATCGAAGCAGGTTGACATGGGTGCTGCACCGTAGCGCGCAGCGCTGCGGGAGTCCGGGCGCGGTTGGCGTTTCTCGCCACGAGGCGCTGGCGCCCTGGCACCCTGATGGTAACGGATTCGGCGTAGTTGTCCTCCCCGGTTTGACCCTGAACGCGTGGCACTTCTTCGAAGGTGGTGGCGCTGGGTCGGGGCGGCGGCCGCTCTCGTTCGAGCGTCCGCTGTGTCGACCGCCACGGTTGCGAAACCGCGGCCGGCTCATCACGCGACATATGAGGCCACGGCTCGGAAGCGACTCACGCAGGAGGCCACCGGCGCCGCCGAAAGTGGGGGTAGGCCGACAGGTACGCCGACCCGAGCTTGCCAGCCGGAGTCCGGGACCACGCAGGATTGAGGCTGGCGCGAGCCTCGGCCCCGCAGCGCTGCCGTTCCCGCGCTGCCGTCATGAAGAACGCGCATCTCCACTTGCTGGTCTCCGTCGACCGGGACTTCGATGTAATTCCTGACCTGAAGCGTATCGAGCCTGCTCAGGCGTCGGCGCTGAGTCGCTGAGTCGGTTTCCGCCTTACGCAGCCAATTGCGACGGCCTGGGCGGACTGATCTTCGAGAACTGCGGCAGGTGAGATGCGCTACGGCTACGACTCGGGCGTAGTCACTCTGCTCTTGGAAGGAAGAGGCGCCCGACGTCGACCTCGATCTGGTCGAAAGGCTTCAGTCGCGCAACGTCGCCATCGCCATGCGCGCCGAGCAGTAACCAGTGCTCGCCATGCCGCTCGAACACCTCGAGCGTGCGCGCGTCGACATCCACGATCCAGTAGTGGCCGATGCCACTGCGTGCATACAGGTTGCGCTTGGTGATTCGATCGTGCGCGGCCGTGCTGGGCGACAGCACCTCACAGACCCAATCTGGCGCCACCAGAATAGGCCGCTGCTCGCCAGGATTGAGCAGGCGCTCGCGGCGCCAGCCCGCCAGATCGGGACGAACGATGTCATGCAGCCCGAGCTGCACGTCCACCTCGACGAAGATCCACCATCCCCCCGGCCCCCCATGGCCATGGTCGTCGTCAAAGGGACGCCCAATGAAGCTGCCCAGCGCTCGTTGTGCCTTCGAGTGCTTCGGCAGTGGTGCTGGGGCGGTGATCACCTGCCCCTGCAGGATCTCCGCACGGACATCATCCGGCAGCCTCAGGAGGTCTTCAAAGGTGGCCAGGCGCGCCGCCGCATCGGACATGCGGCATTCTAGCATGACGAGGACGCATGGAGCCCATTCGGACTCCCTGGGCGAGCACAACTGACTGAATCACTTGATTTTCTGCGCCCTCATCCCGCAGGCATTCGCCTGCGCGAAGGTGGAGCCCGCGTACCCGACCGCGCCCCGCACACCAGCTCCTCGCGCTGGAGTCCTCCGGCTCGAACCCGGACGACTGGAAGGGTCGAACGATGGATCATGATGCAGCCGTGCTTCGTGGCGTGGGTCTCACGGGGTACCGCGCGCCAGCTGGTTCACTTCGAGCCGGCGCTGGGACCAGTGCTCGCTGATGTTCTGCACGAACTCGGCGCGCACGAGCTTGGCTCGACCGACGAGGGTCGCGTTCTCTTCCGGCGCAGGTAGAGGCCTTCCGCGGGGCCGTCGCTCAGCTTGGAGCGGCCCAGGAGCTGTTGCAGGCGGTCGAGATCGAAGCGGCCGCCCGCCAGCTCGGGAACCACGGCGATATCCAGCTGCCTCATCAGCTCGTTGCGGCGCTCTACGCTCCAGAACGTGCCCTGGGCTCGGTCGTAAACATTCTGGCCGCGCAGCTTGCCGTCCTCCGCCACGGACAGGCCCAGGTTGGCGCCGTCCACCTTCTCTTCCACGACCAGCATCAATCCTCGGCGCCGCTCATTCCGGCTGTCAGAGCGCCGTGCACGCCGCGCGCAGCCTCGCCCGAGTCTCGCAAAGGTGCGCGCGCGCCAAGTAGTTGCTGCCTCTCGGCGCCGTGTATTCGATGGGCATCCTACTGGCGTTCAGGAGCGCGCTGGACGATGGACATCTCGTCGCCATCGGCGTTGACATGCTGGGCACCGTGCTCGCAGCACGCACACGACTCGTGATAAGAGCGAACATGGATTACGAGTTCTTCCGAGCCGCGTGGGAGGAAGCGCGCCACGCCGTCCGGCTGCAGACCATCGGATCGGCACCGCGCGAGACACTGGACCTCCGCAATCTCGACAGGGGCTACGAAGTTTACGTCGAGCCGCTCGGTGGTCAGGATGCGCCACCATTCCACGTCACCGCCCAGCTGTCCTGGCGATGGACAAACCTGAACACCATACGGGGCCAGCTCTGCGATGAGGATGTCCTGGCCGAGATGGTGGGGCGCGATCAGGCAGCAGGCCTCGTCAGCGAGAAGCCAGCCGTGCGCGTCGACATCGAGCTCCGCGCCAGGGCACCCTACGACGAGCCGCTGCCCATGCCCCCGCAGCCCACCTGGCAGCGCTGGTTTCGCGAGACGGTCGAGCGCTTGCAGAGCAGCGAGCGCCTGCTGCCTGACGAGATGACGCGCGAGAACGCCGCCGGACGCCTCGAAGTGCTGGCCTGGCAGGGCAACCCCAAGGTCACCACGGTGTGCACGCCCACGGGCGAGCTCGCGCTCGAGGCCGTCACGATCGCCGCCATGCAGATCATCGAGCTTCCAAGGCTACTGGATTGCCCCGGCGAGCCCGACGAAGGGCCACACGACATGCTGCGCGAGCTGTTTGCTCGGGTGCGGGCCTCGCTGTCGGCCTGGATGCAGGCGGTGGAGCACTTGAGGGGGTGAGGGAGCGCGATGTCAGCGGTCACTCCCGAAAGAGCTCGAGCACCTCGAGGCCAATCCGCTGGCGAGGCTGGTGCGGTCGTCCCGCACCGGCAGCCAACCCGCCCCACCACCACACGCGCGCCCCTCGCCCAGCTCTCCAACCCCGTGTCACTTCGCCTCGCCACCAGGCCTGGAGGCGCGCTTTTCCGCTGCACCAAGCAACACGCGCTTGTGGCTCGCACGGGCGCAGCCCAAGACACGTGCGATGCGTGAAGTTCGCCCCGGTAAGCCTTTTCCTCGTGGAGCACATTTCGACGGCAAGGGGGTCAACTTTGCCGTCTACTCGAAGATCGCGACGCTGGTGGAGGTCTGTCTGTTCGACGCGGAGGACCCCGCTCGCGAGGTGGAGCGCTTTGCGCTGCACGAGGGGGCAGCGCACGTCTTTCACGGCTATGTGGCGGGGCTGAAGCCGGGCACTTTGTACGGGTTGCGGGTGCATGGCCCGTATGAGCCGCAGCGAGGGTATCGTTGCAATCCGCACAAGTTGCTGGTGGATCCGTACGCGCGGGCGCTCTTTGGTGCCATCGACTGGAAGCAGCCGGTGTTTGGCTATGAGCTGGGGCACGAGCTGGGGGATCTGGCGCTGGATCGGCAGGACAGCGCGGCGGGGGTGCCGAAGGGGGTCATCGTCGACGAGAGGTTCGACTGGGGTGATGATGAGCCGCCGGATGTGGCGTGGCATGACACGCTCATCTACGAGGCGCACGTACGGGGCTTGACGAAGCTGCACCCGGAGGTGCCGGAGAAGCTGCGGGGCACGTATTCGGGGCTGGCGCACCCGGCGGTGATCGAGCACCTGAAGCAGCTGGGGGTGACGGCAGTGGAGCTGCTGCCGGTGCACGAGTTTGCGGACGATAGCTTCCTGACGGATCGGTCGCTGCGGAACTACTGGGGCTACAGCACGCTGTGCTTCTTTGCTCCGGAGCAGCGCTATGCGAGCAGTCGGGCTCCGGGGGCTCAGGTCCAGGAGTTCAAGGCGATGGTCAAGGCGCTGCACGCCGCGGGCATCGAGGTGATCCTGGACGTGGTCTACAACCACAGCTGCGAGGGCAATCACCTGGGGCCGACCTTGAGCCTGCGTGGCATCGACAACGCCACGTACTACTGGCTGATGCCGGAGGCTCGCTACTACCTGGACTTCACGGGCACGGGCAACAGCATCAACGCCTCGCGGCCGGAGACGGCGCGGCTGATCGTGGACTCACTGCGCTACTGGGTGAGCGAGATGCACGTCGATGGCTTCCGCTTCGACCTGGCCAGCACGTTGGGGCGGGTGGAGGCGGGTGAGTTCAGCCGGCATGCGCCGATCTTTCAGATCATCAATCAGGATCCGCTGCTGTCGCGGGTGAAGCTGATCGCGGAGCCGTGGGACTGCGGGCTCGGCGGCTATCAGGTGGGGAACTTTCCGGCGCCATTTCGCGAGTGGAATGGCAAGTTCCGCGACGCCATCCGGCGCTACTGGAAGGGTGATGAAAACCTGGCGTCGGAGGTGGGCTATCGCCTGAGCGGCTCGTCCGATCTGTACCAGGATGGCGGGCGGCGGCCGCAGGCGACGGTCAACTTCATCACCGCGCACGATGGCTTCACCCTGCACGATCTCGTCACTTACCAGGACAAGCACAACGCCGATAACGGCGAACAGAACCAGGACGGTGCTGACGACAACCAGTCCTGGAACCACGGGGTGGAGGGTGAGACGGACGACCCTGTCATCGTGGAGCTACGCGAGCGGCAGAAGCTGAACTTGCTTGCCACCTTGCTGCTCTCCCAGGGCGTGCCCATGCTGCTCGGCGGCGACGAGATGGGTCGCACGCAGCGCGGCAACAACAACGCCTATTGCCAGGACAACGAGCTCTCCTGGGTGGACTGGAAGCTGGACGAGCGTCGGAAGCGGCTGCTGGAGCAGGTGCGCCGGCTGGTGGCGCTGCGGCGCAAGCACCCGGTGCTGCGACACACGCGGTTCTTGACCGGCGACTACATCTGGCACTCCGAGGTGAAGGATCTGGCCTGGCTGCGGCCGGATGGCGACGAGATGCGCCCCGAGGACTGGCAGCGGCCGTGGATCTCATCTTTTGGGCTGCTGCTCGGCGGGGACGCGATCCGCGCGCTCGACGAGCGCGGGCAGCGGCTGGTGGGTGACAGTCTGCTGATGCTCATGAACGCGCACCCCGAGCCGGTGAAGTTTCAGCTGCCGGAAGAGGGCAGTGGCGACTGGCTGCTGGAGCTCGACAGCTCTGATCCGAGCAAGCCGAGCGACGCCAAGTGCTCCGGAGAATACGAGGTCGCCGGGCGGGCTCTGGCGGTGTTCCGGCAGCCGCTGGCAGCGGAGGCCGCGCGCGAGGCCAAGGCGGCTCCTGCTCGGGTGCTGCGCAGCGAAGCGCAGCGGCGGCGCCGCCGCGCCGGGGTGCTGGTGCCGTTGTTCTCGATTCGCTCGGGCGCTGGCTGGGGGCTGGGCGAGATCCCGGATCTGCCGCGCTTCGCCGAGTGGGCGCACGGGGCCGGCTTCTCCGTCGTGCAACTGCTGCCGGTCAACATGGTGTCCGGCTACGACCCCAGCCCGTACGCGGCGCTCTCTGCCTTTGCGCTGGACCCGATCTATCTCTCGTTTGATGAGTGTGAGGACTTCCGCGCAGCGGGGGGGCGCGACGCGCTCTCTGCGGAGGGCCGCGCGCGCCTGGAAGCGGCCAGCAGCGCGCAGCTGGTGAGCTGGACCGATGTGCGCGCCGCGAAGCGCGAGGCGACGGAGCGCGCTTTTGAGCACTTCCTGCGCGAGGAGTGGCGCAAGCAAACGCCGCGCGCCGCGCAGCTGGCGGCCTTCATCAAGGAGCACCGGCCCTGGCTGCAGGACTTTGCGCTGTTCAGCGTGTTGCACGATGAGCTCGGCAAGAGCTGGCTGGATTGGCCTGCCGGGCTGCGGGACAGGGTGCCCGGGGCTCTGGCAGAGGCGACGAAGCGGCACGAAGACGCGCTGCTGCGAGCAAAGTGGCTGCAGTGGCAGCTCGACCTGCAGTGGCGGCGCGCGCGGCGGCAGGCGAGCAGCCTCGGGGTGGAGCTCATGGGCGACCTGCCCTTCACGGTGGGCATGGATTCGGCAGATGTCTGGGCCAACCGCCAGCTGTTCCGGACCGACCTGCACGTGGGCACGCCTCCCGATGACTTCTGCGAGGACGGCCAGGACTGGGGCTTGCCGGTGTATGACTGGCATCTGCTGGAGCAGACGGACTTTGCCTGGATCAAGGCGCGCGCCATGCGCGCGGGCTCGCTGTTCAGCATCTACCGGGTCGATCACGCCATCGGCTTCTACCGCACGTATTTCCGCTCCACCGACGGGCACTCGAGCGGCTTCACCCCGGAGCAAGAGCTGGCGCAGGTCTCGCTCGGCGAGCACGTGATGCGGCTGATGACTCGCTGGGCAGAGGTGGTGGCAGAGGACCTGGGCACGGTGCCGCCGTTCCTGCGCCCGTCGCTCGACAAGATCTGTGTGGCCGGCTATCGCGTGCTGCGCTGGGAGAAGGATGAGAGCACCTATCGGGACCCGGCGTCCTGGCCCGAGATCTCCGCGTGCACCAACTCCACCCACGATACGGACACCACGGCGGACTGGTACGACGCGCTCTCGCGCGAGGAGCGCGAGGAGCTACGCAAGATCCCGTCGCTCGCCTCGCTCGATCCAGAGGCGCCGTTCGATCCGAAGGTGCGCGATGTGTTGCTGGCGGCCCTGTATTGCTCCCCCTCCACGCTCGCGCTCGTCACCCTGCAGGATGCGCTGGGCACGCGCGAGCGCATCAACACGCCGGGTACGGTGGACCCGGCGAACTGGTGCTATCGCATGCCGATGAGCGTCGAGCAGCTGGCGGCGGATCGCGAGACGACGGAGCGGCTGGCGCAGCTGGCCCGCGAGGCTGGGCGCAAGCCGCTCTGAGAGCTGCCGGGCAGCTCCGCTGCCATCACGTGCTGACCAGCATCGCCACCGGAAAGCTCTCGAACACGCGCGCGACGGGCAGGGGCTCGGTCACATCGAGCAAGCTTCCGCTCAGCAGGCAGCGATAACGCCCGCTGGGCACGGCCACGGTCGTATCTTGCCAGCGCGGCGGCGTGGCCGGGTCGCCCTGGAGCTTCGCCAGCAGCCGCGGGACGAGCACGATGGCGCTCTCGCTCGCTGACTGGCGCGCGAAGGCGCAGACGTGCTCGGCGGCGGCACCCGCCGTGGCCAGCGGCACGTAGCTGCCACTCTGAAACAGCTGCGCGTGCTCGCGGCGGTAAGTGAGCACGCGCCGGAAGAGATACAGCTTCTCCCGTCCGTCTTGCCAGTGTGCGGTGAGCTCCTGCAAGGCGCGCTGGCCTTCGCCCGGTCGCAGGCTCGCCGCTTCCACCCGCAAGGCGAGCTCGAGCAGCCGGCGCCGGGTAGCGTAGTCCACGGGGCGGCGGTTGTCGGGGTCGACCATGCTGAGCTCCCACAGCTCGCTGCCCTGGTAGGTGTCGGGCACTCCCGGAATCGTGAGGCGCAACAGGCTCTGGCTGAGGCTGTTGATCGCGCCCCAGCGCGCGATGCGCGCCACCCAGCTCGCCATCTGCTCGGGGAAGGGGTTCGTGCTGGACGGACGCAAGGTCTCACCCACGAATTGCTCGAGCGCCTGCTCGTATTCGCTGTCTGGATTGTCCCAGCTGGAGCGCTCTTTCCCCTCGCGCACGGCCTTTTGCAGAAACGCCACCACGCGCTCTGCAAAAGCCAGCATGCCAGCCTCATCGCTCGCTCCGAGCTCGGCCGGCCACGCCCCCATCAGGGTCTGATAATACAGGTATTCGTCCACGGGGTGTGGCGCGGGCCGCGCGCCTTCGAGCTCGCGGCGGCGACTGCGGTTCACCCGCATCCACAGCGCGACCTGGCGCAGCCACTGGCGTGGCAGCTCGCTGAGCAGATTGATGCGCGCGCGGGCGTCCTCGCCGCGCTTGGTGTCGTGGGTCGAGGCGGCCAGCATGGTGCTGGGCCAGTGGCTGAGCCGCTCGGTGTTGGCCGCGTGAAACTGCGCCAACGTCACGCCGAAGCGACGTGGATCGCCCCCCACTTCATTCAGGGAGATGAGCCGGTGGTAGCGGTAGAAGGCCGTATCCTCCATGCCCTTCGCCATCACCGGCCCCGAGAGCTGCTGCGCCCGCATGGCCAGCGCCGCCAGCTCACTGCCGCCACCTTCGCTGCCCTCTGGCGCATGGCCCATGAGCACGGTGCGCAGGAGTTCGAAGATGCTGGTGTCTGCGGTGGTGGCAGCGCGCCTGGCCTTGCCGATGGCCCAGTCCAGGTAGCGCCGATCCTGCTCGGACGCGCCCTGCGCCGTGACGTACGTGCGGTACACCGGCAGCTGCACGAAGATGTCTTCGATCGCCGAGCGGAGCGCGCGCCGTGTGTAGTCTCTCGTCAGCAGGCTCGACGAGGAGACGCGGTGCAGTGCGTTGGCCAGCACGGTCAGCTCGCTGGCGAACGCGCTCTGCAGGACCAGGCGCTTGCAAGCCTGAAGCACGTCGTCAAAGCTCTCCTGGCGCCCGGCGACGTACCGGTAGACGCGGTCCAGCGAGCGCTCACCCGCCGGGTCCACGAACAGGCCATTGATCAAGCTGACGCTGTCATAGCCGCTGGTGCCGGCGATGGGCCACTCGGCGGGCAGGCGCTCGTGCGCTGCCAGGATCTTCTCCACGGCGATGTACGCCGGCCCTGCCGGCCCCTGCGCCCGCTCCCGCAAGACTTCACAATAGGACTTCGGATCGAACAGCCCGTCGATGTGATCGATGCGCAGGCCCTGTACCTTGCCTTCCGCCACCCAGCGCAACACCAGCCGGTGTGTCGCCTCGAACACCTCCGGCAGCTCCACGCGGAGCCCCGCGAGGTCATTGATGTTGAAGAAGCGCCGGTAGTTGATCTCGTCCGCGGCCGCGCGCCAGTACGTGGGGCGATAGCTCTGACTCTCCAGCAGCTCGTGCAGCCGCTGCCAGCTACCAAGGTCGCCCGGCGTGCCCAGCAGCGCTCGAGCCGCTGCCCCGAGCTGCTCTGCCAGGCCTGCATCGCGCCCCACCTGCCGCGCGAGCTCGGCCTTCAGCGCCTGCCCTGCATCGTACACCCCGCCCTCGAGCGCCGCGAGCGCCTCAAAGCGCTGCAAGAGCTCGCGCTGCGCGGCGGGCAAGCTCGCCCCGGCCCCGACAATCTGGCTGTACGTACGCGGATCGATGGGGAAACGATGGTCGAAGTACCAGGCGCTGAAGCTGCCCGCGACGGCATCAAAGCTCAACGTGAGCTCCCCGCTCTGCAGCACCTTGCCGTACTGGTCGCCGAGCACAGGGATCATCACCTTGCCGCGTAGCCCCGGCCGCTTGGTCTTGAAGTCGATGTCAAAGAAGCGGGCGTACGGCGAGTCTTCTCCCCACTCCAGCGTGTCGAGCCACCAGGCGTTATCATTGCCGCCCACCCCCATGTGATTGGGGACGATGTCCAGGATCAGACCCATCCCCCGCGCCTGCAGGGCAGCCACTAGCTGGTCAAAGTCCTGCGCGGTGCCCAGCTCCGGATTGACTTGATCGTGGTTGATCACGTCATAGCCGTGAGTCGAGCCCGGGCGCGCCGTCAGGACCGGCGAGGCATACACATGGGTGATGCCGAGCTGCGACAGGTAGTCGACGAGCTCCGTGGCCTGGGCCAGCTTGAACCCGGCGTGCAACTGCAGCCGGTACGTTGCGCTCGGGCATGGGGGTATCGGCAGTTGACGGTCCATCCCACGTTCCTCCCTCGATGGGGTTTCCGGGCACTTCGCCCGCGGCTACTTCGCGTCATAGCGCGAAGAGAGCGCGCTCCCCTACCCCAGGGGTGCACTATCCACCGACTGTTGCTGCGCTCGTCAGCCTGCCGCGCTGACAAACCGCCACGCTGAGACGCGCCGGCACGGCGCTGATGCCCGACCTCAGGGCGTGCCCGCCACCTCGGCCTCGGCCTCGCGCAGCACCTGCTCGATCACGTGGCACGCGATGGGGTGGTAGCCGGGGCGATGCCGCGCGAAGAGCGCCCGAGCTCGCTCGCGCGTGTGCGGGCGCCGTGCCAGGGCGCGGTACAGCGGCCGCAGGTACTTCATGCGCCCGACCTCGCCGAGAAACGCCTCGGCGCGCGGCAGCGCGGGCGCATATTCAGACTCCAGCGCCAGCTGCAGCCAGGCCGAGAGGATCTCGGTGTTGTGGCTCGCGCTCAGCTGAAAGCGCTGGTCGAGCGCCGCACATGTCTCCTGCGAGGTGGGGCGCGGCATGTGGTCGAGGTACAGCGGCCACTCGAGCGGCGAGAGGGTGAGCCCACTGGCTGCATCGGGAAGAGCGGGCGGCAGCGCCCGGAGCTGGGCGAGGCGCTGCGAGCGTGCCGCCGGCGCGCCAGGGGGCAGCCCCTCACCGTGCAGATAGGCACGCGCGTTCACGCGCTCCAGCGCGCCGGGTAGCTCTGCCTCGATGAGCTCGGTCAGCTCCTCCGTGGTGATGGAGCAGAAGCGAAAGCGGCGCATGTACTGGCGCAGAAATGCATCCCAGCGCTCGCGCCCTTCAGACTCCTCCAGCGCGCGCAGCAGGAGGTAGCCCTTCTCGTACGGTATCAGGCTGAAGGCGTGGTCGGGATCGACGCCGCCGAGCTGCGTGCGCAGCCGGGTCAGCTGTGGCTGCGCCGCAAGGCGCTGCAGCGCTCGCTCCAGGGCCTGGCGCCCCACGGCCGCGTGCAACTCGGCCACATCACGCCCCTCCAGGGCCTCGAGGATGCGGCGCTCGGCGTACACGGTGAAGCCCTCGTTCAGCCAGAAGTGCTCTGCCGTGGCGTTCGAGACCAGGTTACCCGTCCAGGAGTGCGCCAGCTCGTGCGCCACCACGTTGACGAGCGAGCGATCGCCAGCGATGAGCGACGGAGTGAGGAAGGTGAGGCGCGGATTCTCCATCCCGCCATACGGGAACGACGGCGGCATGACGAGCAAGTCGAAGCGCTCCCAGTCGTAGCTGCCAAACAGGCGCTCGGCGGCCTCGATCATCGACTCCACCGCCTCGAACTCGCGGGCGGCCGCCTCCAGCTGCGCCGGCTCGGCCCACACGCGCACCCGCGGCGACAGCTCGCGGCTCGCGACATCGCCCACGGCCAGGGCCAGGAGATAGGGTGGAATCGGCTCCGGCATCTGCCAGTGATCGATGGCGCGCCCGGCAGACCCGGGTTGCCGGGCGACAAACCGGGCCGCCATCAGGCTGCGCAGCTCGGCGGGTACATCCAGACGCGCCGCGAACGTCACCCGGCGCCGCGGCGTATCCTGCAGTGGCACGATGGAGCGCGCATGGATCGCCTGGCACTGCGAGAACAGGTACGGATGCTGGCCGGACGCCGTCTGAGCGGGCTCCAGCCAGCCCAGCGCCGAGGCGCGCTCCGAGGTGCGGTAGCGAATGCGCACCCCGTCGACCCCGGCGGGCAGGTCGATGCGCAGCCGGGCGCCGAGGATGGGGTCGAGCGGCTCGAGCGAATACGGGAGCTTCTTGCCCGCGGTGCTGTCGATGGAGACGATGGCCAGCTCGCGCGTGTCCAGATCCAGCGGGCCGCCGTGGGCCGAGAGCGAGCTGGCGCGTAGCTGGAGCTTCACCTCGCCCGCGAGCGTGTGGCTGTCAAAGTCGACGCGCAGCTCCAGATCGAGCGACTCTGTCTCGGGTTGATCGCTGTCACACCAGGAATGGGGGTCGAAGCGCGCCATCGCAGTAGCCTCGCCGAGTCAGCACGGGCGCGCCAGCAGCAAATCGCCGCGGCCGCTGCTTCACTCGAAGTGCTTCAGCTCTGGCCAGAGCTGCAGGAGCGGGACCCTGGGCGCACGTGCCACGACGATGGGTCGGCGACGCCGCCAGTCGATACAGTCCGCGCATTCGAACGCGCCGATCGGCTCCACACGCTCAAACCAGCGCGCGAGCCGCTCTGGCGGAACACCGAGGCTGATCCAGACAGCCGCTCCGGCCTCTTGCGCCTCTCTTTGCTCGAGCAATGAGCGCGACCAGAGATGGTAGGTGTTGTGGTTGGAGAGCACGGGCGGCAGCCCGAGCGCGGGCCCCCAGAGCTCGAGCGCTCCGGCCTCGCCATAGCTGGTCGCGAAGAGCAGTGCGCGCTTGCGCTCCTCGCTCGTCAGGGCTTGCTGCGCACGCGCCACTTCCTGGGCCAGCTCCGGCCAGGACAGACGATCGGCGAACCACTGCGGCAGTGCGCTGGCGCGGTTCTTCTCAATCTGCGGAACGATGCCCAGGGTGGCGGCGTACGCCTGCACCAGCGAGACGGGAAAGACCGGCAACGAGATGGGAGCGAGCGCGACGGCACCGAGTGGAACCAGGCCCAGGGACAGGGCGCGCAGCCAGGCCCTGCCCTGTTGCGCCGCGCGCTCCAGCGCCACGGCCCCGGCGGCGAACAGGATCGGATAGTAGCCGACCAGGCGCTCGAAGCGGCTGCTGTGCGAGAGCACCAGCCCAGCGAGCAAGCCCAGAAAGGCGATGCCCAGCGCGAAGGAGGCTGCACGAGCCCGCTCACGAAGCAACGCAGCCACGCCGGCGATGGCAAGCGGCAGCGCCGTGGGGCCCGCTACCAGGGCCTGGCTGGCCAGGATCTGGAAGGCGGGGGTGTACACGTTCTTGAGCCTCTGCGCCTGCTCGTAGAACTCGAGCGACGGCCAGCCGTGAGCCTGTTGCCAGAGAAGATTGGGCGCAATGACCAGCACGGCCGTCAATCCACCGAGCCAGGGCCAGCGCGTGCGAAGCTGCCAACGTGCAGGGGTGAGCAGAGCGCCAGCGAGCAGGGCCACACCGAACACTGCGCTGGTGTGCTTGTTCAGGACGGCCAGGCCCAGCAGCGCGCCAAACCCCAGCCAGAGCGCTCCGCCCCGCTCCAGCACCTGCAGAAAGACGAGCGCACACAGCGGCCAGAGCAGCAGCTCGAGGGCGTTCATCGAAAAGAAGCTGCCGAGCAGCAAGGCAACCGGGCTCGACACCACACTCAATGCCGCGAGCGTCTGCGCAAAGCCCCCGCCGCCCAGGCGCCGGGCGAGCGCGCTCGACACCAGCGCCGTGGTAGCCAGCGCCAGCGCCGGCCAGAAGCGCATCGCCAGCAGCGAGTCCCCGAACAGAGCGCGGGACGCGGCCAGCACCGCGACGGACAGCGGTGGATGATCTACGTACCCCCAATCCAGCCGCTCTGCGCATGCCCGATAATAGAGCTCATCGATGAACCAGCCATACGGGCCAAAGGCAGCACCGACCAGCTCCAGCGCAAGCGCAAGCGCAGCGATCCCCCACGCCCAGCTCTTCTTCACCGCAGTCCCGCCCCGCGCTCACTCGATCTCGTAGCGGCTCTGCCCGTCCATCGGCTGCCCCGGCTTCTTGTAGATGCGCAGGCCGTTGTGGGCAGCGACTATGCATTTCGCCACCCCGCGCGCCTTAATGTTGCTCTCCTGCAAGCGCGCTCCGGACAGCACGCCGTCGGCGTCCACCTTGAACTGGGTCACCACTCGCCCCTGCAGCTCCTCCGGCTGCCAATCTCCCCCCGAGTGGCAGCGAGCAAAGACAGCGTTGTGATCGGTGAACAAGCGACTGATGGCATCCGACAGGTTCACGGCGCCTTCGCTCTTCTGGCTCGATGCCCGCTTCCGGGTCGAGCGCTTCTTCTTCTTGGGCACTTTGGCCACTCCGGCGTCGGGCGCAGCCGCTGGCAGCGCAGCGGTAGCTCCCCAGCCCAGCTCCGAGCGATGATTCCATCCAAAGACCGCCAGGCTCCCGAGCACGCCTAGCACCGCAGCGTACCGGATCAATGGTTTACCCCACGAGCTCCCCTCCCCGCCCTCTTGCAGGGCGAGCTTGTCTCGAGGGCTGAGCGCCTCGACATTCTGGGGTGAGACGCGAGTGGGGGGATGAACGCTCTGGCGAACCGCGGCGATGCTCAGCCCCGATCTCCAGCGACGGATCTCGGTCTGAATTTCCGCCACGTCGCCGTATCTCTCCCCCGGCTCGTCGCGCGTACACGTGGCGATGATGCGGGCGATGGTCTCATCTCCGACTGCGAGCCCCCTGCCCTGCTCCGAGCTCTGCTCGGTGATCATGAACTGCAGGAGGCGACCCAGGCTGTAGATGTCGCTCTCGCGCAGCCGCTCTCCAGCGCCCTGCCTGCGCTCGGGAGCCGCGTACCACCAGTCTCCCGGGTCTGGCGCCTCTGCCAGATCGAAATCCTCGAGCACAGGGCCTTCGGCTCTCTCATCGTACAGCACCTTCGCCGGGCGCAGATCGCGGTGCAGGATGCCGTGGTCGTGAGCAAACTTCAGCGCGTCGCAGACGCCGGAGAAGATCTGCATCTTCTTCTCGATCGACCAGCCTCGCCGGGCGATGTCCGTCAGATTGCTGCCTTGCACGAGCGACGTGGAGAAAGCGAGCTGGCTCTCGTCCGCGGCATGGAAACGCACGATGGACGCCGGCGCCCCGGCTGCCGTCAGAGCACGGAGAGCGCTGATGCCCTGGCGAAAGTGCCGCAACATCCGGCCGCGAGCGGCGCAGTTCAGGTGGAACACCTGGACGGCGCATTCCTCCCCCGAGTCGAGCCGCGTGGCACGCCACACGCTGGCGCTACTGCCCACGTCGCGCACGCGCTCCAGCCGAGCGCCAGCCAGGACCGAGCCACTCTGTGGCTGCGGGAGGCCGAGCAGCGCCGTCTGCAGCTCCTGAATGCGCTGCTCTCGATAGCTGTCGCCGAGGCCCTGGGCCATACCCCTTGCCTGTTCGCGCTCCACGCACAGCTCGTCGAGCTCCGCCACCAGCGCGAAGGGGAAGAAATGAGGTTTTGCGCTTCGACCCATGAGGATATCCCGGGCGTGCCGCGCTGCGGGCATCCCAGCTGCCCGAAGTTAGCTCGCCTGGGGCGTCATCTCAATCTCGGCGCTGTGCATCCGCTCCGAGCTGAGCGAGAGGCTCCGTGCAACTGCCGTTCCCGCGGCTCTGCGCCTGCCCACTCAGTATTTACCGGTGAATTTCAATCAGTTCGTCACCCGAGAGAGATTCTGGTGGTGCACCAGCGCGGGTGCTCATCGCTGGCGCTCAGCCCAGCAGCGGCCCCTGCGCCCTCACCACGCCACGGCCCAGACTCGCCAGCAAATCCCCCTTCCCCAGGAGCTTCTCGGCGCCGCCCTCATCCAGGATGATGCGCGAGTTGGTGGCCGAGGCGACCTGCAGAGCGATCTTCCCGCCGAGGTTGGCGCGAATGATGGGCGGCACGACGTTGCGGTCCGGGCGCTGGGTGGCCAGGATGAGGTGGATGCCGGCGGCGCGTGCCTTGGCGCCGAGCCGGCGGATGCTCTCGAAGAAGGCCTGGGTGCTGGCTCTGTCGGTGATCAGGTCCTGAAACTCATCGATCACGAGCACTCGACGCTCGAGGCGTTCGGGGGGGCTGACCTGCTCGTTGTATTCGCCGATGTCACTGACCTGGGCTCGTTCGAACAGGCGATAGCGCTCCTCCATGAGCTGGATGAGCTGCTCGAGCACCGGCAGCACGTATTCGACCTCGCTGCGCACGGGGCCGTCGAGATGAGCGGACACGGCGCCGCGGAAAGCGGCACCATTGAAGGTGACTCGCTTGGGATCAACGAGCGTAAAGCGGATGGCGCCGGGCGGATGGTACTGGACGAGGCTCGCGATCAGAGACTGCAGGAGCACTGACTTGCCGCTGCCGCTCTGGCCCGCGACGAGCAGGTGTGGAGTGCTGGCGTCGGAGAGGTCACCACACAGCACTTCGCCATCGGGGCACTGTCCGACGATGAAGCGCCCCGGGCGCTCGGTCAGGTACTCGCGCCGCCGGAGCAACAGAGGTCCGAGACGCACGGGCCGCGGCTGGAGCCGCCGCACGATGAAGCGGCGATGGCCACCGCGCTTCTCGTATTCGACCTCGACGCCGTCTTGCGATGCCAGGCGATGGCGTACGTCTTCGGCGGCGCTGTCGAGGTGTCGCACGGCGCCGCGGGGGCGCGCCACCTGGATGAGATATAGCGTGGGACCCACGACCGGCGGGTGCGGACACACGGCGCTGGTGCCCTGGCGCTCGAGCTCTTTGAGGATGCGGGCGCTCAGCGCCTCTGCCTCGCGGCGGCCGACCGCGTCTTCCTCGCTGGGCTCGGGCTCGGGCAGGGGCTCCGGCGGGCACAGGCCCGCGCTGGGCCCCGGACGGGGGCGCGCGGCGCCCACGGGTGGGTCGTCCCGCGCGGGCAGGCGTGTCGGGTAGCTCTCCTTGCACTCGCGAGCAACGGGACAAGCAGCACACAGATCCTGGCGAGGGGTCTCGGGCGCGAGCGCGGGCTCGCTCGCCCAGTCGGGCATACGCTCCACGAGCGGCAGCACGCGCGTGCGCAGAAACTCGTCCGCGTGCTCGGGCCGCATGGAGACCTCGCGCAAGAGCGGCGAAAAGCGAAGCACGACAGGGCGCGCGTCGACGCCGCGCACGGCGCGCAAGATCTCTCGATACAGGGCGGCCTGCGCGCGATCGACCTCGTCGTTCGCTTCATCGGTGAGCTTGTACTCGATCACATCGATACGGCCTCGCTCGTCGGCGTACAGCGCGTCGAGCCGGCCGCTGACGATAGGGCCCGTGCCGTTCAGGCGAGCCTCGATCGCTTGCTCGCCCGAGTGCATGAGGGCGCTCAGCGCCTGCGCAGGGGGGCCGGTGAAGGGGTCGAGGCGGGCCGAGAGATGACGCCCGAGCTCGCGCAGCGCCTCGGCGAGATCATCGACCTCGCCGGGCATGGACGCATACGTCGGGTCCTGCTCGAGCTCGTCCATCAACAGCTCCAGCAACCAGTCACAAAGCTGCGCCTGCACCTCGTCGCGCGCCGCGCCGCTGGGCAGCTGGGCAAAGCGCGCCGGCGGGGCGCTGACGGTCTGAGCAAAGCGCTCAACCACACGGTGGAAGCTCGCCCCGAGGCAGGAGGAGCCGACCGGGAACGCGACCGAGCGGCCCAGGCTGCGGCCCAGCGCGAACAGGCGCGGGCAACGCAGCGCATTTCGCACCTCGGTCACGCTCACCCGCTCGCTCATTCGCCGCTCCTGAAGAACACGATGGACCGGCCAAACCAGCGGATGCGTTCACCCGCCGCCTCCAGCTCCGCCTGGATCGTGGCGCGCGAGGTGGTCGGCTCGAGCCGGCTCACCTCGCGCACGAGGCGCTCGAACGACGCCACACGCAGGCGGCGGAGGATAGCCAGCGCACTACCGCTCGGGTGAGGCACCGGGCTCGCATCGAGCGTGGCGGCGGGCAGGCGCTCGGTCGGTGGTGGCGTGTGCACCAGTGCGGAGGGCACGGAGGGCACGTCGGTTTCTTCTGCGAGCTGCTGCGAAGCCCCCGCGGCCTCGCTGGCCCCCTGCAAGGCCTGCGCGATGGGCCAGCTGGGCAGGTCGAGCGCGCTCTTGGCCCACGCCTCGACCTCTGCCTCGGTGACCTGATGGCCGCTGGCGTCGCTGACATCCCCCGAGCGCGCTGCCTGCAGCAGCGCGGCCAGCGCGAGTAGACGGGCGCAATCTCGTGGCGACAGATCGATCCAGCGTGCGCGCCCTGTCTCCAGCAGCGCGGCTTGCTTGCGCAGCGTCTCCTTCCAGGTCGGAGGAAACTCGCGAGCCTGCTCGCGCACCGCGACGACGGGCACGCTGCTGCTCAGCGCGATCAGCTTGTTGAGCACGGCTACCGCGCTGCGCGGGTGAGCCTCCTGCACGAGCGCGAGCGCCTCCCGACCGCCGTCGCGCTGAAGCAGCAGCTGTGCGGGAGCCTTGGCGCCGGCACGCAGGGTGAGACCGGGCAGAAATGGCGCACACGCGAACAGGCCATCGGCCAGGCGCGCCGCGTCCAGCGGCTGCCGCTCTTCACCCGCACGCTGCAGCAACTCGCGCGCTGCCTGCAGCTGGCTCTGCCATTCACCGTCGAGGTCTCGCTCCTCTGCTTGCGCGGGCGGAGCAGGAGCCGCACTCGGCTGCTGCTCTGGAGCGGCGCTACCTTCGACATCCAGCTCGTCGAGCTCGCCGTCCAGCGCCCGGCGGAACTCGAGCAGCAACATGCGCGGCGTGATACCGGCGCTTGCGCGCAGGCGCCCCAGACGCCGCTCGCCGAGCGGCCACGGGAAGGGCTGCTGCAGCCCGGGGGCGTGCTCGTGAAAGCGCCGTAGCAGCTCCTCGCGCTCCGCGGCGCGGGGCAACTCCAGGAGCTCACGCCCCATCACGATGCGCGAACGCTGCGAGAGATTGAAGGTGGGCTCGATGCCCCGCTGCCACTCGCTATCGAGCGCCAGATGGACGACCACGGTGCCGCGCAGCGTGTCGACGCACTCCGAAGCCAGGTGCGCGTACGCGCGCAGGCGCGGCCCCGCGCCCTCTGCGTCGATCAGGTTCTCGAGCTGATCGAACATGATGACCAGCGGGGCGCCCAGCGCGGCGACAGCCGCCAGCGTGCGCAGTGCAGCGAACGCCTGCTCCTCACCCAGCGACGCCGTGGCGCCGATCCGCTGCAACTGCGCCACGTCGCAATCGCGCCCCGAGAGCCACGTCAAGAGCGCGCGGCCGGTGGACGGCGCAGCGAACGGCACGGCCAGCAGGCGCCGCAAATAGCTCTCGTCCAGCTCGGGCCAGAGCGCGAACAGCCGCTCGAGCTCCAGATCGAGGCGAGCCTCGCGAGCTGTCGCGGATAGATGCGCGTATTCAGCGAGCACCGTGGAGGGAAACTCGGGCCCTACCCCGCCCAGATAGCCCAGCAGCGAGCCCACCAGCGCGCTGGCTTGCGGCATACCTTGCGAAGTGAGGAAGCCGAGTTGACGAACCACCTCTCCAAGCAAGAACCGCGCGTTCATCTCCGCGTGCACGAGCGGCCGCACGTGCACGAACACCGCCCGCGGCCCGACGCGCCGGCGCAGCCGGGCGAACAGGTGCGTCTTGCCAGCCCCTGGCGGCCCGAGGATCACCAGCGACGTCGAGCGCAGCAGCTGGGGCGCCGCGCGCGAGGTCTGATGGACGGACTCGATGGCGGCTTCCACAGCGCCGCTCGCGCGAGCGTTCAAGGTAGGCAGATCCAGGAAGTCCTGCGCCCAGGGATCGGCGTGGATCGCATCCAGCAGGCCGACGGTCACTGCGGGCCCCCGTCGAGCAAGCGCGCGTAAGAGAGCCGCGTCTGTGCCGGGCCCGGCGGGCAGAGCTCCAGATCGGCGGGTGGCAAGCGGCCCAGGCCGCCCTCCGGCCTCAGCTCCACCAACTCTCTGCTCGCCGCCAGCAGCAGCATGTCCAGTGCGACGGCCGCCGGCATCCCAGGCAATAGGCTACGCACGATGTCGGGCACGAAGGCTAGCCCCGTGCGCTCGTCCCGTGCCGCCTCCACGGCAGCCACGACAGACCGAATCGCTTGCTCCTGGCTGGGCGCTCCCTCGCGCTCGGGCGGGCCGCTGCCGGTGGCAGCCCGACGCTCCCGCGCGGGCGATGGCGTGGGCGCGGCGAGCTCCTCGACCGGAGCCGGATGTGGTGCCCGGGGCGCCATCTGCAGAACCTCCGCCAGCGCCTGCTGCACATCGCTGGCCAGCAATGCCGCCCCCTTCTTGCGCGCGGCCTGGGCCAGGGCCTTGTCCAGCGCCGAGACGGCCGCTCGCAGCCGTAGCAACTCCGCTCCACTCACGACCGGCGTCGAGCTCCCCACCCAGAGCTCCACCTTGCCGCGCAGCACGCGCCTCAGCTTGCCCGCGCGCTCCGCCTCCGCGAGCGCCTTCTGCAACTCCGCCGCGCTCGCGCCACGTACCTGCGCAGCGAGTGATTTGCGAGCGAGCACTGCGCCGTGCGCCAGCGCTCCCTCCAGCTGATCGCTCAGCGGCCGCCGCAGCCAGCTGCTGCCCCTCTCGAAGCCCTCCGCCACGAGCAAAGGTACGAGCCGCTCCGCCAGCGCCTTGGGCTTCACCGCCGACAGCTTCACGCCGCCTTCGTCCAGCAATCTCCGGCGCCAGGTGGTCAGGGCCGCGGCAATCTGTGCCTCATCGAGCGCTGGGGCCGCGGCTCTCTTCTTTGCACTCGCCATTTGAGCAGGGTAACGCCCTGCCGGAGCGCCTGGCTATGACCTCGAGCGAGGAAGCTCCTCGTTTGACGGGGCTCGCAAGAATGGCTGAATCACCGCAGGCCGGGGGCCCGGGGCTAGACCTGATACGTCGCCACGGCAACGTACCCGAGGACGCGCGAGCAATTGGCGCTGCCCACCGTGCCGCGGCAGGCGTCTTCGCCCTCGAAGCGTGCGTTGCGGTGGCGTAGAGCGGACAAGATTTCCTGCGTGAGATCGTGACCGCCGTCTTTGCACTGCGTGTCGTGGCAAGGCAGGATGAACAACGCGGGCGCGTTGGCCACGACGACGTGACGCACGTGGGCGTGCTGGGGATGCGAGATGCTCGCGCTGCGCTCCATGACCTCGAGGCGCAGCCCCTGGAGCGTGGGTATGGCGGCCGCTAGCCTCGGCGCCTCGTCTTCACGCTGGCGCCGCTCGGCCGTGCGGCGCGTTGCCTCGCGATCCTTCCCCCCCCACCTCATTCGAACACCAGCGGCTGGGGGCCCGGGATAATTCCGGCAATGTCCGGGTCTTCGCCCGGGATGCGCGGCGGAGCGTTCTTGCGCGCCAGCTTGCGCTGCTGCCGCTCGATCGCCTTTGCGCTCTTCTTTTCCTGTCGCTGCTTTTCCTTGCTGCGCTTTGCAAACGTCGTCGCCATCGGCACTCCTGCTCGTTGAATCTTCCCGGATAGCAGACCTTTGGTGGCCTCGAGACAGCTGCCTTGCAGCGCACGCTGCCTCGCGCATCTGTCAGCCGACCCTATCGTACCAAGCGCACCTTGGCCGATACCGCGACGATCGCGCAGGGGGAGATTTCTGGGGGAGGGACAGCATAGCACTCCTTCACCAGAAAGCTCGAAACACAACCAGAATGGACCCAATGGGGCCGATACCGACAGTTACCCATCACCCCACGGTGATCGGCGTCATTCCGGCTCAGCTCGCTGCGTCACGGTCCGCACTCGACGACGACACCCGCCACTGCCAGGTGCAGCCAGTACTCCCGCGCTGGCTTTCCGCCGAGCGCCGCGAGCGCCTCGCCGTACGCCGCCAGCTGCCCCAGGTACTTCTCCGCCTCGGCGCGGATCGCTGCCTCGCCTGGATCGCCGAACGTCTTGTGATCGATCACGACGTAGCCGTCCGCAGTCTCGAGCAGCAGGTCCATCGTCCCGCTCACCCGCCGCGCGGCGTCGCCTGCGCCGATGCGCACGCGCACTGGCACCTCGCGCTGCCAGCGTGCTCCGGGCCAGCGCTGCGCGGCGAAGTCGTGGAACGCGTTCGCCATCGCGATCAGTGCCTCTGGGCTGATGCTGGCGCCAGAGGCGCAGCTCTGCGCCAGCCGCGCCGCGCGCTCCCGTCGCACGGCGGGCACATCCTGGGGACGATCTGCCGCGAGGAAGCCGTGGACGGTCGTTCCAAAGGCGGCCCAGTCGACGCTGCCAGCGCGCTGCACGGGTAGCGCCGAGCCCACTCTCACGAGCCCTCGCACTCGAAGCTGCGGCAGGCCGGGCCAGCCCTCGGCGCCGCTCGACGGTGTGAGCAGAAACGGCGCTCTCGCTGCACTCGCCGGAGGGCGGCGCCAGGTGAGGAGCTGCGTGACGTCGTTCTCGGGCGCAGCGGGTGCCTGCTGTTCGGGATCGAGCTCCCAGATCCGGCAGACGACCCGGGTTGCGGCGCCGCTGACGCCGAGGGTTGGGGATTCAGCGGCCTCGCAGGCGGGCAAGCGCAAGAGCGGCTCACCATCGGCTCCGCGCAGCTCGTCCAGCCACTGCGCCTTCACCTTGTCCTCCTTGCAGCAGGCGGCGAGGATGAGGTGATCGCGGGCGCGGGTGAAGCCAACGTAGAGCAAGCGCGCCCTCTCGCGCTGCTCGTCGTCGCGCGCCTCGAGCCCCTGTGCCGACTGCTTCTCGCGCTCGACGAAGCCGAGGTTCTTCGATTGACCCGAGAGCGGCCGAGGCAGATAGCGGATCCAGCGGTCTCGCAGTGGCTGCTCGGGATCCAGCGGACCCTGCGGCGACTGGATCTTCACGCCGAAGGCGTCGGCCCGGGCTGCTGCATCCAGGCTGGCAAGGATGACGATGGGCCACTCCAGGCCCTTCGAGCGATGATACGTGCACAGCGCGACGGCCCCTGGGCCCTGGCTGAAGTGTTGCTCGTCAGTGGCACGAAGCTCGGTGCCGTTCCAGCGCGCCTGCCGGGCTTGATCGAAGTAGTGGAGCAGGCCGGCGAGCGAGGCGGCGGCGCCGGTGACGCGACAGGTCTCCTCGTAGTGGCTGGCGAGAGCGCGCAGCGCGTCGAGGTTGCCGCTGCGGTGCTCGGGATCGGGCCAGCCGAGCACGAGGCGCTCGGCGTCGAGCGTCTGCAGCACGGCGTCCACGCTCTCGCGAGGAGACATCTGGCGCGGTTGCTGCGCGAGGGTGTCGAGCGCGGCTTGCCAGCCGCCGCGGGCTGCTGGCTCCACGTCGTTGGCGGCTTCGCCGGGCCCCATGCCTCCGCCCTGCGGCGAGGCCCTGCCGTGCCGGGCATCGGCGCGCTGGTGATGGGCGCGCATGCGCTCGCTGAGCCACTCATCGGGCTCGCTGCCGCCGAAGCCATGCAGGGCGTCCAGGGTCGCGGCCGCCACGCCGTCCCGGCGATCGACGAGATAGGAGATGGCGGCGTCGAGCAGCGTGCCTTCGGGCGTGTGGAGCAAGCCGGGGCGCGCCAGAGCGGCGCGGATGCGCAGGCGGCCGAGCTCACTGGCGAGTGCCTCGGCCTCGTCGTTGGTGCGCACGAGCACGGCGATATCACCGGGCCGCACGGGGCGAAGCTCGCCGCTGTGGCGGTCGACGATGGGCGTCTGATCGGGCGCGGCCAGCAGGCGCTGCACGCCCAGGGCGATGGCGGCGGGCACCTGCGCAGCCTTGCCGGGGCGCAGCGCAAAGATGCCGAGTGGTGGCAAGCTGCCGAGCGCTGCTGGGGTCTTGCGCCGTGGGGTGACGGCGACCTCCGCGCGGCTGTAGCCGTGAGGCTCGAGCGCGCGGCTGAAGAGCTCGGAGCAGAAGTGGACCAGCTCGGGACGTGAGCGATAGTTGTTTGGCAGCTGCTCGGTCTGGCCGCCGCTGGCCACGACCCAGCGAGCCACGCTGTCCATCAGCTGTGGGTCGGCGCCCGCGAACTCGAAGATGCACTGCTTGCGATCGCCGACCCAGGTGGAGCGGCGGGCGAGCTGGTGTAGCCGCAAGAAGAGCTCGAGCTGGATCGGGCTGGTGTCCTGAAACTCATCCACCACCAGCAAGCGCAAACGTCCGGCGAGGTCGGCAGCGATCTCGGGCTGCTCGAGCAAGCGCAGGGCTCGCTCGAGCATGTCCACATAGTCGACCAGGCGCAGGCGCGCCTTGTGATCCTGATAGCGCAAGAGGCCGACCCGGGCGCACTCGAACACGCCCTCGATCATCTCCCGCAGCTCGCTCTGAAAGCGGGGGTGAGCCTCGAACTTGCTCGCCAGGTCGATCACCGTTGCGACCAGGGCGCTCGACTTCTTGGCGGGGCTCAGGCCGGCGAGCGTGGCCCAGTCTCTCCAGCTGGCCCAGCCGTGCTTCAGCTTGCGGTGGATCTTCCGCAGCTCGTCGCGGGCCTCGCGGGTGAGCTTCGTCGTGTCCTCTGCGGCGGCGAGATCTTGCTCGGCGCGCACCACCGCGGCCAGCAGCGTAGCATCCAGATCGTGAGCAGCAGGTGGCGGCAGCAGCTCTGCCATCTGTGCGAGCGAGCGCGCCGCCATTTCCGGCAGCTGCTCGGCAGCGATGCGGTTGGCGCGTGCCAGATCGATCAGCTCGAACACGCGCAGCATCCAGTCCGTGCGGCTGCGCTGGTTGTCCCAGTTCACTGCGAGACGTTTGGCCAGCTCGCCCAGGCGCTCGCGTAGCTCGCCCGGCACGGCCGCCTCGAGCAGGCTGCGAAACTGCAGGCCACCATCATCGGGCAG
This sequence comes from Polyangiaceae bacterium, assembly GCA_025937895.1. Lineage (GTDB taxonomy): Bacteria > Myxococcota_A > Polyangia > Polyangiales > Polyangiaceae > SZUA-265. The sequence goes on along the minus strand of JAICQL010000012.1, from coordinate 32,896 downwards.
CACGCGGATGTCGGGAGGCAAGCCGGCGTCGATGGCGTAGTCCTGCAGCCAGGAGAGGCAGACGGCGTGCACGGTGCCGAGGCGCGCCAGCGGCAAGCGCAGCGCGCTCTCGCTGTCGCCGTGTCTCACCAGCGTCTGGCGGATGCGGGAGCGCAGCTCCGTGGCTGCGCGAGTGGTGTACGTAACCGCCACCAGGCTCTCCACGTCCAGGGGCGCTGCGCCGCGGCCCGCCAGGGCGTCCACCACCACCTGGGTCAAGCAATGCGTCTTGCCGCTGCCCGCGCTGGCACCGGTCACGTGCAGGCCCTCGGCGGGTGCCAGCTCGCCGAGCGTGTGGCTGGCGCTCACCATGACTGCTCCCAGGCGCGGCCACAGACGGCGCTGAAGCTGCAATACTTGCAGGTCTCGTCCGCAGGAAGCTCGACGTGTGCGGCCTGCTGGGCCGGCTCGACCCCAAGCACCTTCAGATAGCCCGCGTCGAGAGTGGCCTGCACTCCCCCCGCCAGGATGCGACCGCTGGCAAAGGCGCGCGCGATCGCGGCCAGGCTGTTATGGGCGCGGCTCCAGCTCTGGCTCATGCTAGGGCCGGGCTCCCTGCGCTGGCCGAAGATGCCGGCCGCGTCGGTGGCGAGCAGACGATGATTCTTGAGAGAGAAATAGCCGGCCGGAGGCGGGCTCTGTGCGCCGCTGGTCTGGCGGCGCGCCTCCGCGTACAGCGCCAGCTGGATGGCTCGCCCGTCCTTCAGCTTGTCTCGGTATGATTTGCTGCCGTACTTCAGGTCGAGCACCACCTCTGCTCCGCCGGTGGTGCGCAGCAGCAGGTCGATGCTGCCGCGCAGCGGCGTGCCATCGAGCGTGCCGGTCACCGGCTCCTCCACTCCGATGATCTCGAGCTCTGCGTCGTGCAACATCGCAGACAGCTCCACCCTCGAGTCGACCAGCTCGGAGCGCAGCTGGCTGTGCTCATCGCTGTGGCCAGCCGCCAGCAACATTGCCCCCTCCCTCTCCAGCAGCGCCTCGAACAGCTCTTCCGCGGCCGCCCGCACCTGCTCGCGCGTGCCACTGAAGCGGCCGGCGTGGTGCAACTCCTCCAGCAAGCGGTGGCCGAGCTTGCCCGCGATCAGCGGGCCGCTCGGCACCCCGCCGCGGCTGGCCGTGTACAGGCCTGCCTGATACTGTAACACCCAGCTCAGCGGACAGCCGATGCGCCGCTCCAGGCTGTGCGCTGACTCCGCCTCGCGCGGTCGGATCAGCTCCGGAGCGATGTGCCACTGCCGCCGAGCGGGCGGGAGCGGCACGAAATCCGCTGGCTGCAGCGCTACCTGCGGCAGCCGGGCAGCAAGGCCAGTGCCCCGGGCGAGCTCCTCCACGCCGAGCGTGATCGGGGCTAGCCCCTGCTCGTTCGGAAGCAAGCGCCCCACCAGCTCGTCGAGCAGCTGGTGCGGCGTGCAGACCTCACCCGCCACTTGCTCCGGGAGCACCAGCAGCAGCTGCTGGCGCGCGGCCAGCACCGCCCGCTGCAGGCCTGCGAAGCGAGCGCGCAAGGTCAGTGCCGGATCGAGCAGGGTGATGCCGGCGCGGCGCAGCGCTTCGCTCTCCGCGGCACGGAACAGCGGGCGCTGGGCAGCCTGCTCACCGGCAAAGCCCCACCAGACCACGCGCTGCCGCGCGACCAGCAGGCGCTCCGGTGAATCCACGTGCTCCAGACGGCCCGCCTCCTCCGGGTGGGCCACGCACGTGGCGCGCTCTTCGGTCAGGTCCTGCAGCAACTGCTCGATGGCAGGACGATCCAGCTGCGCTCGCAGATCGACGCGCAGCGCCTCCGCGAACGCCCGCGCTTGCTGCGTGGCCGATTGCCAGCTTGGCTCCGGCCTGACAAAGCTCCGCGCGCTCAGCCACTCCAGCACCCGCTCCGCCACCTCCAGCACCAGCTCGCGCGGTGTTCCTTTCGGATCGAGACGCGGCGCTTCCAGCCACTGCTCCACCCGGGCGCGCTGCTCGGGTGAGAGCTCGCTCTTGGCCGTGTTCCACTTCTCGTTGCCCAGCCCCGGTCGCTCGCAGAGCGCCGCTGCCAGCAGGTGCCCCGCCCTGCCCGCAAACGGCCCCGCCGTGAGCGCCACCAGCTCCAGCACTCGCTGCGGATCGCGCGGCACGAATGCGACCGCGAGCCCCAGCCGCAATACCTGCAGCGCGGGGCGCCAGCGACTGCTCTCGAGCGTGCCCTGGCGCGCCAGCCCTTGCCGAGCGAGCGCAGCGTCGAGCGAGCTCGAGTCCGCACCGCGGATGACGACGGTGGAAGCCTCGCGATCACCCGCCAGCAGCGCCGCAACCGGCTCGGCCAGCAGTGAAGACGTGGTGCCCCGCAAGAGCACCAGCGAGCCATCCCCCGCGAGAGGCTGAGCTCGATCTTGCGGCTCACCCTGCAGAGCACGCTGGAAGCGGGCCAGATCACTGCCGCCCGCCGGCGTCGCCGGCGTGAATCGCAGCGTGCCTAGCTTCGTCCCCAGCGCCGACAGGCGCGCGAAGACGCGCCGCCAGCGACCGGGCCAGAGCTCGGGCGCGTCCACCAGGTCCAGCGCCGCGTACGGAGACCACGTCATCCGGCTCAGCTCTGCTTCCACCGCCGCCAGACGGTCTGCGCGCCCCGGAGGCAACACCGGCGCCGGCATCGCCGCCAGCCGTGACAGCGCCACCAGCCGCTCGGAGCCAGACAGCGCCTCACCGTTCCAGCCCGCGTCCACCAGCTCATCCCGCAGCCTCAGGAGCTGCGCCGCCGTGCCCGTCGGATCCACACGATAGGCAGCGGCGAAGTACGGAGCTGCCGCGCCACACTCCGCCACCAGCTGCGCCAGCCGCTTCGACCATGCTTGCACCCGCACGCCCGAAGAGACCGGCGCCTGCCGCAACCCCAGCCGCAGCTCCAGATCTTCCAGCAGCCCCCGCCCATCCCAGAGCGGCCGCCCCAGGTGCCCGGCCACTTCATCGTCCAGAGGAGTGAGGATATTGCCCGATAGCTGCAGACCGACGACAGGATGCATGATACCCGACGCGCCGCAGGCCACGACGCGCACCGCTGCAACATCGGCGCAGGCGCGCTCAGCCACAGTACGGCCCAGTCCGCCGTTGGATTTTGATGAATCCCGATTTGCAGTCGGAGAGCATCCGACGAGCACGGCTGTTCAGGGACCGATTTGGAACGAACTAGCAAGCGAGTTGACGCCGAATGGCGCCATCACCTTGCGTGAGCTCCAGCACATGCTCCGTGATGGTACGCGTCCGGCTTTGCTCCGTACGTCCAGCTGCTCCCCCGGCGATGCGGAACGTCACGACCGCGCTGGCGCGTCCAGCTCCACTTTGCCCCCCGCCCCCACGCTGACCGTTCCCCCGGGCACCGTGAGCTCCCAGTTCAGCGGATAGCTCATCTCCGGCGGGACGTGGTCACCGATACAGCCGCCCAGCGCGCACCCGGCCACGAGCGCCGTTACGATCGTGCCTCGTTGATCGCGCAGGTTGACGGGATCGTAGCTCAGCTGCCGAGCCCAGCTGAGCTCAACTCAACCCCGCCCATCACCACAATCCCATCCCCCACACTCACCCAGCCACCCTCGATCACCCGCAGGTTGACCCCGCGCCGGCGCTCGCCGCGATGCTCCCTGCTGTTCACCCAGCGGAGCGCGTCGGTGCCGAAGCGCTCGCGGAACTTGGCGCAGCCCAGGTGGGGCTCTGGGGTGACCTCCAGCAGCACACCGCCGCCCTTGCCGGGCTGCACGCCGCCCACCCGCACGTGGGCGCCCGGCGGTAGCGCCGCTTCGGAGAGGTCGAGCTCCACGAAGAAGTTGTCACCCGCTGCGCTCGCTGGCTGCCCCGGGTACGCGACGCACTCGGCAGCCAGCGCGCTCATGAAGGTGATCTGGCAGAGTCGTTCGGGGTCGTGGTGGGCCCTCCAGCTATCGCCCACCAGCCCGTGCTCCACGCTCACCTCCGCGCGCTGGAGCTCTTCATGCACGCCGCCGCCCAGGCGGCGCGAGATCAACCGCACCACGCCTTGCCCGACTGGTGGGCGGCTGCCGCCTGCTCGATGCGCAGACCACAGCCGCTCCAGCTCCTCCAGGCTCTTCATGATGGCAAGCTCCTTCCCCTCGATCTCGCGTCACCCGGTCAGCGCGCTGCTCAGCGCGCGCCCATCAAGTGCTCGGTCGCCAGCTGTTGCAGCCGGATGAAGCCGAAGCCCTTGCCGTTGAAGTAGGCGTCGGCGTTGAACTCCTCGTAGGCGGAGCGATCGCCGAGCAGGTCGCGGTAGCTCTCACCGGCGGCGAGCGTGGGGCGGGCGAGATCGTCGACGCGCGACGCCTTCAGCGCTGCCTGCACCTCGGGGTCGGCGCGGAACGCCTTGGCGCGCTGCTTGAGCAGCAGGTACATGCGCATGTTGGCCGCCGCGGACTCCCACACGCCGTTGAAGTCTTCCGTGCGCGAGGGCTTGTAGTCGAAGTGGCGCGGGCCGTCGTAGGCGGGGCCGCCGCCGGGGCCGCCGTTCTCCAGCAGGTCCACCAGGGAGAAGGCGTTGTGCAGGTCGCCGTGCCCGAAGACGAGGTCCTGATCGTACTTGATGCCGCGCTGGCCGTTCAGATCGATATGGTAGAGCTTGCTGTGGTACAGCGCCTGCGCGATGCCGGCGGTGAAGTTGAGGCCCGCCATCTGCTCGTGGCCCACCTCGGGGTTGAGGCCAACGAGATCGGGGTGCTGCAGCGTGTTGATGAACGCCAGCGCGTGGCCCACCGTGGGCAGCAGGATGTCACCGCGCGGCTCGTTCGGCTTGGGCTCGATCGCAAAGCGGATGTTGTAGCCCTTGTCGGTCACGTACTGAGTGAGCACGTTCACGGCCTCGCGGTAGCGCTCGAGCGCCACCCGCACGTCCTTGGCCGCGTCGTACTCCGCGCCCTCCCGGCCGCCCCACATCACGAACGTGGTGGCACCGAGCTCGGCCGCCAGATCCAGGTTGGCCAGCACCTTGCGCAGGGCGAAGCGGCGCACCCCGCGATCATTCGAGGTGAAGCCACCGTCCTTGAAGACGGGCTGCGAGAACAGATCCGTCGTGATCATCGGCATCTTCAGGCCGGTTGACTCCAGCGCCTTCTTCAGGTTGCTGATGGCCTTGGAGCGCTCGGCGGCGGAGCAGCCGAAGGGGAAGAGATCGTTATCGTGCATCGTCATCCCGTACGCGCCCAGCTCGGCGAGCTTGTGCACGGCCTCCACCGCATCGAGCGGCGCCCGGGTGGCAACACCAAACTGATCGCGCGCGGCCCAGCCGATCGTCCAGAGGCCGAAGGTGAACTTGTCTGCAGGGGTGGGAGTGAGCTTCATGGGAATACCTCTCGAAACAGGGATACTGGCTGTATGAATGAATTTGTTGTTGCCGGCAACATATTCCGGTAGCCTACCCTTGTAAATGGTTGACCGAGCCGAGCCGGCCTCGCTGCGCGCCGATACGGGCACGCGCAACGTGCAGACGCGCCAGCACAATCTCTCGGTGCTGCTCACCCATTTGCACCATTCCGGGCCACTCACCCGCGCGGAGCTCACGCGGCGCACCGGCCTGAACCGCTCCACGATCAGCGCGCTGGTGACGGAGCTCACCGAGGCAGAGCTCGTGTACGAGACGCTCGACACGGCGCGCGCCGGCGTGGGCCGCCCGAGCCCGCTCGTGCACGCCAGCCCCAAGGTCTGCGCGCTCGCGGTCAATCCCGACGTGGACGCCATCATCGTGGGGCTGGTCGGCCTCGGCGGAGTGGTGCACCGGCGCCTGCGCTACTCGCTGAAGGCACCGCCCAGCGCGGCGCGCGCGATCAAAATCGTGTGCCAGCTCGCCGAGCAGCTGTGCGCCGGGGCGCGCGAGTGCCGCGTCGTCGGCATGGGGGTGGCCGTGCCTGGGCTGGTGGAGGCGCCCAGCGGCCTGGTCACCCTGGCGCCGCACCTCGGCTGGCAGAAGGAGCCGCTCGCCGCCGAGCTGGCACAGGTCACGGGCTACGCCACCGTGGCGGGGAATGACGCGAAGCTGGGGCTCATCGCCGAGACGCTGTTCGGCGCCGGTCAGGGCGTGAGCGACCTCATCTACCTCAACGGCTCGACCTCGGGCATCGGCGCGGGCGTGTTGTGCGGTGGCAGGCCGCTGTGGGGAGCGCGCGGCTTCGCTGCCGAGCTCGGGCATACCTTGATCAACTCCAGTGGCTCCGCGTGTGATTGTGGCCGGCGCGGCTGCCTGGAGACCGAGGTGAGCCTCGGCCGCTTGCTGTCGGTGCTCGGCGAAGGCTCGCTCGACGCCGATCAGCTCGAGCTCACCCTGCTCGGCACCAGCGACCGCGCGCTGAAGGCAGAGATGCGGCGCCAGATCGACTGGCTCGGCCAGGCCATCGCGGGCTTCGCCTCGGTGTTCAACCCGGAGCTGGTGTTGCTCGGTGGCTTCCTCGGTGCGCTGTACCGCGCTCTGCCCGAGCGCTTGCAGGCCTGTGTGTCGCAGTCATCGATGTCCCCGCTGGCGGAGGGTCTGCGCATCGAGCGGGCGCGCCTCGGCTCCGATCTGCTGCTGGTCGGCGCTGCCGAGCTGGCGTTGCAACCGCTGCTGGCGAGCCCGACAGGCGTAGAAGCGTGACACCACCTCGCGTTTGCGGGGCCCCGCGGCACGCTGCTGCTCACTCGGCCGGCGTCTCCTGCTCGACCAGGGTGTGGTGCATGACCTGCACCAGCTTGACCCGGTCATCCTGGACGATCTGCCAGACGACCATCTCTGCTTCGGCCTCGTTGTCGACGCGCAGCGTCTTCTGAAACACCGCCTTCAACGTGGCCGCGGCACCGAAGCGGTCGCCGCTCTCGTAAGCGCGCAGGACCTCGATACAGCCGCGCAGGCCCCAGCGAGTGCCCAGCTCCCTGGCGGCATCCGTGCCGAGGCGAACCAGCAGCAGGCCGCGATCATGCCAGCCGATGATGCGCTGCAGGCTGAACCTGGTCCCGAAGAACAGGCGCGGCACGGAGGTGGCGATCAGCGCCTCGACGGAGCGGATGCCCTCCTCCCGCAGGCGCTCCAGCTCCGTCTCACCGATGTCCTCGAGCGTGGTCAGGGGCGTGCCTCCAGTCGCCAGCTTCTCGCCCATGCCGAAGAGCACGCGCAGCCGCGCCTGCACCCAGTCGAAGGCGGCAGAGCCGATGAACGCCACGGCGCAGCCCAGGCCCAGCGCTGCGGCGGCGCCGCGGCTCACCAGGGCCTGCTCGAGCTGCTGAAGATCCAGCACGTCGAGCAGCATCACCAGCACCCCGGCCGCCAGCAGCGAGCCGATCAGTCCGCGGACGGCCTCCGCGAACATGCGCCGCGTGACATCGGTGTTGGAGATGCGCACGGCGATGCTGCCCAGATCGATCATGAAGCGCGTGGCCACGGCGCCGATCACCGTCAGCGCGATGAGCTGCGCGCTGCCCTCGCTCTCTCCGCGCACAAAAGCTGCCGCCCCGATCAGCGAGAGCGAGGCCACCGCGCCCCAGAGCACTGCAGAGATGTTTGCGCGCGTCAGCGCCGAGCGGGCCCGCTCGCGCTCGTACAGCCAGATGGACCTGGCTCGCTCCGCGTACGGCGCCAGCCCTCGCTCGAGCTGCTCGCAGAAGTCGGGCTGTAGATGGTCCATCTGCGTGCTGCGGTTGATCAGCAGCAGCGTCAGCCCTGCCAAGGCCGGCGGCAGGCAACAGGCAAAGCCGGCAATGTAGCTGGAGCTCGACGCCAGCATGCAGGCCAGCCCGACTCCGACCACCACAAACAGGGCCAGGAACGTCCAGACCGAGCCAAAGCCATCCGTGGCCGGCTTGTCGTGCCTCCGCCTGAGCGCTCCGACCGCGACCCGCTCGCTGCGCAGGTCGCCGCCAGGTGGGAACCCTGCGCCGGCCCCATTCGTCTGTCGCTTCTGCAGCTGCTGCAGAGGTTGCTGAACCACCTCGCCCGACTCCATATCGTTACCTCCGGCCCGCAGCGGTGCCGTTCGCCGCTCGCCTTGCTCCAGGGGTTCGACGAACCCCGCTGGGGAGGGTCGCCTGGGAATCGTCGCCTGGCCACTGCCGCGCTCGCTGAAGACCAGCGGCGGCCCTTGGTGCGACAGCTCCGCCCCGCTACCGTCTAGAGGAACCAGAGCACCCGCGGCTCACAACACGACCACCGTGAACGCAAACACCAGCCCCGCGCCGACGACGAACGACGTGATGGGCCCCGCCTGCGTCACTAGCCGCAGGTCAGCGATGTCGATGCCGTCGATGGAAAAGCGCAGCGCGTCGCCGCGCCGCAGCTGCGACGGAAAGAGCTGATTGCCGGTGTCGGCGCCGGTGGTGCCGGCCCAGCGCAGCCACAAGTACAGCTTTCGCTCCGGATCACGGCCAGTGGCGGCGGGCACCTGCATGTGCGGCCCCGTGCAGTCGGTGGCCTGCGGCCAGCTCGTGGTGAAGGCCGCACAGGCCTGATCGATGTCGCTCGCGCCTGCTGCGGGAAAGGGCAGCTCAGCGAACGCCATGCAAGCGAGCGGCACATCCTTTGCGCGACCCGCGGCATCGAGCAGCTGAAACCTGGGCGTGAGCTCCCTGCGCGGCCGATCGTCCGTCAGCTGCTCCAGCAGCTCGAGCTCCAGCAGCATGCACCTGCGATCTTCGGACACGATGGGGTGCGCGCCCTGTGACACCAGCTGAAAAGGTGAAGCCAGGCTCAGGTAAGCCGGCAACGTCTCCACCGCCACGAAACGCACGCACTGGGTCTGCAGCAGCAGCGCGAGCGAGCCAGCCGTAACCAGCGCCCGCTTCAGCCAGCAACGCAGGCCCGCCCGCCCGGCCACCACCCCGTCAGTCATCCTCCGAGCTCCAGTATTCGGCCGCATCCGAGAACTCCGCCCAGCTCCACTCGCCCTGGCTCAGCGAATACGTGATCATGGCGCCATAGCTCGGGCCTTTGTCGGTGCCGCCCAGCTGATCGTTGAAGGTCTCGAAACCGAAGGCGCCAATTTCCAGCCGCAGGCTCCAGAACTGCTGCGTCAGAGCCGGCGCGAGCGCCTCCGACTCGACAGGCCTGCCCGCCACTCGCGTGCGGTCCCGCGAGAGGAATTGACCTGTCGTGCCCATCGCCCCCAGCTCCAGGGAGACAGGCCACGCATACCGAGCAACGTGCAGCCCGAGGCTCGCCTGCGCCGAGACGTAGTGGCTGGCCAGGTTCGGAAAGCCATGGCCGAGCTTCGAGCTCACCCCCGGGTACAGCACGCCTGCCCGCACCATCGCCGAGAGCGTCACATAGAGCTGGCGCGCAAAGCTTGGCCCGAGTGGCCCGGTGAGATCGAAGTCGCGGATGCCGAACTGACCGTACAGGTCGTTCTCCAGCGTGGAGACGACGAAGCCGGCGCCACCAAACAGCGGAGTGGGCTGCAGACGAACGCCGATGGCATCACTGTCGAAGGCGTAAAAGCGATAGTTCAGCGCGCCGGAGTAGCTGAGCACCAGGCAGCTCAGATAGCTCCAGCTCGGCTGCTCATGACAGGCCCGGTCCTCGCGCGGAATCGACTGCAAGTTGGCCAGCTCGTGAATGGCATCGTTCTGGTAACTCTCCGTGATCCAGTCATTGATCCAGCCCACGCTGACGAGGTGCGTGTACAGTAGATTGCTGCCGCGGGTCTTGTAGCGCTGCAGCGGCCGTGTCAGCGAATACGTCAGCAGATTGAGCCCCACCGTCTCATCGATATCATTGTAGCGGTCGCGAGCCCCGCACGGCGTGCTCGCGCTATCTCCACGCACCGCCGCGCACTCCGCACGCCCCACCGGCAGCCCCGCCTCCGTCGTATCCTTACCAAACTCCGTGAACGCCAGGATCTGAAAGCCCACCCGGCTCGCAGGCTCCATATCCGGAAACATCAACGCGCCCCAGTGACTGGACGGCGCCGTCTGCGCGCCCGCAGAGCTCGAAGCCACCCACAGCGCCAGCCCGGCGCCCAGAGCGCGCAGCGCTGGGCGATCTGCAGTCTGCAAGCGATGGCTCATCGAGTGATGCCCCCGGCGAACCTTAGCGACCTCGCCCGCAGGCGCCAACTATCATGGCATGCTCTGCCTCGATGCGACGCGGGGCTGCGGCGGCTCGTGCATCCACCCCAGCCCTGATGCTCGCCGAGCGTCGCTCGCGGCCGCGGAAGCTCGCAATCCGTCTCCGCCGTGTCCGATGGCACGGCGGTCGCCGACCTCCGGCGACCTGAAAGGTTGGCTCCATGAGAACGCGCGTTCGCTCCGCGGCCCCCGCTGCGGCCCGCCCCCACGTATCCCCTGCCTCTGCTCGGAGGCCCGCCACGGGCGAGAGCGCGCTCGCCGAGCACGAGCTGCTGGTGGTCAACCTCGATATTCCCAGCCTCGTGGAGCAACTCCTCACCCGCGCACCGGAGCTGCGCCAGCTGGAGGCGGAGCTGCAGGTCCGCGCTGCGGCGCCGCCTGGCAGGGTGGAGCGGCTGGAGCAAGGCGCAAAGGCCCTGCGCGAGGCGCATGAAGTCTGTAGCCAGCTGCAAGCGCACTCGCCCTCCACCTCCTCCGTGGTGGAGGAGCTGGCAAAGCTGCGAAACGGGCTGCTGCGCAGCGCCAGCGCGCTGGTCGGCGCGGGCGCGCTCCCGGCACAGACACTTCAGCCCCACCGGCGGGTGCACGGCCAGCGAGCGCTGGCGCGCTCCGTTTGCGGCCTGGTGAGCGTATATCTGGCGCACTGGGAGCAGGTGCGCGAACACACTTCAATCCAGACGGCGGAGCTGGAGCACGCACTGCTGCTGGCCCGACGCTACTCCTCGCTCCAGGATCACAGCTCGACTGGCACCCCGCTGGCCGCGGCGCTGCGCGAGCGCCAGCGGCTCTTCACCGTCCTGCTGAGAGACTACGCAGAGCTCCGCCGCGCGGCTCAGCTGCTGCACGGCCGCGAGCAAGCCAACCGCCGCGTGCCCTCGCTGTACGGCAAGCGCTCACAACGCGCTGCAGCGGCTCGTTGAGCGCGACCTATTCCGCCTTGGAGTGTCCCCCTCGAGCACCCCTCTCGCCAGCCACATGCCACTCTGGAACGTCCCCTCGAGCATCCCGCTCTTCCGGCACATTCCACATGGGCATGGTGCCGCCTGTGTCCCACCGAACAGTGCCAGATGGGCTCTGTTTTCTACGCAGCGAGTCAATAAAGTCTGGCGCACACCGACACTGACAAGTGAGCCTGTAGTCGCCGGTGCTGCGCGTCGCTGGATCATTTTGGTCCAGCACCCGCAAGCGGCAGGAGTGATCGCCGCCCATGAGCTCGAGCTTCTTCGAACTGGATCCCATCAGCGCCGTGGTCGCGCTGCCACAGCGAGACGACGAGGTCTCGCGCGTGGAGAACATTCCGCCGGAGCGCCGCTCCGGGGCCGTGATTTCCGGACTGACGCGCCCCGTCGAGCCCCTGGCGGTGCCGGGAGCGCTGGCGGACGAGCCCGCGACGTTGCCCGTACAGCTGGCGGTGCGAGGCACGCGGCACCCGGGCGCCGAGTGGCGCAAGTGGGTGGGCAGAGTGCTGGAGCGCACGTTGCAGCGCCTGCTCGGGCCCGATGCTCCGCTCGAGCCCTTGCTGGAGAGCGCGCTCTTTGAGGCGCTCAGCTCCTGGCCGCCGCGCAGCGATCAAGCGATGCCGCTCTGGGGTCAGGGCATCGCCGCCGCTGTCGCGCTCGGCCACCTGAAGAGCGGCGAGCAAGGCCGAGGTGAGCCCGCGCTGGCGCGGCCTGGCAGTCTGCGCGAGGTGCTCTCGCACCTGCACCAGTGGCTGCGCGCAGCCCGACCGCAGGAGCAGCTCGCCTTTGCGCTGCTGGAGCTTTGCCCGAGCAGCGTCACGGAGGCGGCCACCATCCTGCGAGCGCCGCCCGTTGCCGTGCAACAGCGCGCGTCCTTCTTGCGCCGGCAGCTCCTGTTTGCCGCCCGGCGCGATCGCCTGCTCGCGCGCTACCTGCGCCTCGCGCCACGGCTGAGAGTGCTGCTCCGGCACTGGGACGGAGCCGGGCTCGCGGCTCCCGGCAGTCAGCGCGCGCACCGCCTGTCCGCCGAGATCGAGCTCGAGCTGCAGTGGTTCCTGTGACCGCCTGAGCTCGGAGCTCACTCCACGAGCTGCACGCGATCCCCCACCACGATCACGCCGCCGCGCAGCACCTTCGCGTACGCGCGGCTCCACCCCGGGTGCAGCTTGTGGCTGGTGCGATTGAACACGCCGCCCTGAAAACAGCCCGCGATGTTTGCGCAGGGCGTGGCCCAGTCCGTGAATTCAGCCAGCACCTCGCCGATGGCGAGCTTGCGACCGCGCGCCAGCCGCGACCAGTCGAGCCCGCGGGTGGTGAGGTTCTCGCCGCTGCCGCCGGCCACGATCGGGTGACCTTCGGCGCGCAGGGCCTCGATGATCTCCACCGCATACAGGCACAGCGCACGCTCGGGGCCGCCGTGGTGCTTCAAGTCGCGGTGCTTGTCACCGACGATGCCCAGCTCGTCCACCATCACTCGCCCGATGGGCAGCTTTGGCACGCCACCGTTGCTGACGTTGATCTGCAAGACCTCAGGTGAGGCGCAGGCATAGGCTGCCGGCTGCAGCGGTGCAATGGCCATGACGGCGACCACTTTGCCGGCAAGCCCGCCGCCAGCGCAACCACGGCCCCGCGCCGGGCGCAAAGCCGGGCTCTCCTGGCGCCGCACGGCTCCGCTCCGCGCCGAGCCCCGCAAAACTCCCGACTTTTTTCGGCGCCTCGCTGCAGATTTGAAAGCAAGCCCCGGAGTGCGGCAGGCTGCGCTGATGGCTACGCTGTCTGGAGCAAATCGTCGCAGAAAGCGAGGACGCGAGATGTTCCACGAAAACATGCCCGACAGGGCCCGGCAGACCGAGCCGCCCGCGGCGGACGGCAGCGAGGCGCGCTGGCGCGCGGTGAAGGCGCGCGACGCCAGCGCGGACGGCAGGTTCTACTATGCAGTGGCGAGCACCGGCGTGTTCTGCCGGCCGAGCTGCGCGGCACGCTTGCCGCGGCGCGAGAACGTGAGCTTCTACGCCAGCGCGGCGGAGGCGGCGGCCGCGGGCTTTCGCCCCTGCAAGCGCTGCAAGCCGGAGCAGGCGCCAGCGGCAGAGCGGCGTGCCCAGCAGGTGGCGGAGCTGTGCCGTTTCATCGATGCTTCACTGGCGGAGGCAGGCGCGGTGCCCAGCTTGCAGGAGCTGGCAGAGCACGCGGGGCAGAGCCCACACCACCTGCACCGGGCCTTCAAGTCTGTCACCGGTCTGACACCGCGCGCGTACGCCGCGGCACAGCGGGCGCGGCGCCTGCGCGCAGAGCTGGAGAGCGATGCGAGCGTGACCTCGGCCTCGTACCGAGCGGGCTTTGGCTCGAGCAGCCGGCTGCACTCCGCCTCGCGCCAGCGCCTGGGCATGACCCCCAGCCGCTACCGCGCCGGCGGCGAGGGCGAGCAGATCGAGTTTGCGGTGGGACAGTGCTCGCTGGGTGCGCTGCTCGTGGCCGCCACGGAGCGCGGGCTGTGCGCCATCTTGCTGGGAGCCGACGCGGCGGAGCTGGAGCGCGACCTGCGCGAGCGCTTCGCGAGCGCACGGGTGAGCGCGGCTGGCGCTGACTTTCGAGAGCGGCTGGCAGCGGTGGTGGCCTTCGTGGAGCAGCCTCGGCTCGGGCTGAGCTTGCCGCTGGACGTGCGCGGCACTGCCTTTCAGGAGCGCGTGTGGCGCGCGCTGCAGGCCATCCCGGCGGGTAGCACGCAGAGCTACACGCAGGTAGCGCAGGCGCTGGGCGTGCCTCGCGCCGTGCGCGCGGTAGCGAGCGCTTGCGCGGCAAACCCTCTCGCCGTGGCTGTGCCGTGTCATCGCGTGCTGCGCAGCGATGGTAGCCTCTCTGGCTATCGCTGGGGCCTGGAGCGCAAGCAGGCGCTGCTGGAGCGCGAACGAGGCGTTGCCCCCCGGCGCCCGCGGCGAGCCTGAAACTCCTGCCAGCGCGCAGAGCTGCCCCGCCTGGATCCTGAGAAGCTGCCGTGAGGCAAGCCGCCCCCCTTCGCGGCCTGACGAACGGCTCAGGCGGCCCTTCACCCCTTGGGTCAAAATTCGCTTTACCGGTCGTGATCCTGACGTGCCCCCGGAAGTGATGGGCTATGGTGAAGCGGCCGCTGCGCCTGAACACGGTCTGGCGCCGCGCGGTCGGAGAATGGCAATGAAGGAATCGATTCGTGGGGGCCGTCTGCACGCCGCTGGTGGACGCTTTGTGCTGCTGGCGCTCGTGGCCGGGGCCTGGCTGTCTGCCAGCGCCTGTCGGGAGAAGACGCCGACGGATAGCGCCAGGGCGCCCGTCGCCGCGGCGCAGGGCGGCTCGTGCGATCAGCTGGTGGTGCAGCTGTGCGAGCGCAGCGGCAGCTCGGAGTCGGCGCTGTGCGCCTCCGCGAAGGAGCTGGGGCGCGTGCTGCCGCAGAGCGCCTGCGTGGCAGCGCTGCAGGATTTTGCGCAGGTGGAGCGCCAGATGGATGTGGAGCGCAAGGTCTGCAGCGATCTCGCCGAGCGGCTGTGCAAGGACCTGGGCCCGGACACCACCACTTGCGCCATGGTGCGAGCGGAGACGCCGCAGTTCCCGCGCGAGCAGTGTGAGGAGCTGGCCCGAAACTACGAGGAGGTCTTGCCGCAGCTACAGAAGCAAGAGGCAATGAACCAGCCGCTGTCGCCGGAGGCGCAGGCGCGCATCGCCGCCAAGGACGCGCCCAGCTTCGGCCCGGAGAACGCCAAGGTCACGATCGTGGAGTTCTCGGACTTCCAGTGTCCGTACTGCGCGCGTGCGTCGGAGGTGGTGAGCAAGATCCGCGAACGCTACTCGGACAAGGTGCGCTTCGTGTTCCGGCAGTTCCCGCTGCCGATGCACCCCGACGCGCAGCTCGCGGCAGAGGCCTCGCTGGCCGCGCAGCGGCAGGGCAAATTCTGGGAGTTTCACGATCTGCTGTTCGCCAATCAGGATGCGCTCACGCGCGAGTCGCTGGAGCAATACGCCAAGCAGGCCAAGCTGAACCTGCCGGAGCTGCAGCGCGCGCTGGACGCCAAGACGGAGAAGGCGGCGGTGGACGCGGACGTGAAGCTGGGCGAAGACGTGCAGGTCAACGGCACGCCCACCGTGTTCATCAACGGCAAGCGCGTGCCCAATCCGACCGAGTTCGAGCTGGTGGCCCGTCTGATCGACGAAGCACTCGAGCGTTGATGCGCGCGCCCGCCGGCCTGCCGCCGCGTATCCGCACCGATCAGAGCAACGCCTTTGCGCAGCACACCATGGCGGTACGCGTGCCCGCCATCCTGGGCGAGGTGCTGGCGCGCAATCCAGAGCTGCCCGCCAAGCAGCGCGAGCGCATCGCCAGACTGCGCACGCAGATAGCGGCGGGCGCGCCCCTGCCGGAGCTGCCCGCCGCTGCGCCACACGCGGGCGAGTGGCGCGCCACGTTGGCGAGCCGCACGGGGCAGAGCTGGGGCAGCTGCGACTGGTTCTTCGCCGAGAACTACGTGTATCGCTGCCTGGCGGAGGCGTGCGACTTCTGGGAGCTGCGGCGCGATCCGTTCCTGCCGGTCAAGCGCGAGGAGTATCGCAGCGCCCAGCACCGCCAGGCGCTCGAGGCCGCGGTGGCGCTCGATGGTCCACCCGCGGAGCGACTGGAGCAGCTGCTCCTCGGATCGGTGTTCGGCAACCGCATCGATCTGAGCTTTGCGGCCTCGCTCGAGCGCGGTGTGGCAGCCCACGAGGATGATCTGTTGATCGATGACCGCGCGCGAGCGCGCGAGCTGCTCCTCGGCGGCTCCGGCGTCGTGCACATCTTGATCGACAACGCCGGTACGGAGCTGAGCGTGGACCTGGTGCTGGCCGCGCGTCTGCTGGAGCTCTCGGCGGCGCCGCTGGTATTGCACGTGAAGCAACATCCGGCGTTCGTGAGCGACGCCATCCCCGCGGATCTGACCTGGTTCATCGCGGCGGAAGAGGCCGCCGCGCGCGAGCTGTGGGAGCAGGCCAGCCCCGCTGCGCGCGCCTGCCGCGAGCGGCTGCATGCCGCGCTCGCCACGGGTCAGCTGGAGGTGGCGGAGCACGCCTTCTGGAATGGGCCGCGCTCGCTGTGGGAGTGTCCAGCGGAGCTCGAGTCACGCTTCGCCGCCGCCCGCTTGGTGATCCTCAAGGGCGACCTGCACTATCGCCGTGCGGTGGGTGACGCGCTGTGGCCGCCCGACGCGCCGTTCGCGCAGGTGACCAGCTACTTCCCCGCGCCGCTGCTCGCGCTGCGCACGCTCAAGAGCGACGCCATCGCTGGCCTGCGCCCGGGTCTTGCCGCCGAGCTCGACGGGCTGGATCCGCGCTGGCGGGTCAATGGACAGAGAGCCGTGGCGTGCCTTGGCGGCACCGCGCACGGGTGCTAACGTCCGCGAGATGAGGTGGTGGAGCAGCCACGGCGTGAGCACGCTGCTGGCGGCAATTGCCTGTGCTTGCGCAGAGTCTTCAGCGCCACAGAGCCCCGGCGTGGTCGCGCGCGTGTTCCCGCTCGCAGCGCAGGATGGGGGGAGCGCGCTCGCTGCTGGCACGCAGGGCGACGCTGCCGCGCGGAGCCAGGCGGATGCGGGCATGCTGGCAGCGCCGGGCAGCGCGGCCAGCTGTTGTGTCGCCAGCGGCGCGCCAGGCTGCGCCGAGCCGGCAGTGGCAGTCTGTCTGTGCCAGCTCGATCCCTTTTGCTGCAGCCAGCAGCACGATGAGCTCTGCGTGCGCGAGGCGGTGAGCTCGTGCGGGCTGGAGTGCACGCCGCCCCCGGCACAGAACGATTGTTGCACGCCGAGCGCCAGCGCGGGCTGCAGCTCCGCGGCGCTGCTGGCCTGCGTGTGCGAGGTCGATCCCGCTTGCTGTCAGCTGCGCTTCGATCAGAGCTGCGTCAACCTGGCGAGCGCGCGCTGCGGCGCCGCCTGTGGCGCTGGAGAGGCGCCCTGATGTTCGCCACGCCACGGCTTGCTGCAACGCTCGCTGCTGCAGCCTTGCTCGCCTGCTCCGCCCCCGTCGAGGTGCGCGAGCTCCCGGTGGAGCGCAGCTTTGACATCATCGGTGGCCTGCGCGCACCGAGCCCGGAGCTGGATCACACTGGCGGCCTCGTCTACCACGTGCGCGAGAGCGGCGCGACCGGGCTGCTGTGCAGCGCCACCCTGATCGGCCCGCAGACGCTCGCCACTGCCAATCACTGCGTGGCGCCGCTGGCCACCTTCGCGCGCATCGGCATCGACGTGACGTGGGTGCGCGGTGCCAACTACCGCTCCCCCGACGAAGAGCTGCCGCTCGCCGGCTTCATCCCCTCACCGCTCCCGGACGGCGGCGCGCTGGGCTACGGCGCCGACGTGGCCGTGCTCCACCTCGAGCGCCCGGCGCAGGTAGCTCCAGCGCGGGTGATGCCCTTCAGCCACGAGCTGCTCGGACAGTCGCTGGTGACCATCGGCTTCGGCGTCTCCAGCGCCGCCGGCGCCAGTGATGGCTGGCGCCGCATCGGCCGCGAGACGGTGGTGGCCACTCGCGGCCGCATCTACGAGGCCATGCTGGGAGACTTCGAGAGCTTCGTGGAGTGGCAGCTCACGGGCGCCACCACCAGCGCCGACGCCGTCACCGATCCAGCGCTGGCGCCCGCGCCCGCCCAGCTGGCGGCGCTGCTTGCCGAATACGAGCGCTGGCGGCTGTTCGAGGAATACGAGCTGTACGCCGGCAACGCCCCCGGGGACACGCAGAGCTGCGAGGGCGACTCGGGCGGCCCGCTCGGGCGCTTCACTCCGGAGGGCACGTTCGAGGTCTTCGGAGTGGTCTCCGGTGGCGCCAACTCCGCCCGCTCCCAGTGCGACAACGGGCAAGTGTTCGCGACGTTCGGGCCCGAGGTCTTCGCGCTGCTCGAGCGCGAGCGCAGCTGGACCAGCTCTTCTCCGGCAGCGGCAGCAGCGCCATTGCCCTGACCTGCGCCGCCCTGCCGCATGCCAGTGGGGCTCAGGCGCCGTCGGTGAAGCCCCCCACGAAGAGGAGCTTCTCGCCGGAGCGGCGGATGAGCTGCCAGGCTCGGCCCTCGGAGTACATCCAGGAGACGATGAGCTCGTCGGTGCCGTCGGCGTCGAGATCGATGGCGGCGAGCAGCTCACCGGCCTCGCCAAGACCGAAGCCGTCGTCGCGCGCGACGCTGGAGAGCTTGAAGCCGCGTGCGGTCTCGGTGAAGAGGTAGTGGACGCTGTCGGGCAGCTGGAGCTCGGCCGCCTTGGGGCTGGTGGCGTTGGTCGTGTCCACTTCCACGTCCGCGATGCGCTGCTGGCGCCCGCCGACCGAGACATTGAACAGCGCCACGACCTTGATGGGTAAGGTCTCCGCCAGGGGTGCGATGGCCTGGCGCACCTGGGCCACCAGATCATTCTGCTCGCGCGGCTTGACCGCGCGAGAGCTGAGGCGCTGCAGCGACTTCTCCGCCACGCCGCGGCAAATGCCTCTGGAGGATGCGCACCAGCCACCGGCCTCTTGCTGGATGCGCTGGGCGCCCGCCCTGGTAAAGCGCACCGGGCTGGTGCTCCCCACCGTGCCAAAACCGAGCAACGGGCGATTGGCCTCCGTGGTCTCGCGCTCCTTCTTCACGAGCGAGAGCCCGCGCTCGGTGGTGCCCGCGAGCACGAACGGCAGCTCGGTGACGGAGCCCGTGCGGGTCGCAGACTCGCCCTGCAGGGTCGGGTGCAGCTGCAGCTGCACCCGCGTGTCATCCGCGGGCAGGCACGCAGCTCCAGCACGCCAGCCCCGTGGGCGGCGGCAGGCAAGCGGCACCAGCACGTCTCCGAGGCGCACGTACAGCGTCGGCGGATGGCCATCGGCGGGTGGTGCTTCCGGCTCTGCTGCGTGCTCGGCGGCGCCGCGCTCGGGCGCATCCGGAGCGGGGGGAATAGCGGGCGGAGTAGCAGGGGGAGTAGCGGGCGGAGTAGCTGTGGAAGCAGCCGGAGGAGTAGCTGTGGAAGAGGCGGCTGGAGATGCTGCGGGGCTGGGCGATGCGCCAGGTGGCGTTGCGCCAGAGGGAGCAGCGGGCAACGCCGCTGCTTGCTCCTCCGCGCTGGTGTCGCGCGCTTCCCCCTCGGGCTCGGGCGTGGCGGGCGACGCGGCTGGGTCCGCCGCGGGCTCGGGCGCTGGCTCGACGGCGGCCGGCGCGGCCTCGGCAACGCGCGCGCGGTGCGGAGTGGGATCCGCCGCGCCCGGGCTGCAAGCGAAGCTCCAGCCGCTGCAGAATGCGGCGGCGCTCAGCAGCAGCTGCTGGCGGTGGCGAAAGCGCTGGCGAAAAGGCGAGCCAGCACGCGGGAGTGGGTACATGGCTCGACCGTTGTTGCGAGCGTATCGCTCTGGTTGCCTTGGTCAAGCGGCTGCCTGAGCACGACAGCTCTCCCCGCCCGGCGGCCGTGCTGTTTCACGCTGTTGCCGCGACGCTTGCGGCAGCGCTTCGCGCCTGGCGATGGCCCCAGCTCCGCACTGGCTCCGCCACAGCCTCGGCGCCCTGTGGCGAGCTTGTCTGCGCCCGCTCGCACCCCGGGGCAAGCTCGCCGCCGTGCTCGGGGTCACTGGCTCAGCGTGTAGACCAGGTTCAGAGCCGTCACCACGTCGGTGCTGTCGACCGCCGGCAGGGGGTTGTTGTCGTACTTGATGGACACGGTCGTGGCGATCGAAAAGCTGGTGTTCAGCTGGGTGGTGAGGCCCAGGTCGACGTTGATGCGGGCGTTCTCCGTCTCCGGGACGTTCTGCAGGTACTCCACGCCGGCATTGAATTTCACCGCCGCCATGACCTCATTGACGTAGCCGACGAA
Source organism: Polyangiaceae bacterium (assembly GCA_025937895.1). Taxonomy (GTDB): domain Bacteria; phylum Myxococcota_A; class Polyangia; order Polyangiales; family Polyangiaceae; genus SZUA-265. Next base: position 13,020 of record JAICQL010000012.1, on the reverse strand, counting down.
GGCGCGGACGTTGTGGCGCGTCTCACTGCGCTCGACGTCTTCCACCAGCGGATCGGCCACCGTGGCATCCACCAACTCCTGCCGGCGAATGTCGTGCTGCAGGTCATAGCCGAGCTCTGCCCACAGCCGCTGATCCTTTTCGTCCACGAAATAATACGCGAGGCCCGGGTCCAAGTTCAGGCGCAGATCGAGCTGCTGAAACTCGTCCCTGCGGCCCTGAACGCTGGCAAAGCCCGCCAGGCTGCCGCTGAAGAAGTGGTCATAACGCAGGCGCGCCTGATAGTTCTCCACCGTCTTTTCGAAGGTGCCGGTGGGCCCGGCCGCGGCCTGGCCATAGTTCGCGGCGAGTTGCGCACCGAACTGGCTGTTTCCGCGGCGCAGAAAGTAGTCCGCCATGCCCGTGAGCGCGAGGGAGCGCGAGTTACCCGCGGAGAGAAAGCCACCCGCCGTGATTTTGAAGGTGGTGCTGTCTTTGCTATCGGCAGCGGGCACCGCGACCGCCTGAAAACCCTCCTGCACCACGACGGTGGAGCCGGTGGTGGCCGGAGCCTGATTGCTGAGGCCAGCAGGCGGAGGGGACGGGGGCAACGGCGGAGCAGCGGGCGCCGGCGGCGGCTCCTCTGCCGGCTCGGGCTCTTGCGCGAAGGCAGAAGAAGCCAAGCACAGGGCGGGAGCCAAGCACACGGCAAAACACGCGAGCCTGAGCCCCGCAAGGCGGCGCGCCGCAGAGAAGCAGCTAGCTCGGCCGTGGCGGAACCAGGGCGAAGGACAATCGAGGGGTGGTGACAAAAGCCAGCTCCTTCAGAGTTCGTACGTAACCGCCCCCCGGCGTTCACCGGTCGGGAAGGCCCCGTCCACTGAGCGCGGCAGCTTGCCGGGCCTGTCACGTCCCGTCAAGATCGGCTCCCCCGGGCACGCCGCCTCGAGGCTACTGCGCCCCCACGGCGAGCTCGCCAAGCTCACTCAGTGAGCTTCGCTGCAGGACATCGTCACCTCGGTGGCTCGCCGCTCGAGACGACTACGCCGCTTGCGACGGCCCGGCGAGCTGCACGTAGCGCCGCTTCAGGGCGGCGGCGCGCTGGGCCGCTCGAGCGCTCCACCCGCTGCGCTCGCGGTCGCACCCGCCGCGAGCGCTTGCAGCTGGCGAGCCGCGACGGTGAGCATCGCAAAGTCAGGGGTCTGCGTGGCGCGCAGCTCCGCCACCAGGTGCTCGGAGCGCGCCAGGGCCGAGTGCCGCGCGCCGCCCCAGGCGAGCAGGCGGGCCTGGCTGTCTTGATCGGCGGGCGTGCTGCGCAAGATGGCCAGAGTGACCTCGCGCTGGCTGGCGAACAGCTCGTCGCGCAGCGCCGCCACGGCCTGACGATCCCAGGCGCGCCGAGTCGGCAGCGCGCGCGTGGCGCTGCGCAGCCACTCGAAGCCAAACTTGCGGCCCACCTTGAAGTAGAGCTGCCCGGCCTCGTCCAGGCTGACTCTGCCCAGCTCGGCCACGCGCACGATGTCGACCGCGGGCAGCAGGTACTGCAAGCTACCCAGCCGCTCGGCGAGCGCCTCCGGCACCCCCACCTGGCTCCAGCCGCGCGCCACCTCGCTGCGCGCCGCCACCTCACCCTTGGTGAGCAAGCTGGGCAGCGCCGCGTGCATCGCCTGGACGCCGGCGCGATAGCGCGCGCACAGAGCCTGCGGCTCCGCGCCCATGTGCTCGTGCAGCAGCCAGCTGGTCACCCGCTCGAGCAGCCGCGAGATCTCCACCAGCAGCTCGCCCTGCGTGTGCGCCGGAGCCACGTTATCGAGCGCCTCAATCTGCGCCCACAGCTCGCGCGCACCCACGATCTCGCGCGCTGCCACGTACGCCAGCACCACCTCCGCGGGCGAGGCTCCGGTGGACTCACCCACCTCGTCCACGAACGCGATGCCCACGCGGTTGACCAGATCATTGGTCAGCACCGTGGCCAGGATCTCGCGCCGCAAGCGGTGCCCCAGCATCGCGTCTTTGAAGCGCTCGCGCAGCGGCGCCGGAAAGTACTCGAAGAAGTCCTTGCTCAGCAGCGGATCATCCGGCAGCTCGGCACTCAGCAGGCTCTCCGCCAGCGAGTTCTTGGCGTAAGCCAAGAGCACGCACAGCTCGGGCCGCGCAAAGCCTGCGCCCACGCGCTGGCGATCGTTGAGCACGTCATCGTCGGGCAGCGACTCGAGCCGGCGGTGCAGCTTGCCCGCCTTCTCCAGCTTGCGCATCGTGCGCGCCATGCGATCGGTCAGGTGCTGGCTGAGCTGGGTGCTGACGCTGATGGTCTGCGACTGCAAGTAGTTGTCCCGCAGCACGAGCGCTGCCACGTCGTCCGTCATCTCGCGCAGCAGGTCATTGCGATCATCGCGAGTCATCAGCCCGCGGCGCTCCACGTCACCGAGCAAGATCTTGATGTTCACCTCGTGATCGGAGCAGTCCACACCCGCCGAGTTGTCGATGAAGTCGGTGTTGCAGCGGCCGCCCGCGCGGCAGTATTCGATGCGGCCCCGCTGGGTCATGGCCAGGTTGGCGCCCTCCCCCACGACCGCGGCGCGCAACTCGGCGCCGTTGATGCGCACCGCATCATTCGAGCGGTCTCCCGCCTGCACGTCGCTCTCCGTACCCGCCTTGACGTACGTGCCAATGCCGCCGAAGAAGCACAGCTCCACCCGCGCGCGCAGGATGGCCTGGATCAGGCGCGCAGGGTCCAGCTCGGCCTGGGTTTCGCCCAGCAGCGCCTGCACCTCGGGCGAGAGCGGGATGCGCTTGAGCGAGCGCGGATAGATGCCGCCGCCGGGGGACAGCAAGGTCCGGTCGTAGTCGTCCCAGGAGCTGCGATCCAGCTGGAACAGGCGCCGGCGCTCGTACCAGCTGCGCTCCGGGTCCGGTGTGGGGTCGAGGAAGATGTGGCGGTGATCAAAGGCGGCCACCAGCTTGATGTGGCGCGAGAGCAACATGCCGTTGCCAAACACGTCACCGCTCATGTCGCCCACGCCCGTGCAGGTGAAGTCCTCGCGCTGGATGTCCTTGCCCAGCTCGCGGAAGTGGCGCTTGACGGACTCCCACACACCGCGCGCGGTGATGCCCATCTTCTTGTGGTCGTAGCCGGCAGAGCCACCGGACGCGAAGGCGTCATCTAGCCAGAAGCCGCGCGCTTGCGACAGCTCGTTGGCGATGTCGGAGAAGGTGGCGGTGCCCTTGTCGGCGGCCACCACCAGGTACGGATCGAAGCCGTCGTGGCAGACCGTCAGCGCGGGCGGCACGATCACATCGCCCGGCGGCAGACTCAGGCGCCTGGCGCCGCTTCCGCTGCCATTGCCAGCGCTGCTGCCACCGCCATTGCCAGCGCTGCTGCCACTGCCATTGCCGCCGCTGCTCGCGTTGCGACGGTTGTCGGTCAGGTCCAGCAAGCTGGAGACGAAGACCTGATAGCAGGCAATGCCCTCCGCCCGCTGCGCGTCGCGCCCCGCATCCAGCGGCGGCCGCTTGACCACGAAGCCCCCCTTCGAGCCCACCGGCACGATCACCGCGTTCTTGACCTGCTGGGCGCGCACCAGCCCGAGCACCTCGGTTCGAAAATCCTCCAGGCGATCGGACCAGCGCAGCCCACCGCGCGCCACCTCTCCGAAGCGCAGGTGCACCCCCTCCACCCGCGGCCCCGACACGAAGATCTCCCGGAACGGGGCGGGCTTGGGCACCTCCGGCAAGGGCCCCGAGTCGAGCTTGAAGGCCAGGTGATCCTTCAGCTCTCCGGCAGCGTCCGCCTGCCAGAAGTTGGTGCGCACCGTCGCGCGCACCACGCCCAGGAAGAGCCGCAGGATGCGATCCTCGTCCAGGCTCTGCACCGCGTCGAGCTCGCGCGAGAGCTGCCGCTCGATCTCTGCCGCGCGCGCGCTGTCGTGCAACTCGGGGTGGAAGCGCGCCTCAAAGAGCGCCACCACGCCGCGCGTGATGGACGGGTTGCGGCGCAAGGTCTGCTGCATGTACCCCTCGGAGAAGGGCACCTGAATCTGGCGCAGGTACTTGGCGTAGGCGCGCAGCAGCGCCACCTGGCGCGCCGCGAGGCCCGCGTGCAACACCAGCTTGTTGAAGGCGTCGTCGTCCGCACGCTTGTCCCACGTCTTGGAGAACACCTCGTAGAAGGCCTCGCTGCTCTGGTCCAGATCCACCCCGACGTGGTCCTCCACCTCCAGGGAGAAGTCGTGCAGCCACACCGGGTCTCTGCGCTCCGGCAGCTGGATCTCATACGGCACCTGCCCCACCACCCGCAGGCCCAGGTTCTCCAGGATGGGCAGCATATCGCTGGGCGCCACGAAGCCGTCGGCCGAGACCACCTTGAAGCGCAGCTGATGCTGCTCCGCATCCTTCACCCGGTACAGCTGCAGGGTGAGCCTGCTGCTCTCCAGCGCCGCCTCGATGTTCTCGATGTCGCTGACCGCGATCACCTCGTCGAAGTCCTCCCGGTAGTTGGGGGGAAAGGCCTCGGCGTAGCGCTGCAGCAGGGCCATGCCTCGCTCGCTGCCCAGCTCATCGGGCAGGGTGATGGCCAGACGATCCTGCCAGGAGCGCGTGGTGGTCTCGATGTGGCGCTCGAGCGCCACGAAATCCAGCTGCTCGGGCGTGCCTCGCGGCGTCTTGATGATGTAGTGCAGGCGCGCCAGCGGATCATCACCGATGACCGGGTAGTAGGCGCTGAGCGAGCCATCGAGCTCCCGGGTCAGGATGTCCTCGATGCGGTGGCGCAGCGCGGCCTCCAGGCGATCGCGCGGCAGGTACACCAGGCAGGACATGAAGCGGCCGAACGGATCGCGCCGCGCGAACAGCGCCACCCGCTTGCGAACCTGCAGGTGGAACACACCGAGCGCGATGGAATACAGATCCGAGTCAGAGATCTGGAAAAGCTCGTCGCGCGGGTACGTCTCCAGGATGTAGTGCAGGCGCCGGTAGTTGTAGCTGCCCGGCAAGAAGCCGGAGCGCGCCATCACTCCCGCGATTTTGTGCTGCAGCACCGGGATGCTGGTGGCGGATGACGTGTACGCGGAGGCCGTGAACAGGCCCACGAACATGTGCGCCCCCAGCTGGGCGCCGGTGCGGTCGAAGTCGGCGACCAGCACCGTGTCCAGGTGCACGGTGCGGTGCACCGTCGAGTGCCGATTGGCCTTGAGCACGCGCAGCAGCTCGCGCTTGCGCGGCGGCTCGAACACATCAAACATCGAGCGCTCCGGGTTGCGCAGGATGCCCAGGCCCTTGCCGCGATCAAAGCGCACCCCGCCCAGTGAGTCGCTCTCGGGCCTGGCGGCGATGCGCCCGGTGAGCGCGAGCGGGCGGGAGGAGACGGGCGCGCGCTCGTAGCGGCAGTAGCTGTAGCCCTGAAACACGAAGTGGGCGTCGGCGAGCCAGTTCAGAAACAGCGAGGCCTCCTCCGCGCTCGCCCCCGTGCGCGACTCCCCGGGGATCGCCGGCGGCAGGCTGCCGGCACGCAGATCCTGCGCCTCTGCCAGGCAGTGATCGCGCATGGGCGCAAAGTCCTGCACGGTGGCGCGCACGTCCTCCAGCACGCTGCGCAGCCGCGCCTCGAGCTCGGGCAGCTCCCCCGGAGCCACCCCGTTCACCCAGATCAGCATCACGCTCTCCGCGCAGCCGGGCGCAGGAAACTCCGCGACGCGCAGCCGCTGCAGCACGCCCCGTGCATCCCGCTCGATCTCCAGGATGGGGTGCAGCATCAGCCGCAGGCTGAAGCCCATGCGCTCCAGCAGCCCGCGCACCGAGTCCACCAGAAACGGCATGTCATCGTTGAGCAGATCGATGATGGTGTGCCGGTGATCGGAGCGCAGCGCGCTGCGCGCCTCGTACGCGCGCACCTTGGCGGTGCCGCGCGGCCGCTCCTGCAGCAACTCGAACGAGGAGAGCGCCGCCACGATCAGCTCCTCCGGGCGCTCCGGCACCAGCTCGCTCGGCGCCACGTCGGCAAACAGCTTGCGAACGAAGGGCACCACGATATCCGCCTGCGCGGGGTCCACCCGAAAGCGCGCCATCTGCTCGAGCTGATCGACCAGATCGACTTTGAGCATTTCGATACTCGAGGTCATGCCTTCCTTTCGTTCCGGGTCGGCTCCCGGTCGCCCCTGCCCGGGCGCCAGCGAGAGATACGGCAACGGGCAGCCCCAGAGGGTATAGACCTGCCCAGGTACCCAACGAAGCTGCGGCCGGTAAAGAATCTGGCCCCGGGCGGCCCCAGGTTTGACGCCGGCCGCGCGCGGGGCAAGTTGGCTCGCCGGGCGCCCCGAAGCCTGAGCAGTTCCCCCCGTGCCACCCGAGCCTGCTAGAGTCGATTTTTCGAGCGGGCGATCCCGCCCCTCATGAAGTACTGATAGACGCGAGCGGCCGGCCTTGAATTCCAAGAAGAAACAAAGCTCCAGGGACACTGAGGTGCTGGACGAGGAAGCACCCGAGTCGGAGGGCGAGCCCCAGCAGGCTGACGAGCCGGAACTCGATGACGACACCGTGCTGGCCGAGGCCGAGCTGGTCTCGAGCGATTTCGAAGGCGATGAAGACCTGGAGAACGCCCCGATGCCGGTGCTCGTGCAGCAGAGCGGCGGGGCTGACGGCTCGATCGCCAAATACGATCCGCTGCAAGCGTACATGCGCGAGGTGCAGCAGCACCCTCTGCTGACCAAGGCGGAAGAGCACGACCTGGCCACCCGCTACGTGAAGGCGGGAGACCTGGACGCCGCGGCGCGCCTGGTGACCGCAAACCTGCGGCTGGTGGTGAAGATCGCTTACGAGTACCGGCGCGCTTACCGCAACATGATGGACCTGATCCAGGAGGGGAACATCGGGCTGATGCAGGCGGTCAAGCGCTACGATCCCTACCGGGGCGTGAAGCTCTCCAGCTACGCCGCCTGGTGGATCCGCGCCTACATGCTGCGCTACATGCTCAACAACTGGCGCATGGTGAAGCTGGGTACCACCCAGGCCCAGCGCAAGCTGTTCTTCAACCTGAACAAGGAGAAGGCGCGCCTCAGCGCCCTCGGCATCGAGCCCACGCCCGCCGAGATCGCCGAGCGCCTGCACGTCGACGAGAAGGAGGTGATCGAGATGGATCGCCGGCTCTCGCGCGGCGACGCCTCACTCGACTCCCCCGTGGGCGATGGCGAGAGCTCCAGCGTGGCCAGGGTGGAGCTGCTGCCCTCCGGCGGCAAGGGCCCCGAGCACGACACCACCAACGCCCAGCTCAACGAGATCCTCAAAGATCAGCTGCAACGCTTCCGCACCACCCTGACCGGCAAAGACCTCATCATCTTCGACAAGCGCATGATCGCCGAAGATCCCCTCACCCTGCAGGAGCTCGGCGACGAGTTCGGCGTTTCCCGCGAGCGCGTCCGCCAGCTCGAGGCCCGCATCGCCGGCAAGCTCCGCACGTTTCTGAAGCAGGAGATGGGGGAGGATTTTGACGGAAAGGGGTGAGGGTTGGTTGGTGGCGTTGGGCCGGGCAGTTTGTTGGCGAGCATTCTGTCGATGTTGCCCAGTGCCGTCAGGAGGTTCGCAGAGGTGACTTTAGAGAGGTAGCCGAGAGTCGAGGCGAGCAGCAGCTGGGTTTCCAGCTCAGCCGCAGAGCCACTAGCGATGTCGAGAAATCGCACGTACTCCAGGGTACTCCGGCGCCGATGACCCTCGGCGATGTTGTACGGGATGGAGCTTGCCGTCTTGCGAAGCTCAGCTGCCAAACCATAACGCTCGTGACCTGGAAAAGCGTCTGTTGCGCGATAGATCTCGACGCACAGAGCAAACGAGTGTTGCCACACGACCAAGTCACGGAACGTTCGGATACGATATGAAGCAGTTCTCTCCGGCACTCCCCCCTGACTCCTTGGCTCCTTGGCTCCTCGGCTCCCGGTATCCGTCAGTTGCCGGTATCATCTGCGCACAATGACGGCTGCACAATGACGGCTGGCACAATGACGGCTGGCACCCTGTACGTCGTCTCCACCCCCATCGGCAATCTGGGCGACATCACGCGCAGGGCGGTGGAGACGCTGCAGGCGGCGGATGTCATCGTCGCTGAGGATACGCGGCGCACGCGCGCGTTGCTCAGTCACCTGGCGATCGGCAGCAAGGACGTGCGCTCCCTCAACGCGCATGGCTCGGAGCACGCCGTGCAACAGATCGTGGAACGGTTGGCGAACGGGGACACGGTGGCCTACGTCACCGACGCGGGCACCCCCGCCGTCAGCGATCCGGGGCGCGCGCTGGTCGCCAGCGCGGCGGCCCGCGGCATGATCACGCGCGTGGTGCCGGGTCCGAGCGCGGTCACGGCGGCAGTGGCGCTGTCCGGGATGGTCGATGGTCCCTTCGCCTTCCTCGGCTTCTTGCCGCGGCGCGGCGGCGATCGCGAGGCGGCGCTCGCGCGCTTGCGATTCAGCGCGGAGCCGGTGGTGCTGTTCGAGGCGCCGCCGCGCATGGCGGAGACGCTGGCGGAGCTGGCGCAACTGATGCCGGAGCGGCGCGCCTTCGTGGGGCGCGAGCTGACGAAGCTGCACGAAGAGGGCCTGCACGGCACCCTGCAGGAGCTGGCTGCGCGCGGCAGTGAGTGGCGGGGCGAGCTGGTGCTGGTGGTGGACGCGGGGCAGCCGGACTCGCGCGCCGAGGAGGAGCGCGCACGCCTGGTGGAGGCGGCGCTGCGCGCGGCCCTGGAGTGCGGCGCAAACCCCAGCCACATCGCTCGCGCCCTGGCCGAAGCCAGCGGGCAGCCACGGCGCGAGCTATATCAGCGCGCGCTGGAGCTCGCGGCAGAGCTGCCTGCGCGCGAGGAAGACTGAAGCGGCGCTCCGGGCAGGGCGCGGCCGCGCCCTCGGGCTCAGACCAGCGCTTGCTCGATCACCCGCCGCAGATCGGCCGCCGCAAACGGCTTCTCCAGCCGCTGATTGGGCACCGAGCCCAGGAAGCTGCCCACGTGGTGCCCCAGCGCGCCGCCGGTGACGAACACCACCCGTCGCGCCTCCTCCGGGTAGCGTTTGCGCAGCACCTCGTAGAAGTCGATGCCGCTCATCTCCGGCATCATCACGTCGCTCACGATCAGGTCGAAGGGCTTGCCGGCGTCCAGCATCTCCAGCGCCTTGCGCGCGCTCTCCACGCACACCAGCTCGTACTCCGGCAGCAGCCTGCGCACGCTGCGCAGCAGCATCGGCTCGTCATCGACCATCAGGATGCGGCGCTGCGCTCGGGCCGCGCTCTTGCCGTGCGAGAGCAGCAAGCCTCCGCCGCGGGCTGCCGTGGGGGCAGCCACGTGCGAGAGCGGGAGCGAGCCCGAGATGCGGTCGACCGAGGGCAGCAGCACGGACACGTGCGTGCCCCCCTGCGGGCGCGACTCCACCCGCAGCTGGCCACCGGCAGCGCTGACGATGCCGTGACACACCGACAGCCCGAGCCCGGTGCCCACGCCGACGGGCTTGGTGGTGAAGAACGGCTCGAAGATGCGCTGTCGCACCTCCGCCGGGATCCCGCAGCCATTGTCGAGCACGTCGATGCGCACCTGACCATCCTCTGCCATCGCGGTGCGCAAGATGATCTCGTGCTGGCGGGAGTCGGCCCCTTCCATGGCCTGGGCAGCGTTCAGCAGCAGCTGCTTGAGCACCTCGGTCAGGTGATTCTCGGACGTCCTGACCTTGGGCACGGGCCGCAGCTCCTGGATCAAGCGGGCGTGGGACTGGATCTCGCTGGTGGTCAGGCGCACGGCTCGATCCACGGCGCGCCGCACATCGGCCTGTGCCGAGGCGGGGGGCGAGGGCTGGCAGAAGAAGCCGATGCTGGCCACGATGCGGGCAATGCGCTCTGCCGCCAGGCGCAGCTCGGTCTGCACCTGGATCGTCTCGTCCAGGCGCTGCCGCGCGCCCGCTTCCCCCACCGCGGAGGGCGTAGCGCCGGAGCGGTGGCGCTCCAGCTCCCGCGCCACCAGCTCTGCGTTGGCCAGCACCACGGTGAGCGGATTGTTGATCTGGTGCGCCACGCCGGCCGCCATGCGGGCCAGCGACGCCAGGCGGTCCACCGAGTCGATTCGCTCGCGGGTCAGGCGCTCATCTTCGACGCTGCGCTCCAGGCGCTCGCGCGAGGCCTGCTTGTGCAATGCCAGCTCGATGGTGATCTTCAGCTCGCTGCTCTTGACCGGCTTGAGCAGGTAGCCCGAGGGCTCGGTGGCCTTGGCGCGAGCCAAGGTCCGCGCATCCGCGTGCGCGGTGAGGAAGATGACCGGGGTGTTGAAGCGCTCGCGCAGCGCGCGGGCGGCAGCGATGCCGTCAGCGTCGCCGCGGATGCGAATGTCCATCAGCACCACGTCAGGCCGTCGATCCGACGCGCGCGCCAGCGCCTCCTCGGCAGACGTGGCCACGGCGAAGGCGTCGTAGCCCTGCTCCGCCAGGGTCTGTCGCAGGTCCTGCGCGACGATCGCCTCATCCTCGACGATCAACACACTCGGGCGCTTGGCCCGTGCCGGCTCCATCATCCCCTCCCCACAAACTCCAGCTCGACGGCCGTCCCTGCCGCGTGCTTCACGGACAGATCCGCATGAATCTGCTGCGCCAGTGTGTGCACCAGCTGCAGCCCCAGCTCTCCCCCCGAGGGTGCGTCGCGCACCCCGATGCCGTCGTCACACACGCACAGCGCCACCCGGCTCGCACCCAGGTCTCGCAATTCGACCCGGATGGTGCCGCGGCGCCCGTCCGGGAAGGCGTGCTTGAGCGCATTGACGATCAGCTCGTTGAGAATCAGCCCGCAGGGAATGGCGCGATCCACGGGCAAGCTGACAGGAGCCAGCTCGAGCTGCAGCGAGATGGACGAGGGCGATCCAGCCAGGTGAAAGACGCTGCTGGCCAGGCTGCGGACATAGTCCGAAAACGGCATCTCGCAGTAGTCGTGCGACTCGTACAGCGTCTCGTGAATGAGCGCGATGGTGTACACGCGCGACTGGCACTCGACCAGGGCTTCGCGGCTGGCTTCATCCTCCAGGCGGCGCACCTGCATGTTGATCAAGCTGGAGATCACCTGCAGGTTGTTCTTCACCCGGTGGTGGATCTCCTGCAGTAGTACCTCGCGCTCGCGCAGGGTGGCGCTGAGCTCTGCGGTGCGCTGGCGCACCCGCTCCTCCAGCTGCAGGCTGCGGCGCTTGCCCTCCACCACGCTGCGCTGCGCCCGTGACACCTTGCCCAGCGAGACCAGCGTGTGCACGCTCATCACGCGCATGAACCAGAGCCCCACCCCCAGCACCAGCCAGGAGCGCCAGCCCGGCTGATCGCCGGCCAGCGCAACGCGCGTCTGCCAGAACAACAGCACCACCACCAGGAAGCTGCCCAGCAGCGGCAGCGCCAGCGAGCTGCGGCTGCGCTGCCACGAGAGCCCGGGGTTCGAGATCAACAGCCAGCTCAGCGGGGCAAAGATCACTACTCCGATCGAGTCGCCCACCCACCACGTGGCCCAGGTGAAGGGCGCACGCGAGCCATCCACCAGACCCGTCAAGAGCAGGGTGGTGACCCCCACGCTGGCGCCGACCACGCAGGCGAGCGGCCCGCCCAGCAAGGTGAAGCGCCCGAGCGCGCTCCTGTCTTCCAGCGGAATGGGCAAGCCCACGAGCCGCTCGACGAGCCGCGCGCCGAGCAAGGCCTGCAGCGCGGCGCCCAGGCCGAGGCTACCGGCGACCGCCACCGAGAGCAGCGATCCGAGTGAGTGCTCGGCGCCGACGTTGGTGCTGAAGTTCGCGGCAGCGGAGCCGAGCATCACGCCCGATGCCACGCGCTTGCCCCAGAGCAGCACCGCGCACAGTGCAAAGCCGGCCGCCGGCCACACCGGCGACGCAAACCCGGGATCGATCGCGAGCCCCAGCGCGGCCTCTGCCGCGAGCCAGTACACACCCGCGGTCAGCACGATGCGAGTGAATGCGCCAAGCCGGGCGGGCGTCCCAGCGAGGGCAGTCGACGGCTCCGGTGTGACGGACTCGCCATCCACCACCCCCACGTCCTCTGCCCCGGGTTGCGCCTCTGCCACCATTGCGCCGTGGATGGCAGCGGCAGCCGTCGCAGTCCCCTATATGCCGCAGGGCCCCATGCACCCGGGTCCCATCGGACTTTTACTTTCGGCAACGCAGGAGCGTTGCAACCTGCACCGCACCTCGGCAGCGGACGCGGCGAAACGCCACGTGCCTTCGGCGAAACGCCACGTGCCTTCGTTAATCCGGTGAGCGACCTAGCTCCACCAGTAGCTCATGCAAGGCTGTAGCGCCCGCGCGGAACACGGGCCAACCATCCCCCACCAGCACCGCTTCCAGCTGCTCCAGCTCGGCCAGCTGCGCGAGGGAAGAGATGGCCTGCGCCTTGTCGGAGAGCTTGACATCGGGCAGCAAGTTGAGCCGCCCTGCGCGGTGGCCACGGATCAGGTCCCCGGTGACGAGCGTGTGGCCCTCCAGGATCAGGCACAGCTCGCCCGGCGTCTTCGAACCGCGCAGCTCGAGCACCTGCAGGTCCGCGCCGAGCTGGTGCTGCGGGCGCAGGGGCTGAGCGCCCAGGCTGGCCAGAAACTCGGGCTCCAGCGCGGGCCCCCAGAGCCGCGGCGCGCCGCCAGGGGAGCCGTGCAGCTGCTGCCCGAGCGCGCTGGCGGCGCGCGCATGGTCGGAGTTGGTGAGGATGATCTCCTTCACTCCGCCCAGGCGCGCGACGTGCGCGGCATCATGCTCGCTGAGCGGCAACGGATCGATGACGACGTTGCCGGCAGGACGGCGCCAGAAGACGCTATGAAAATCCAGATCCCGCTCCTCGTTGAAGAGCGACCAGCTCCACAGATTGGGTTGGTGCAGCTGCTTCATGCGTGACCTCGATGCCTGCTCGGCATGCCCGTTGCAGCAAGAAGTGAGGACGAGGAGTGAGGACGAGGAGTGAGGACGAGGAGTGATGCTGATTGCCCTGCCGGCGCCTCGCGCTCAGGCGCCCGCGAGGTTCTTCGCGGCGAAGTCCCAGTTGACGAGGTGGTCGAGG
>JAICQL010000207.1 GCA_025937895.1 Polyangiaceae bacterium | reverse complement strand
CTGGGGCGCGTGAAGCCATCGGAACCAGGGGGCGGAGGAGAGCTCATCCACGAAGCCGCAGGGGACCGCGCTGGGATCGTGCTTGCGAGCATTCAGTTGCGCTCCGGCGCATCGCCCTCACGCCCCTCGTACGAGGTCCTCGCGCCCCTCGCGTCTCACCCCCGGCACCCGCGCCGTCGCACGACGTCCTCGCGCCCCATCACACATCTCGCGCCCTCCGGCACCCCCTCTGCCGAGCTCCGTCACTCATCGAGCTGACAGCGCCCTCACAGAGCCGCACGTCACTGCGGTACCCAGGTCTCTCCTGTTTCGCAGCTGATGTGGCGGAGGGAGATGTTGGTGGGGCTGACCTGGAGGAGGCCGAGGGTGATGGGGAGCTGGAAGCGGCGGGGGCCGATGGAGCCGGGGTTGAAGAGGACGATGCCTTTGTCGCGGCCGACGAAGGGGACGTGGGAGTGGCCGCACAGCACGGCGCGGGCGGCGTGGGTGGTGGCGAGGCGGGCTACTTCGGCGCGGAGCTTGGGGCCGTAGACGGCGATGTGAATGAGGAGGAGCTTGAGGAGGCTGCGCTCGGGGGTGCGCAGGTCGATGGCCATGGTGTCGGCCAGGCCGGGGGTGCGGGCGTCGATGTTGCCGCGTACGGCGAAGAGGGGGGCGAGCTGGCGGAGGTGGTCGAGGACGGTGAGGTCGCCGATGTCGCCAGCGTGAAAGATGACGTGGGGCTGCTGCGCGGCGATGACGGCGTGGGCGTTGGGATGGGGCTGGCTGTGGGTGTCGGCAACGACGACGGCGTTGAGCTGTCCGGAGGGGGGCAGGTCAATGACGTGGGATTCGTGCAGGGTGCGGGGGGTGGAGCGGCGCCGGGCAGCCATGCTGTCGACGTAGCTCGTGGGGGTGGTGGGGGCAAGGCTACGTGGTGGCCCAGCCGTTCACGAAGGTGGCGAGGTCGGTCAGGCTGGCGCCGGTGGCGTGGGGGCCGGGGGCAAGCTCTTCGGCGGTGACTGCGAGGCGGTTGACCCAGAAGGTGGGGTAGCCAAACCAGCGTGCGCCGGCGGCGTCCCAGCCGCCGAAGGCGCTGAAGGCGATCTCGTCGCGCTCCAGCTGGAGGGTGCTGGGGCCAAGGGCGTACGCGCGGGGATCGGGCTTGAAGGTGTGGGCAGCGTCGGTGGAGATCTGGGCGTCGAACAGGGCGCTGAGGCGGCTGTGCTCGAGCAGCTCGGCGATCATGCGGGGGGAGTAGTTGGCGAGGGTGGCGAGGCGCAGGCCCTGGCTGCGAAAGGTCTCGAGGGTGGCGCGGGTGTCGGGCCAGGGCTGCAGGCGTGAATAGGCGCTGACGAGCGTCTCGCTCTGGTCTGCGCTGAGGCTCACTTGCTGCGAGCGTGCGGCGTGGGCGAGGGCTTCGAGGGTGACGGCGCGGAAGTCTCGATACTGGCCGGCGCTGGCGCGGAGCCAGGAGTACTGAAACTGGCGCGTGCGCCAGGCTTCGCACAGCTCTGTGGCTCGCTCGGGCACGATGCTCCGGGCGATCTGCACGACGGAGCGGGGATCGAACAGGGTGAACAGATCGAAGCAGATGGCGCGAATGCGGCGGCGGGGGGCGGGGCCGGGGGCCGCGGGGCGTGAGCTGATGGCGGTGGCGCTGCTGCCACAGCTGAGCAGCCCTGCGCCGGCGCCGAGCAGTAGTCCAAGAAACTGTTGTCGTTGCATGGGGGCAGCTTGCGTGCGTGGTGGTGGATCGTCGAGCGCCAGCGGGGCATGCGGGCCATGCAAATTTGCATGGGATGGATTAAGCTGTGCTCGGTGCTGGACTGGGATGACTTGCGCTACTTCCTGGCGGTAGCGCGCGCGGGGAGTCTCTCGGCAGCGGCGCGGGTGCTGGGGGTTGCGCAGCCGACGGTGGGGCGGCGTATCAGTGCCTTCGAGCAGAGCCTGGGCGCGCAGCTGTTCGTGGCGAGTCCGAGCGGGCAGGTGCTGTCGGTGACGGGGCAGCGCATGCTGGCCCATGCAGAGCAGATGGAGCGCAGCGCGCTCGCAGCCGAGCACGTGGCCTCTGGCCGTGACGTGGGTTTGTCGGGGCACGTGGTGATCACGGCCTCGGAGTGGCTGCTGCGCAGCGTGGTGGGGCCGTTGCTGGCGCCGTTGTTGGCGGAGCAGCCTGCTCTCGAGATCGAGCTGCTGGCGGAGGCTCGTCACCTCAGCCTGGTGCGGCGCGAGGCGGATCTGGCGCTACGGCCTTCGCGCTTCGAGCAGCCAGAGGTGTTGCAGCGTCAGGTCGCGGTGCTCGCCTTTGGGCTGTATGCGGCCGACAGCTTCCTGGCGCGGCACGGCCCGCCCGACTTCGAGCGGCAGTGTGCGGGCACGCCGCTGATCGCCATGAGCAAGGCGCTGGGCAAGGTGCCGGACGTGGAGTGGTTGCCGTCGTTTGCTGCCCGGGCCAACGTCGTGGCGCGCAGCAACGGGCGAGAGCCGATGGCCACGATGGCGGCGGCGGGCATGGGTCTGGCCGTGCTGCCGCGCATCGTGGGCGATGCAACTCCGGGCTTGCGCCTGCTGGTCACGCCCAGCCCCGCTCCGCGGCGTCCGCTCTGGCTCGGCGCACATCGCGATGCGCGCTCGGTGCCGCGCATGAAGGCGTGCAGCGCATTCCTGAGCGAGAGCATCGGGCGCTTGCGCCACGTGCTGTGCCCGGAGCCGTGAGCGCTCAGGGGCAGAGCTGGCGCACGGCGGGCGCGCGCACGGCCTGGGGGTAGCGTGCCAGGAACTGCTCGCGCGCCTGCTGGCACTCGCGCTGGCGCCCCCACCTGGCCAGCGCCTCGACCCGGCGTGCCTGTGCATCTTCGAGGAAGAAGCCGCTGCCGGGATGGGCGATGGCGAACTCGAAGGCCTCGGCTGCGCCTGCCGGATCACCCAGCGAGTCGAGCCGGATGCGACCGAGCATGAAGGCGGCGTAGCCGGCGCGCGAGTCATTGGGATGGCTGCGCCGCAGCTCGTCGAACGCCGCGGCGGCCTCGCGCGCGCGGCCTGCCAGGCGCTCTGCGTCGGCGCGCTCGAACAGGCTGCGCGCACTGGAGACTGGACGTGGCGCGGCCTCTCGCGCTGGCTGGCGCGGAGCGGGCGGGACCGCGCTGGGTGGGGGCGCTGCGGGCGCGGCCGCTGCTGGCGTGGCCGCTGCTGGCGGCTCCACGGAGGCAGTCGGCAGGCTCCGTCCGTCGCTGGACCAGCGCTGTCCAGCGCCCAGCGCTGCGAGCACTCGATCGGGGGGCTGCCGGACCTCGACCAGCCCTCGCTCCACGCTCACCACCACCTGCTCGGGCGCCGTCGACTCGAGCCCCGATGACACGGTGAAGCGCGTGCCCTTCACCACCACTTCGAAAGCACCCGTGGCGACCACGAAGCGCCGCGCCGGATCGGGGGCGACCTCACACTCCACGCTGCCGCGCTCGAGCTGCACGCGCACCTCGCCGGGCTCCAGCTTGACGACGCGCGCCAGCGTTTGCTCCGCCAGCGCCAGGGTGCTTCCGTCCGGCAGCGCCAGCTGCCGCGAGCTGCTGGGCAGCGCAGCGCGCTCTGCGCCGGGCGAAGGCTCCGAGAGCTCCTGCCGCGCCAGCCACAGTCCGCCGCCAAACAGCGCTGCTGCCGCTGCCAGCACTGCCAGCAGCCTCGCCGCCGCTGTCGAGCGCCCGCGCCACCGCTGCAAGGGCGGAGGCGTGGCCGCGCCAGGCGTCTCGCCCGCGAGCTGAGCTGTCACGCTCGCGGCCAGTGCCTCGAGCTCCGCTTCGCTCAGCTCGGCGTACGCCTCGCCGCCGAGCTCCTGGCTCATCAGCTGCACGCGCTCCTCTCGCGCGAGCTCTGTCACCGCTTCGAGCAGCCGCTCCTCGTCGTGCTGGCTCATGACTCACCTCGGGGCAGGCGGCTGGCGCTGCTGGCCGCGGCGCGGGGGCGCTGGGGCAGGCGATGTACGGTGGCCACGGCCGCGGGCTCGGGCGTGGCAGTGAGCTGCCGGCGTATTTCCAGCACTTGCTGCCGCAAGCGGCTGCGGAACGTGTACAGCGCGTTGGGCGACATGTTGAAGCGTTCTGCCAGCTCCTCGATCGAGAGCTGCTCGATCAGCAGCGCCTGAAACAGCTCGAGCCCGCGCGGGCTGAGCTGCTCCTCCAGCCGGTGCCAGAGCTTTTGCAGCTCCTCGCGCGAGACGACGTGATCCTCCAGCGCACGGCCATCCACCGCGAACACCGACACGTCGTCTTCGGACGTGGGGTTCTCGGCCCAGGCGCTACGGCGGCCGCTGCGCAAGATGGCCTTGGCTTCGCGCTCGGCGACCAGCCCGACGAAGTTCGCGAGCGAGAGGCCGCGCGCGGGATCCCAGCTGCGCAGCACGCGACTGTCACGATCGAACAGCAACAGCAGGATCTGCTGGGTTAGATCCAGCACCTCGCTCCGCTGCACCGCGCGCCCGCGCCCTGCTCGGCTGCTGGCCAGCGGACGGCAGACCCGGCGCTGGACCACCGGGCTCAGGCGCAAGACGAGCGTGTGGCGCGCTCCAGCGTGGCCCTCGATGGCTCGCCGCACGAGCTCCGTGTCGCTCTCCTGCGTCATCGCTGCTGCATTGCTCGCGATGGCAGCAAACCTTGCAAGCGAATTCATGAAAAGAGCCGCGCTCGCTGCCAGCCGAAAAATGCCGTGTCATCATGAGCCGAGCGCGACCCACAGGCGCAGATTCAGCTGTCCGCCCAGCTGCTCGCCAAAGCCGGGTCCGGGGAGCACGAAGGTGCTCTGGGACACATCCCACTGCGGGTCACCGGCCCCCAGCACGAGCGACCCGCCCTCCAGGCGCTCCTCGCGTGGCGTGAGCGGCACGAGCAGGGCAAGGCCCAGCGCAGCTCCCCAGCGGCCCGAGCGAAAGCTCAGCTCTGCGCCCACGTTGGTAGCGAGCTCCCAGGAGCTGTCGGTGGGCAGGTATTGCACGCCCGGCCCGACGGGCGTGGGCACCTGGCGCTCTTCCGTCAGCTTGACCCGCGCCAGCGCGAGGCCGAGCTGGGGAGCGAGCCCGAAGCTTCCGGCGGGGTCCAGCAGCTCGAAGCCGAGGTCGAGCCCAACGTGCCAGCCACTGGAGCGCTCCTTGATGCGGTACCCCGAGAGATCGTACCAGGCGGTCTGCCGGAGCAGGCCTCGGTCCAGGCCCGCGCGCAAGGTGGCGGACAGCCGTGGCAGAGGCCGCCAGCGCCCGAGGAACTCGCCCTGATACGCGGCACCGCCGTCCTCGTCCTCGAGGCCCTCGGGCGCCTCGAACAGTGCCCCGCCTCCGCCCAGGCCGAGCTCCCACCGACCTGGCGTCCACGCTGCTTCCTGCTCTGGAGCAGTGCTGGGCTGCCGGTCAGGCTCTGCTGCCAGCGCCAGCTCGCTGCTCGCAGCGGCTGAAGGTGCGCTCTGGAGCAAGGAAGAGAGCAGCTCATCGGTGGCGCTGGCGATGGCGGAGGCGCGTGCCTCCCGAGGCAGCGCGGCCACATCCAGGGTACGCTCCGCTTCCGCGCCGCCATCCGTGCCGATCTTCACCCGGGTGGGGCTGAGCTCGGGCAACGGCACCGACAAGTGCACGTGGGCCAGGTGGCGCTCCCCGGCCAGGGGCGTGCAGAGCTGCAGCTGGCGTGCCTGTAGCTCCGCCGCCACCCGTTGCTGCAGCTGCTCTCGAGCAGAGCTCTCCGGCGGCTCGAGCTGGATGGTGAGCTCCACGGAGCGCGCCCCGTCGCACGCGCTCTCAGCCCGTACGGTGGTGGCGGACAAACCGAGACACGAGACGGCGCTGCAACCCAGCAGCATCTGCTTCCATTGCATCATGCAGGGGCCTTGGGGGTCAGGTGCGAAAAGCTTACACGACACGAGTGCGTCTGGTCCTGTCTTGCCCTGGCGGCCGATTGCTGGATTGTGAACAGATCGTCTGCAAGATCTGCAAGGCCAGTGTCAAAGCCCGGTCGATGTCCACGACGAAAGCCCCACTCCTACGAGCTCTGCGGAAGGTGTCACTGGCCGGCCTTGCATGGCCAGTGACGTTGGCGGTCGCTTGCTCGGAGGACGCTCCGGGCGATGCACAGCGCCTGAGCTCGCTCTCCACCGGTCAGCTGCAAGCGCTGTGCGCCGAGCTCGATGAGGGCTGGCCCGCACAGGTTGAGTTACAGACGTGCGACAACGGCTGGACGCTGTACCTGGATCAGAGCGGGCTCGACGCCTGTGGAACGCGGACCACCTCCTGCTCCGCCAGCGCCGGGGAGTGGCGCGCGTGCATGCAGGCGCTCTTTGCCGGCGCCTGCCAGGTGCCGGAGGCGGAGCCCGAGGCCTGTATCGCGCTGCGCTCGGCGGAGGGCTGCTCCGGGCTGGCCTTGCCGTTTGCATTCCAGTGTACGCCTCCGCAGCAGGAGCAGGTGGCCGCTTACGACGGTGTGTACGAGATCATCAGCCACTCGCGCAGCGACTCCGGCTGCGACGCTGAGGGGCCTGCCCTGCAGCCCGAGGGCTACTGGGCGCTCGAGCCGATCACCTTTCCCGGTCAGTTTTTCTCGCCCTTGCGCAACACCCCGATGGTCGCACTACAGTCGTGTGATGGCATCGAGGAATGCCAGGCGCTCATGGCCGACATCCTGAGCCGGAGCGAGCCGTATCTGTGGCTGCCCCGGGGCGGGAGCGAGCCGAACGCGCCCGATGGCTTCCGGTGTGCTCCGGATGACTCGGGGGCGTTGCTCGATACGGTGGTGGTGGAGGCGCTGGGAACGGAGTGCGCCCGCACGACGGTGGAGCTCTCCCTGCGGCTCGAGCCCGATGGGGTGGCGCGGCTGGAGCAGCGGACCTTCGAGCTGCGCACGCCCGCTCTGGGGGAGCCTTGCTTCGCGAATGTTGGCGCCGGCGAGCGCGGCAGCTGCGTGAGCCTCAGCGTGATGCGCGCGCAGCGCCGAGCGCCACTGTGAACGTTTACCCGAGCACCCTGCGACAGTGCTCGGGTTTACCCGAGCACCCTGCGGCAGAGCTGAGCGATCTCCTTCTCGTACGGGTTGTCGTACGCGAAGCGCAGCATCTCGAAGGCCAGACGCGACTCCGGGGGTGGCGGGCTCAGCTGCAGCCGCGACCAGGTGAAGCCACTCTCGGGATTGGGCCCGCACAGGGTGGGGTAGCGGCGGATGGCGATGGCCACCTGCCCGCGCGCCCAGTCTACCGAGCGATCGTCCAGGGCTCCGCCCTCGAGCGCGCTGCTCACGTAGCCGGGCAACACGATGGTGGTGCGATTGTTGGCCAGGATGTTCTTGGCGGCGTCGAGCGCCTCCAGGTTGTTGCGGAAGCGCTCGTTCGCCTCCTGCGCCTTGCGCGAGTACAGCCGCTCCATGAACAGCGCCTGCAGCGCGGCGATGCGCGGCTCCCCGCTGTCGAAGCGCGAGAGCTGCTCGTACAGCTCGTAGGCGTGCGCCAGCTGCGCGCCCGTCAGCTCCTGCTGCGGCCGATCCAGCACTCGGCGGAACTCGGCCAGCAGCTGCTCGAGGCGTTGATCGGTAGCTTGCAGCTGGGCCAGCTCCACCACGCCGACCTCCTGCGCCTGGCCCCGATTGTCGCGCAGCATCACCTTGGCCACCGGCGCCTGACTGGTGTCGTCACCGTACAGGTCGCGCAGCATGGTGTCGCTCATGTTGGCCTCGACCTCACCCTGGGCGTTGGGCTCGCCCAGGCGGAAGGTGTTGCCGCCCACCTCGAGCGAGACCATCACGTTACGCGCCACGCGCTGATTGCACGGGCGGCTGGAGGTGGGGTCGCCCGCAATGTACTTCTTCTTGCCGTCTTCGATCACGCTCTGCACGGGGATCACGTCGCACAGCGACTCCTCGCGCACGATCACGCGCACACGGCCGCGCGTGGCCTCGACGTCGGCGGTGTAGTGCGTGTCGCGCGGAGTACCGAGCTGCTCGCTGGTGGGGCCCTCGGCGGCGGGCGCGCTGGGTGCCGCAGCCGGCCGCTCCTGCGAGCTACAGCTGGCCATCAACAGCGTGGCGGCGCAGGACGCCCGGAGCACGTTGCCGAGAGGGGCTCGCCGGCGCCCGAGCGCGACGCTGGCGCCAACCAAGCAGTGGTCTTCGACCTCAATCCCGAACTTCATTGCCAAGCCTCCTCCAAGTCGGACGGGCTGAAGCTAACACAGCTGAGTGAGCCGCGCGATTCACTGTCACTGAAACTGAAGCCGCGCCAGCCTAGTGCTCGCTCAGGCTGGTTGGGCCGCGACCTTTGCCTCACCAGCTGCGCTGGCTGCTTCGTGTGTCAGCGCTGTCTCCCCCGCGGCCGTCGTGCGCGCGGGTCTGCGCGCGAGCGCGAGCAAGGGCGCCTCGAAGTAGCGATGGCTGAGTGCGGCCAGCGGCCAGCACAGCGCGAGCGCGAGCGGCGCGAGCAGCTCTGGCCTTTCAGCGAGGCCCGGCAGCAGCCGCCTGCACAGCCCGAGCACCGGCACATGGAACAGATACACGCCATAGCTCACCCGGCCGAGCGCACCCAGCGGCTCAGCTGCCAGCAGCCGGCCCAGCCAGCTCGCCGGCGCGATCACGGCGCTGCACACCAGGGCGCTGAACGCCAGATCGAGCAGCAATGGCGGACCGCCGCCGTGGCCGATGACGACGGCGATGACGGTGACCACGGTGACCGCGCTGGCGGCGGCACACTTACCGAACAGCATCCAGCCCAGCGAGAAGCCGCCTCGCCGCTCCAGGCCGAGCGCGAGCAGCGCGCCCAGGCTGAGCGCGGGAGCGAGGCTGAGCAGCACTCGCTCCAGGGTGGGGTAGCTGGCAAGCCAGCTGCCGAGCACGCGGTATTGCACCAGCTGCTGTAGCGCCAGCGCGCCCAGCAATGCCACGAGCGCGCGGATGCCACGGCGCGAGCGGCGCAGCAGCGGAGGCCACCAGGCGTAGAACTGCTCCTCGCAGGCCAGCGACCAGCCGAAGGCAAACCACACCGGGTGGTTCACGGCATAATCGATGAACCAGTTGCCGGTGTACGTGGCGTGAAACAGCAAGTTGTCGAAGAAGTGACGGCTGCCTGCGTCCTGGGCGCGCACACCCAGGTACAGCGCAAACAGCCCGAGCAGCGCGTAATACAGCGGGAAGATGCGCAGCGCGCGCCGCAGCCAGAAGCGCCCGAGTGCGAGCGAGCCCGTGGCGCGGCGCTCCGCGAGCAGCCGCGAGCAGATCAAGAAGCCGCTCAGCGCAAAGAAGAGCCGCACCCCCACGTGCCCGCGCGCCAGCCAGCCCGCCGCGGCGGCAGGCAGCGAGTGGTGCCATAGCACGGCCAGGATGGCCACCGCGCGCAGGCCGTCGAGCGCGGGAAAGTAGCTCGCGCCGAGGTAGCGGGTGTGCTCGCCCCCCGCTGCCGCAGCTGCGCTCACGGCTCGGGGCGCTCGATGCGGCCGTCGGCGTGCCGCGCGAAGCGACCCTCACTGCGCGGGTGCACCGGGGCGTCACTCGGCCACGGCCAGCCACCGAACTGGGTGCGCTGATAGTCGCTGACCGCCTGCCGCAGCTCTGCCTGCGTGTTCATCACGAACGGCCCGTAGTGCGCGACGGGCTGCGCGATGGGGCGCCCCTGCAGCAGCAGGCAATCCACCGCCGCGTCGCCGGCCTCCAGCCGCACGGCGCGGTCGCTCTGCAGCACCAGCACCGTGGGCGGCGCCACGTCCTTGCCGTCCACGCGCAGGCGCTGGCCGCCGAAGAAGTACAGCGCGCGCACCGTGTGCTGGCCTGCAGCGGGCGGCAGCTCCCACGCCGCGCCCGGATCCATGCGCAAGGTCCAGATCGCAGTGTCGGCGTCGCGCCGCGCTGCCCACGAGTGCGGGGGTGGGGAAGGCGCCCTCTGGCCCTCCAGCTCGCCCGCGATCACGGTGACCTCCGTCTGTGGGCCGCCAGCGGCGCCGAGCTGGAGCCTGGGGATCTCCCGCTCCCAGAACATGCTGAAGTGCGGCTCCACCAGCTTTGATTCGGCGGGCAAGTTGATCCAGATCTGAAACAGCTCGAGCGGATTCGGATCGCTCTGGCTGAGCAGCGGGAACATCTCCGAGTGCACGATGCCGCGCCCGGCCGTCATCCACTGCACGTCGCCCTTGCCGAAGCGCGCCGCAGCGCCGAGCGAGTCCGAGTGATCGATGATGCCCCGGCGCAGGATGGTCACCGTCTCGAAGCCGCGGTGCGGATGCTGGGGAAAGCCCGGGATCTCCTGCCCGTGGTACATGCGCCAGCCATCTTTGCCCTCGAAATCCATGCCCAGGTGCCGGCCCCCGAGCGAGGCCGCCGGCCCGAGCTGGGAGTTGCCCGCGGGGTAGGCGTCCACGTGGTGCACGCAGAACAGAAAGGGATCGAGCGTGACCCAGGGCGGAGCCCCGAGCGGACGCTGGCTCAGAATGGCGTTGGACACGTCTTTCAATATAACCTGCCCCGCGGCGTTGCAAATGGCCGCAAAGATAACCCCCAGGGCAGCGGCGCGGGCATTTTCGCGGGGGGCGGAGCTGTGCAAAGGGGACTGCAGGGACGTGCTGCCGGCCCTGGCGGCGGGCTCGGCTCGGCTGGCGTACCTGGATCCGCCCTTTTTCACCCAGCGAATGCAGCGGCTGTCGGCGCGCCACGAGGGCCAGGTGTTCGAGTTTGCCGACCTGTGGGCGGGGCAGCACGAATACGCAGTGTTTCTGGGGGAGTGCCTGAGCGAGGTGCGGAGGGTGCTGAGCCCGGATGGCTCCGTGTTCTTCCACTGTGACCGGCGCGCGGCGCACGTGGCCCGCGGGGTGCTGGATCAGGTGTTTGGTGCGCGCCACTTTCGCAACGAGATCATCTGGCAATACCGCCGCTGGTCCAACGCGCGGCGTGCGCTCTTGCCCGCGCACCAGACCATCTATCACTACTCGAAGAGCGCAGCTTACGTGTTTCACCCGATGTTCGTGGAGTATTCGCCCGCCACCAACATCGATCAGATCCTGCAGCGGCGCACCCGTGATGCACGCGGCAAGGCCGTGTACGCTCGCGACGAAGCTGGCCGCGTCCTGAACGGCGGCGCGAAGAAGGGGGTGCCGCTGGGCGATGTCTGGGACATCCCGTACCTCAACCCGAAGGCGAAGGAGCGCGTGGGCTACCCCACACAGAAGCCGGTGCTGCTCTTGCAGCGCATCATCGAGCTGGCCTCCGATCCGGGGGATCTGGTGCTCGACCCCTGCTGCGGCAGCGGCACCACCCTGGTGGCAGCGGAGCTGCTCGGGCGGCGCTCGCTCGGCATCGACGCCTCCGCACAGGCCATCGCCCTGGCGCGTAGGCGCCTGGCGCAGCCGATGCGCAGCGAGTCCGCGCTGCTCGACAAGGGGCGCGAGGCGTACCGTGCCGCGGATGCCGAGCTGCTGGCGGAGCTGGGCGATCTGGAGCTCGTGCCCGTGCAGCGTAATCGCGGCATCGATGCCATCCTGCGCGCGCACGTGGCAGGCCAGCCCGTGGCGCTGCGCGTGCAGCGAGCGGGCGAGCCGCTGGAGGAGGCCGCGCGCCTGCTGCTGCGTGCCGGGCGAGCGGCGAGGTGCGGGCGCATGGTGCTCCTGGCGCACTGCGCGGAGGCCGCGCGGCGCGATCCGGAGTGGCCCGAGCAGCTGATTGTGATCCAGAGCGTGAGGGCGCAGCTGGAGCGCGCGCTGACCGCTCAGGCGTAGCGCCGGGCAGCGCGGGCGCGGGCCTTGCTGGCCTCCACCTCGCGGTTGCGCGGCGGCGCGGTGGTCTCCAGCGAGTCGACCAGCTGGCGAGTGATGCGGCTGATCTTGGCCACGGCGAGGTCGAACTGTGCTTGATTCTTGCTGCTGGGCCTGGTCGTGCCGCTCACCTTGCGCACGAACTGCAGTGCTGCAGCGGCGATCTCTTCGTCGGTGGCGGGCGGCTCGAAGTTGAACAGGGGGCGGATGTTGCGGCACATGGCGCTGGATCAGGGGTGCCACGAGGCCGCGGCTGCGGCCAGCGTTTTGCCCACCTCAGGGAAAATTCGTGTCTGAGCAGCCTCGGTATGCAGGGCCTCGGGATAGCCTCGCAACGTACTCGAGAATGACATTTGAGGCGGGCCGCGACACCGTGCGACAACACGGGGACTGGAGGTTGCCCCGATGAATCTTGCGTTCTGCCGCTGCCCCGCCCTGGGCAGCAAGTTGTGGTCCCTGTGTTCGTGTGTGTTGCTGGCCGCGGGCTGTTCCGACTCCGCCAGCGGGGATCCAGGCCCGACCGGGTCCAATGCTGGCTCGACCAGCACTGGCTCCGCCGGCAGTGGCTCCACTGGCTCCGCCGGCAGTGGCTCGGGCGGTAGTGCGACCGGCAGCGCGGGCAGCGCAGGTGACAGCGGCCTGGCGGGTAGCACGGGCATGCCGCAGGGGGGTGGAGGCGCGGGCGGTGACGATGCCGCGGCGTGCGCGAGCGCACTGTTCTGTGATGACTTCGAGACGGCCACCGCCGGGCAGGCGCCGGCAGCCCCGTGGATGGTGTCGCAGACGAACGCCACCGTGGCCGTCGACACCACCCGCGCGTTCCGCGGCACCCAGTCGGTCAAGGCCAGCACCGTGCCCACGACGGGCGGCATGCCCACGTACAAGCGTGGCTTCATCGGCCTGGCGGGCGCTCCGGTGATCCCGCTGCCCGGGCAGCGCGTGTACGGGCGCATGATGTTCTATCTGGAGTCGGCGCCCACCACCAACGTGCACTGGACGTTCGTGGATGGCACGGGCCTCGTTCCGGGCCAGGACTACTCGGCCACCTACCGCTACGGCGGGCAGCTACCCGTGAACGAAGACGGCATGTTCAAGGGCAATCAGCTGATGGCCAACTACGACACCACCGACTACTACGCCACCCCCTCGCGCGGGCCGCAGACCGACTGCTACCGCCACGCCAACGGGGTCGTGGTGCCGGTGGGCAGGTGGGCCTGTGCCGAGTGGTTCTTCGATGGCGAGGCCAACCAGATGCGCTTCTGGCTGGATGGGGCCGAGCTCACCGACATCCAGATCGACCAGACGGGTACGGGCTGCGTGGCGCAGCCCGCCGAATACGTGTGGCAGGCGCCCGTGTTCTCACGCATCAACGTGGGCTGGGAGTCGTACCAGGCGGATGACGCGCGCTCGCTCTGGATCGATGACGTGGTGTTCTCCGAGCAGCAGGTGGGCTGCCCCGCGCAGTGAGCACCGGCGCCGGCGCCGCCACAGTTGCACTGCGCGCCGCCACAGCTGCACGCGCCGCCACAGCTGCACTGCGCGCCGCCACATTTGCACTGCGCGCCGCCACAGCTGCACGCACCGCCACAGCTGCACTGCGCGCCGGGCCACTCAGACAGCGCGCTCTTTACGACCATCCGCGTGCACGGCGAAGCGCCCGCTGTCACGCGGATGTACCGGATCGCTCTTCTGCCAGGGCCAGCCGCCAAACTGCGTGCGCTGGTAGTCCATGCGGGCCGCGGCGATCTCAGACGGCTCGTTCATGACGAAGGGGCCACGCGCGACCACGGGCTCGCCGATGGGACGCCCCGCCAGCAGCAACAGCTCCGCCTCCAGCGCGCCATTGCGCAGCGGCACGGTGCTGCCCGGACGCAGCCGCACCGCCGTGCCGCGCGCCACCTCGCGCCCGTCCACTTGCAGCCGCTCGCCCGCAAAGAAGTACAGCGTGCGCTGGGTGCCGGGTGCGCTCGCCGGCAGCTGCCACTCTGCACCGGGCTCCATGCGCAAGGACCAGATGGCGACGTCTGCGTCCGCCTGCGATGCCCAGGACGCGGGCGGAGGGGCAGGGGGCCTGGCGCTGCCCAGCGCGCCGGCGATGATGCGCAGCTCTGTCTGACGCCCCGCTGCATCTCGCTGCTCCAGCCGTGGCACCTGGCTGTTCCAGAACATGGCGAAGTGAGGCTTTGCGAACTTGCTGCGCCGGGGCAAGTTCAGCCAGATCTGAAACAGCTCGGTCGGGTTCTGCTGGCCCGGATTGAGCAGCGGAAACATCTCGGCGTGGGCGATGCCGCTGCCCGCGGTGAGCCACTGCACGTCACCCTCGCCGTAGCGCGCCGTGGCACCCAGCGAGTCGGAGTGATCGATGTAGCCGCGGCGCGTGATCGTCACCGTCTCGAAGCCGCGGTGTGGATGGCGCGGAAAGCCCGGCACCACGTCGCCGTGGTACATGTTCCAGCCGTCCTTGTTGGCGAAGTCTTCACCGATCTTGCGGCCCTCGAGCGTCGCCACGGGGCCGAGCCGGGCATTGCCCGCCGGGTAGTCGTCGCGGTGGTGGACGCAGAACAGGAAGGGATCGAAGGTGGCCCACGGCGGCGGCCCGAGGCGCAGCTGCTCGAGCACCACGCGTTCGCGCGGCCGACCGAGCGGCGCTCGGCTCGGTGCCGACT
>JAICQL010000082.1 GCA_025937895.1 Polyangiaceae bacterium | reverse complement strand
TCAACGGCGGCGAGCGCAACAACCAACGAGGGTTTGATCCCATGTACCATCTAGCGATCCGTCAATTTGCGCACACGCTCGAGAGCCTGGACGCCATCCTGGGCAAGGCCGTGGCCCACGCCGCCGCCAAGAAGTTCGACGTGAACAACTTCTGTAGCGCTCGGGTGGCACCCGACATGTTGCCGTTCCCGGCGCAGATCCGCATCGCCACGGACATGGCCAAGGCCGCGGCGGCCAACCTGTCCGGCAAGGAGGCGCCGAAGTTCGAGGACAACGAGACGACGATCGAGGAGCTGCGCGCGCGCATCCGCCGCTGCATCAGCTACCTCAACGGTTTCTCGGAGAAGGACTTCGAGAAGGTGACGGCGAGCACGCCGATCAAGCTGGCGTATCCGCCGGGCAAGGCCATGCTGGCCAACGAGTACCTGTTCGGCCGCCAGATCCCGCACTTCTTCTTCCACGTCACGACCGCCTACAACCTGCTGCGCCAGGGCGGCGTCGACATCGGCAAGATGGATTACCTGGGCAATCTGCCCATGCAGGACGCTTGAAAATGAAGCAACGTGGGCGCGGGGGCTCTCCTGCGCCCGCGGCGCATCTCGAGGGCAGAGCTGGCGCGCGCCTGCACGAGCGCCGCGGGCGTGCGGCACCGCCGCCTGCTCGCCAGGCTGGCCCGGCTCCGGCGCGCGCCGTCGAGCGCCAGCCAGCAGCGAAAGAAGCTACCGAGCTCTGCTACGGGTTGCGTGCGGCGCTGGCCGTGTTCGAGCAGCGCCGGCAGGACATTCGCAGCGTGTCGTTTGATCCGGAGGCGAAGGGCGAGCTGGCGCGCTTGCTGCGCTGGGCCGATGGCGAGGGCCTGCCGGTGCGCGAGCAGTCGGCACGCGAGCTGGCCCACGTGGCAGACTCCGCGCAGCACGAGGGCGTGTTGTTGCACGTGCGCGAGCGCCGCTGGCTGCCGCCGAAGGAGCTGGCTGCGGCGCTGTTACCGGAGCGCAGCCTGGCGGTGGCGCTGGACCGGGTGCGCAATCCGCAGAACATCGGCGCGGTGCTGCGCAGCGCGGCTTTCTTCGGTGCAAAGGCGGTGCTGCTGGGCGCCCCTGCGCCGCATCCCGGAGTGTCACCGTTTGCCCTGCGGGTCGCGGAGGGCGGCGCGGAGCATCTGCTGTTCAGCCGCACCACGGATCTGGCCGACACCCTCGGGCGCCTGCGCAGCGCCGGAGTTCACGTCATCGGCGCCGACGCGCATGGCTCCGCCAGCGCCGAGCAACTGAGCATCCCGGGCGCCAGCGTGCTCGTGCTCGGGCACGAGGTGGAGGGGTTGGGGCCGCGCATCCGCGCGCAGTGTGACGCGCTGGTGCGCATCGAGGGCTCGGGCGCGGTGGAGTCGCTGAACGTGGCCGTCGCGGCGGGAGTGCTGCTGTCAGAGCTGAGCCGGGCCCGGCGGCGCCTGCTCTCGTCCCGCGCGGGCTGAGACGCTGCGTGGTAGCCAGCGGCCCGTAGCGAGTGTTACCTGAGCCGGCGGCGTGGCTCGCGCCGGCGGGCGAGAGCGCGCGCTGGCGCTCGCCCGAGCCGGCGCAGCGCGAGGAACAGCGCCCAGGCCGCGCCGGCGAGCACGGTGGCTGCGCTGCCCGCGGCCGATGCTGGAGCGGTGCGCGCCACCGAGCAGCCGCTCGCCGAAGGTGCGCTTGCCGGTTCCGCGGAGGAGCTGCCAGCGCTGCCGCTGATGCTGCCATCACTGCTGCCGCCGCGGCCGGTGCTCGAGCCCGTGCCGCCCGTGGCCGCGCCAGTGTCGCCGCCGGGGGACTGCGCGGGAGCCCCCCCCGCGCCCGCCAGGTTACCGCTACCCGCAGTACCGGGCGGGGGCTCCGGAGGCACAACCGGATCCGAGCCGGTCGCAGGCGGCTCTGGCTCGGCGGAGACCGGCTCACAGCTACCGTCGCCGGGGTCGACATGACCTGCCTGGCAGGTGCACGCGAAGGAACCCGGGCTGTTGGCGCAGGTGGCGTTGTGGTCACACACCGACTGCGGCAGCTGGCATTCGTCGATGTCAGCGCAGCTCAGCCCATCACCCTGATAGCCGGGCTTGCAGCTGCAGGTGAAGGCGTCCGCCGTGTTGCTGCAGGTGGCGTCCGGGCTGCAGTCGTCGGTGCCCAGCGCGCACTCGTCCGGGCCCGCACAGGGCTGGGCGACCACGCTGCACTCCGCGCTGCCGTTGCAGCTGCGGGTGTTGCACTCGTCGCTCTCACAGCTGATTGCAGTGCCCGTGCACTCGCCCTGCGCGTTGCAGGTATCACCCCAGGTGCAGGGGTCACCGTCGCTGCAGGCGGAGCCCGGGGCGCAGTCACTCGCTGTGTCCACCAGCAGCGCGACGTCGCTGTACACGACTGCCTGATCCGTGCGCATCGCGGAGCCTCCGCTCTCCACGACCACGTCCTGATCGGGCTTGATGCGCAGCTCGATGCTCTTGCCGGTGACGTGCGGCTGGTTCTGCGCCCAGACGCGCAAGGTGTAGCTGCGCGTGGCGCCGTCGGGCACCCACAGGTTGCCTTCGCTGCCGCGGAACACGAGCTTGAAATCGGAGACCACGCCGGGGATGCGCTCGCCGGAGTCGGTCAGCAGCTCGGCCCCAGCCAGCAAATACGACAGGCCCTCCTGCTTCGTGGCCAGCTGCACCCGGCTCTGGTTCTCTCCGACGTGGACGTGCAGCTGCGAGACCCGCGTGGCCTGCCCGTCTCCGCCAGCGTCTTCGAGGTCGAGCTTCAGGATCGCGGTGGCCGTCTCGGAAGTGTTGGACACGGTGCGAGCGAGCTGCTCCGGGGGAACGAAGCCGGCGCTCGAGGTGAGCTCGCTCGTGCCCCCCGCGTCCGGCGGGGTGACGGGCACATCGCTGGTGGAGGCGAGCCAGATGGCGCTGTCCGTCTGATAGGGGATCAGCACCTGGTTATCCACCCAGCTGACGGCGATCTTGCGGTTCTGGTGGGTGAGCTGGAAGTCGTCGCCGACCTCTTGCAGCACCTCGGAGGCAGGGTCCAGCCAGTTGTCGGGGTCGTAGGCGTTGGTGGTGTAGTGCACCGAGACCCTGGTGCCGCCGCTGCCCGGGGTGTAGCGCTGAAACACGACGTGCAGGCGGCCATTCGGGTCGATGGCAACGCTCGGAATGGCGTCCATCACCTCGTTCTGATCGTTGATCCTGAGCGGGCTGCTCCAGCTGGCGCCAGAGTTGTTCACGTAGTAGATGCCGTAGTCCCCGGACGAATACACCACGTGCAGCGCACCGGATGAGTCAGCCACCAGCGCGGGCCAGCCCTGGTAATTCTCGTCGTGGCCAGTGATGGAGACCGGCGTGCTCCAGCTGCTGCTGTCGGGCGCGCGGCTGCTGTAATAGATCAAGCGCTGATTGTCGGCGGGCGGCGCCAGCCGCATCGAGAACACCAGGTGGCGTGTGCCATCGGCGGTCACGGCGCTGGAGAACTGCTGCACCCCTGTGGCATCGTTGGGGTCGCGAGGGAGAGAGATCACCGGCCCCGCCCGATCCGTGGTGGCCGTGTAGCCCTCGTCGTACAGGTTGCTGCCCCCGCTGCAGCCGCTGCACGAGTCCGCCTCGGTCATGACGTGCGCCACGTCGTCCGCGGTGATGTCGAGGATGGGATCGTGGGTGTGCCCGCCGGAGAAGCTCTTCTTCACCAGCGAGCGGGTGAGCGGGTTGTTGCTGCGGTAGAAGACGGTCTCGCTCTTCTGTAGATCACGCCAGACCAGGTGATAGAAGCCGAGCGAGTCCGTGCTCAGGAAGGGGAAGATCGCCTGGGTGCTCGTGCTCTTGGAGTCGACCAGCGTCTGCTGGAACAGCCCGCTCTGGTTCTCCAGGTGGTACGCGTACCAGCTGGAGCCACCCTGGTTCAGGACCCAGCCGACGTGCACATACCCCAGTCGATCCACCGCGATGCTGGGCATGGAGCCATTGGCGGTGGAGACCTGGGTGTGGCTCCAGGTCACTTGCGCCCAGCTCGCTGGCGCGATCGCGGTGGCCCCGAGCAGGGCACCCGCAGCGCACAAATTCCGGCCCATCCAACGTCGTCGCCTCTGGAGCTCCATGTACATCCCCAGAACGGCCGGCATCCTTGCTCCTGGACCGCAGCAATTCCGCCCGCGCGCCCGTACCTGGTTGCGCGGGCGGGAAGACCAGCGGCAGCCCGGCTGCGTTCCCAATGGGGGCAGACCGGAGACAGGGTCGAATCAGGCCATTTTCACGTGCGGGAAGCCGTGGGCACCAGTCGAGCCAGCGCCGCCTGCATGGCGCGCGCGCCCGCCTCCATCATCGCGTCGAGCTCGGGTCGCGCGCTGTCCGGCAGAAAATCTGCGGTCCACACCACGCGCGCTCCATCGGCCTCCACGAACACCTGCGCCGAAGCGTTGTAGTGGCTGAACAGCGGCAGGTCTTTCACCGTCCAGACGAGGCGCCGCTCTTCCTCGTCGAGCGTGACGATGGGCTCGAGCGCCGTCACCCCGTTGGCAAAGGTGACGAGGCGCGCACCCGGCTCCAGCTGGGTGTTGGTGACGAAGCCCGGAACCAGTCGAGTGTGCAAGGCGCCGATGTCGCGGATGGCGTCCCAGACCTGCTCGGGTTGGGCCTTGGTGAAGATGTGCTTGCGAACTGTTCCCATGTGGCGCTCCTTGGTGGTGCCAAGAGCTTCACGCCGATGGTCCGCCAGGGCGTGGGAAAAATTGCTACCTTCTGAGGGTGGCTACCTCACCTCCCACCCTGTCCGTGAAGGTGCTGGCAGGGGGCCCCGGCTGGCACGTGCACGATGTGGTGTGCACGGCGGGGCCGGGAGACCGGCGCGTTGAAGAGCAACACGGCACGGTGTCGCTCGGCGTGGTGCTCGGCGGCACCTTTCGCTATCGCACGGCGCAGGGCTCGGCGCTGCTCGCGCCGGGCGCCATCCTGCTCGGCAACCTGGGGCAGTGCTTCGAGTGCGGTCACGAGCACGGCACGGGGGATCGCTGCATCTCCCTGCACTTCTCCCCTGCCTACTGGGAGGACGTGCTGGCGAGCATCGCTGGCGCGCGGCGCATGGCGTTCCGCTGGCCGCTGCTGCCCGCTTCGGCGCGGCTGAGCCCCGCTCTGGCGGCTCTGGAGGCGGCGCGCGAGCTGGGGGCGCCAGCGCTCGAGGAGGCAGCGCTCTGGCTAGCGGCGGAGACCGTGCAGGCCGAGAGCGAGCTGCCCGGCGCGTTCCGGAGCCCCAGCGCTCGCGACCAGCGCCGCATCGCCACCGCCGTGCGACAGATCGAGAGCGGCGCGTACGAGCTCGAGCGCGATCTGAGCGTGGGCACGCTGGCGCGGGACGCCGGCCTGACGCCGTACCACTTCCTGCGCACCTTCCGGCTCCTCGTGGGCCTCACGCCGCACCAATACCTGCTGCGCGCGCGCCTGCAGCGAGCGGCCGTGCGCCTGCGCACGGCCAGCCACTCCGTCGCGCAGATCGCCTACGAGTGCGGCTTCGCCGATCTCTCGACGTTTCACCGCCAGTTCCGCCGCCTGCTGGGCCAGAGCCCGAGCGCTTACCGGCGGCCAGCTTCTCACCCCGCTGAGCCGCCCTCCGCGGCGCGCAGCTGCGCCAGCACCGCCGCCAGATCGCCGGGTAGCTCCGAGCGCACCTCGCGCGGCCCGGAGGGCAGCTCCAGCCGCACGAAAGCGCAGTGCAGGAAGGTGCGGTCCAGCCCGTAGCGATGCTCGAAGTGGCGGTTCGCTGCCGCTGAGCCGTAGCGCTCGTCGCCCAGAATGGGGTGGCCGATGGAGCTCAGGTGGCGGCGCAGCTGGTGCTTGCGCCCGTGCTCGGGCCAGAGCTCGAGCAAGCTGTGACCGCTCGTGACCTCGCGCCGCCGGTAGCGCGTGCTGGCCGCCAGCAGCTTGCTGGCCTCGCGCAAGGGGCGGGCAATCTTGCCCTTCTCGCGCGTCACGCCGCGCACCAGCCCGAGATAGCTCTTCTGCCCGCGCGCCAGCGCCTGCGCCAGCTCCGCCACGTATTCGGGACGGCGCGCGAACCAGCACACGCCGCTGGTGTCACGATCCAGCCGGTGCACGGGGGTGAGCTGGGGCACGCCCAGGGTCTGGCGCGCGCGCTCGAGCAGGCTGCTGCTGCTCTCGCCCTGCGGGGTGGTGGGCTCGAACGGCGGCTTGTCGAGCACCAGCGCTCGCTCGTCTTCAAGCAACACGCGCGGCGTGGGCAGCGGCGCAGGCGCGAGCAGCGCGAGCGTCTCCAGCGCCTCCGAGAGCGGGATCAGATCGAACGGCAAGAGCTGCTCCGCACGCCAGCCCAGCAGGCGCAGGTGCTCCAGATCGCGCGCCAGGCTGAGCGGCTCACATGACACGTAGGCGATGCGCTGCGCTCCTTGCTGCGCCAGGCCGCTGCGCACTGCAGGCGAGAGCCCGCGTCGCGGCGGGTTGACGATCACCACATCCTGGCTGCCGCGCGCGTCCGCCGACTGCAGGTACTCCTCCGCCGATTGCGCGCGCCCCTCCACGGCCAGGCCCTGCGCCGCCGCCGCGGCTCGCAGCTGCTCCAGCGCTGGCGCGAAGCTCTCCACCGCGCATACGCGCGCGCCGGCTGCCGCCAGGCGCAGGCCCAGCGCGCCGGAGCCGGCGTACAGCTCGAGCACGCGCCGCCCCCGCACGGAGCCCAGCCCCGCGTCGATCCAGCGCTGCACCCGCTCGTGCAAGCGCGCGGCTTGCCCGGGGTGCACCTGGGTAAAGGCGCCATGCGAAGCGAAGTGCCAGGGCGCTCCCGGAGCCAGGTGATGGCGCGCGCGCTCCGGGCCGCGCAACACCCGCAGTTGCTGCCCGAGCAGCTGCACCGCGCCGGGTGGGTGCACGCTGGCGGCCACGCTGACCAGCTGCGGAACCTCGCGCCAGACCCGTTCCACGCTGCGCTGCAGCGCGTCTTCTGCCGCCTCGCCCTCCACGATCAGGCACAGCAGCACACCGTCGTCACAGGCGCGCAGATCTACCCCCGCCAGCGGCACCTCCAGCGGCAAGAGCGCTCGCAATGCTGCCGCCGCGGCGTGCAGCGGTGGCGCCAGCACTCGACAGCCGGGCGTGTCCACCACGCGATGGGTCCCCGCCGCAAACAGGCCCAGTCCGCGGCGGCGCTCGCTGACCAGCTTGGCGCGCACCCGATACTCGCTGAACGGCTCGGCCCCGCGCGGCTCGGCCACCGGCAGCTCACGCAGCTCGGGATAGCGCTCGAGCGCGCTGCGCAGGCGCCCCGCTTTCCAGCGCAGCCCCTGCGCATACGGCTGAGTGATCAACGGGCAGCCGGGGCACTCGGCCGCGTGCACACAGCCGAGCGCCTGCTCGCCGTCAGAAACCTGCGCCGGCCCAGGCGCGGTCTCTCGCGCGCTCACCGAAGAACCGCCTCAGCGCGTGACGGCAAGGTAGAGCACGATCGAGGCCAGCGCGAGCGGCACGAGCAGCCAGACCAGCGAGAGCCAGACGGGCTCCTTGTACAGGCTGCTGCGCCACCACGGCGGGTGGCTTCCGGCCGGAAGCAGGGGGGAGCTCTTTTCGTCGGTGGCCATGCGGCCTTCCCCATAGCGCCATCAGCGGGGCGCGGCAATGCCATGCAGCACCGCCTCGGCCAGTTGCTCGATCAGCTGCTCCGCGCTGGGCAGGGGCGCCGGCAGGCTCCCCCCCACCACCCGCAGCGCAAACTGCGGCAGGGTGCCCAGCGCGATGGTGGCCGCCAGCAGCACCCCCGGGTGCAGATCTCGGCGTAGCTCCCCCCGGCTCAGAGCCGCGCCGATGGCCTGCAGCAGGAGCGGGATATGGCCGCAGCGGAAGCGCTCGGCCAGGCGCGCCAGGCGCGGGGGCGAGGTCAGCGCCTCGCGCGCGACCAGACGCACCACGTCCAGCTCCAGCGGGCTGGCCGCCGCGATGCGCCGGTACAGCGCGAGCAGGCTGCCCTGAAAATCGCTGGCCCCTGCCAGGGCGCGCTCCAGCTCTGCCAGGAGCTGCCCGTACACCTGCTCCACCACCGCCAGGAACAGCTCATCTTTGCTGGGGAAGTAATAGTAGATCATGCCCAGGCTGGTGCCCGCGTCGGCGGCGATGCCGCGCAGCGAGCTGGCGTCCACTCCCGTGGCCACGAAGCGCTGGCGCGCGGCCTCCAGGATACGAGGGCGAATGTCGGAGCGGGGGCGAGGCATGGATGGTCGATCTCGGAGGGGGGGCGCGCTAGGCGAGCTTCTTGCTGAAGCGCAGCGATGTCAGGCTGACCAGCACGAGCAGCAGCGTGCCGAGCCAGGCCAGCTCTGGCCACAGATCGCCGACGCCCACGTCCTTGAGCGCGATGCCGCGGACGATGCGCAAGAAGTGAGTCAGCGGCAGCGCCTGGCCGAGCCACTGCGCAGGCGCAGGCATGGCCTCGAACGGGAACATGAAGCCGCTGAGCAGGATGTTCGGCAAGAGGAAGAAGAAGGACATCTGCATCGCCTGCTGCTGCGTGCGCGCTATGGTGGAGAAGAACAGGCCCAGGGCCAGGTTGGCGGCGATGAAGATCAGTGCCAGCGCGTACAGGGTGACGAGCGAGCCGAGGACGGGTACCCCGAACACCACGCGCCCCGCCAGCAGGATGAGCGTCATCTGCAGGTAGCCCAGGCTGACGTAGGGCACGATCTTGCCCGCCAGCAGCTCCAGGCGTTTCACCGGTGAGACGATCAGCTGCTCCAGCGTGCCGCGCTCGCGCTCGCGCGCGATGGCCATGGCGGTGAGCATGACCATGGTCATGGTCAGGATCACGCCGATCAGCCCCGGCACCACGTACACTGCCGTGCGCAGCTCTGGGTTGTACCAGATGGTGGGCTCGAGGCGGATCGGCTCGCCGGAGAGCGCGCCCGGCGGGGTGCGGGCCAGGGCCAGCTGCAGCGAGCGCGCGCCCACCAGCGACGCCGCGGTGTTGCTGGCGCTGGCCACGATCTGCGGGTCCGAGCCATCGACCACCAGCTGCACGGTGCTGCTGCGGCCGGCGCTGAGATCCGAGGCGTAGCGCGCCGGGATCACCAGCGCGGCGCGCGCGCGCCCGGCGGACAGCGCGCGCGCGATCTCACCGTAGCTCTGCACCTGGCCGACCAGATCGTGAAAGCCGGTGGCCTCCAGCGAGCGCGCCAGGTCGCGCGAGGCGGCGCTGCGATCCTGATCGAAGACCAGGGTGGGAATGTGCCGCACGTCGGTGTTGATGGCGTAGCCGAAGAGCAAGAGCTGCAGCAGCGGCAGCACCACCATCATGGCCAGGGTCATGCGGTCGCGCCGCAGCTGCAGCAGCTCCTTCCTGGCGATGACCAGCGCACGCTCGATCATGCGCGCGCGGCTCCGTCGCCCGCGTGCACCAGATCCTCCCGCACCATGGACACGAAGGCGTCTTCCACGGTGGCGCGCACCTCGTCCAGCTCCAAGAGCCCCGCCTCGCCCCCGAGCTCGCGCACCACCAGCAGCGGATCGGCGTGCTCGCGCGTGCACACGCGCAGCAGATGGCCGTAGTGCGAGACCTCGTCCACCCGCGGATCGGCGCGCAGCCGTGCGGCGAGCGCGCCCGCGTCGGCAGCCCGCGCCTCGGCCGCCCGCAGCCCACGCCGCGCCACGATCTCCTGCGGGGTGCCGGTGTCGAGCAGCTGGCCGCGAAAGATGAAGGCAATCTGGTGGCAGCGCTCGGCCTCATCCATGTAGTGCGTGGTGACGACGATGGTGGTGCCGACGCTGGACAGGTGATGGATCTGCTCCCAGAACTCGCGCCTGCTCACCGGATCCACACCCGCCGTGGGCTCATCCAGAAACAGCAGCGGCGGCTCGTGCACGGTGGCGCTGGCCAGGGCCACCCGCTGCTTCCAGCCGCCGGACAGGGTGCCCGCCAGCTGCTTGCGCCGCTGCGATAGCCCCGTGCTCTCCAGCACCTGCTGCAGCCGGTCTCGGCGCTGGTTGCGCGGCACCCCGTAAATGCCGGCGTAGAATGCCAGATTTTCCTCCACGCTCAGGTCCTCGTACAGGCTGAAGCGCTGGGTCATGTAGCCGATGTTCTGCTTGATCTGCTCCGCCTGGCGCACGATGTCGAAGCCCACCACCTGCCCCGAGCCCGCGGAGGGCGTGAGAATGCCGCACAACATCCGGATGGTGGTCGACTTGCCGGCGCCGTTGGGCCCCAATACGCCGAAGATCTGACCGCGCGCCACCTGCAGGGAGACGTCGCGAACGGCCACCAGGGAACCGAAGCGCCGCTCCAGCCGCTCGGTGCGGATGACCAGCTCAGGAGCCATGCCCTGCTCCCGCAGCAGCTGGCGGCTGAAACTGCACCCGCGCCGGCACGCCGGCGTGCAGCAGCCGCCCGGGGTCGGCGATGCGCACGCGCACGCGCACCACCAGGTTCGGCCGCTCGCGCTCGCTGAACAGGTAGCGCGGCGTGAACTCCGCGCGTCGCGCGATCGCCTCCACCTGCGCGGGCAGCGCCTCGCTGCGCGCATCCACTCGCACCAGCGCGCTCGCGCCCAGCGCCACCTGCGCGAGCTCCGCCTGCGGCACGAACACCTCGGTGAATGGCCGCGTGGTGTCGGCCAGGGTGACCACGGGCGCGCCGGCGGCCACGACCTCACCCGGCTCGTGATGCCGGTCCAGCACGTCGCCCGCGAGCGGCGCGTACAGCTCGAAGCGAGCGGCGCGGCGCTCCTGCGCGCTGAGCAGCGCGGCGCTGGCCTCCGCCTGCGAGGCCTGCACCACCAGCTCTTCCTTGCGCGGGCCCTCGGCGAGCAGCTCCAGGTTCTGCGCCAGCGCGTCGCGCTCGGCGCGGGCGCTCTCCAGCTCGGCGTCGAGCGCGTCCACTTGCGCGCGCGTGGTTGCGCCGCTCTCCAGCAGGATGCGCTCGCGGCGCAGCGAGTCCTCCAGCTGGCGGATGCTGGCATCCGCTGCGCGCAGGCGCGCCTTCAGCGCGCGCAGCTCCTCCGGGCGGCTGCCGGCGCGCAGCACGGCGGCGCGGGCACGGGCGGCCTCGGTCTCGCTGCGCCGGGCCTGGGTGGCCGCTCGTTCCAGGGTGTCGTCCAGGGCCGCCAGGCGCTCGCCCGCGGCAACGCGGTCACCGCGGCGGACCGCCACCTCGCGCAGCCGCCCCGGATATTCGAAGGCGAGCTGCACCTCCTCGAACTCCACGACCCCCTGGAACTCCGCCGGCTCGTCATGGCTCTGCCGACCGCAGGCCAGCGCCAGCACACCCGCCAGAAACAGCTGCGGCGAGTTTTTTACCATACGACCAATAATAAACCTCTCAGAGGCCGGCGGCAAGCGCCAGGGCTCGGCGATAAACCCGGTCAAATCCGCGCGGATCCGCCGCCGCGTGGGATAGGTTTGCCGGGTGTCGCGCCCCCGACTGCTCTCTGCTGCCCTCGCGCTCTGGCTCTGTCCAGCCGCCGCGCTCGCCAACGGGCGCTTTCCCGCCGCCGATCAGATCCTGGTGGACCCGGGCGATCCCACGCACCTGGTGCTGCGCGCCACGTACGGGCTGCTGCAGAGCCGTGACGCTGGCCGTTCCTGGACGTGGACCTGCGAAGAGGCCGTCGGCTACATGGGTGATCCGACCGTCAGCGTGCTCGACGGCGGCAATTTGCTGGTGGGCTTCTTCGGCAGGGTCAGCGTCTCGCAGGAGCTGGGCTGCGGCTGGCAAAATCAGACCCTGGATGAGCGCTACCTGTACGCGCTCGACTCCACCCTGGACCCGGGCAACCCCGCTCGCGCCTGGGTGCTGACCGTGACAGCGGATGGCACTCGCCGCGTGAACCTGCTGGCGATCGACGCGACGGGCGCGATGACGCAGGTGCTGCCCGTGGGCGAGGGCTTCGTGCCCAGCACTCTGGAGCTGGCGCCCTCGAATCCGCAGCGCATCTACGTCAGCGGAGCCGTGGAGAGCTCACCGGCGCTGGTGTTCCGCAGCGACGACGGCGGGCAGAGCTGGCAGCGCTTCACCGCGCCGGATTACCCCAACCTGCCGCTCTACATCAGCGCCATCGATCCGAGCGATCCCGACGTGCTGTACGCGCGCGTGGACGGGCAGCCCGACACCTCGGCTCCCGCCGGGCAGCGCGCGCCCTCCGATCACCTGCTGGTCAGCCGCGACGGCGGAGAGAGCTGGCAGCGCGCGTTCTCGCTCGACGGCGACCTGTACGGCTTTGCGCTCTCGCCCGACGGCAGCCGCGTGGCCGTGGGTGGGCCCGACGCGGGCGTGTTCGTCGCCAGCTCGACCGAGCTCGACTTCCAGCCGGTGCCCGCGCCCGTGCGCGGCCTGCGCTGCCTGCGCTGGACGGCAGAGGGCCTGCTCGCCTGCGGGCAGGAGATGCTCGATGGCTGGACGGTGGGGCTCACGCGCGACGAGGGGCAGAGCTTTGAAGCGCTCTGGCACCAGCAAGACCTCACCCCGCTGAGCTGCCCGGCGAGCAGCGGCACCGGCAGCGCCTGCCCCTCGCGCTGGCCCGAGATTGCGCGCACCATCGGCGCCGATCCGGGCGACGTGGCGCCCGCCGTGCCCGGCATGCTCGGCTCCGGGGGCACGGGCTCGGGCGGGGCCAGCGGCGACGAGCCCCCCAGCAGCCCGGCGCCCATCAGCAAGAAAGACGGCGGTTGTACGCTCGGCTCCGGCGCGCCTTCCGGCAGCGCCCTGGCGGCGCTGCTCCTGTCGCTCGCTGCGCTCGCGCGGCGTCAGGGCCGTGCGCGAGCGGGCTCAGGGCACGTCGATGTAAAACGCGGTGTGGCCGTGCGGTGAGTCCGGCGGCAGATCGCTGCACGTCTCGTAGAAGTGGAAGCGCACCACCCAGCGCCCCGGGCGATCGAACACCACGGGCCCGATGGCATACGTGCCGGGCGGGCCCTCCGGGCCGCGGAAGGTGTTGCTCGGTGAGATGTGGCCCTCTTCCATGTAGGCCTCCACCGTGGTGGGCATGGCGCCCGTGGCCGGGCTGCCGTCGCTGTTGCGGGTCAACGTGACATCGAAGGTCACCGGGCGGTTCTGCTGGATGCAGCTGTGGGTGAACGACACGCGATACTTGCAACCATCATCGAAGGCCTCGCTGCCATAGAAGACGCCGAACTCCTCCACCTCTCCACCGCCAGCGCCCGCCGCCTGCGCGCCAGTGAGACACTCGCCGATGCTCTGCACGATGCCCCTGCCCTGGTCGTCCATGCAGTGCAGGTCGAGCGCGCCGCTCACCGGGCCGCCGCCGCTCTCACAGGACCCGCCATCCGCCTCATCGGTGCAGGCAGACCCGGCCGCCAGCAAGCCCAGCAGCAGCCAGAGGAGCGAGCCCACCATGGTCCGCTCGAGTCGCCGTGAGCCTTCATCGCTGCGTGCCATCATCCTTGCTCCTCGTCCGCGTCTTATTCGGCCGCGCGAGGCGGCGCAATCAGGCCCGCGCTGCGCGGACTTTTGCCGCAACTCTGCCGCGCGAGCCTGGGTCCGGCGTAGCAGTTCCGGCTGCCGCGGGCTAAGCTGAAGCCATGGCCCTGGCCTCCCGGTCGATGCTGCTGACAGCTCTCCTGCTCGGTTGCGTTGCGTGCTCCGATGAGGGCGCACCCGCATCGCCCGAGCCAGGCGATGGTAACGAGCTGCCCGCGGGCTCCGTGGATTGCACCGCCGATCCCAGGCTCGAGGGCGACGTGGGGGTCGACGCGATGGGGGAGCTGGGCGTGCTCTCCTTCCGGCTGGAGCAGCTTGCGCCGTCTCCGCCCGCACGCGGCACGAACATCTTCCAGCTGCACATCCAGGACACCAGCGGCGCGCCCATGCTGGGTGAGCTGCGCGTGGATCCGCGCATGCCCGATCACGGGCACGGCACCTCCATCCGGCCGCGCGTCGTGGCTGGCGAGAGCGGCCAGTACACCATCGAGCAGCTGTATCTGTTCATGGCGGGCATCTGGCGTATCGAGGTCGAGGCGCGCACCGATGGCGTGGCGCTCGATCGCAAGGCCTTCTTCTTCTGCATTCAGGGCTAGCTGCAGTCAGGATTGCCCGAGCAGCGCCTACCCGGAGTGCAATTAGCCCAGCTGCAGCAGCTGCGCGGCATACAGCACCACGCACTCCCCCGGTGACGACTCGGCGATCACGTTGACCAGCTTGCGATAGTGCGCGCGCTGTAGCTGCTCGAGGCGCTGCAGGTCCGCCCGCGACACAGTGCCCAGGTTGTACGAGAGCACGCCTGGCGCGCCCGCGCGCAGCCGCTCGACTCCCACCGCGGCCCAGCCTGCCCGCAGCTGGCGCGCCCGCTCCGGATCGGCGCGCGTGTCCACGGTCAGCGCGCCCGTGAGCGCATAGCGGCCCTCACTGAGCTGCACCTGCCCCGAGCGCTCCAGCACCGCCAGGCAGCTCTGCTCCAGCTCTCGCGAGATGCCCAGGCGGTTCGCCAGCCAGCCCGGTGGATGCGCCGGCAGCTGGCGGTACTCCGTGAGCTCGAGCGCGCGCAGGACGGCGTGTGACCAGG
Source organism: Polyangiaceae bacterium (assembly GCA_025937895.1). Taxonomy (GTDB): domain Bacteria; phylum Myxococcota_A; class Polyangia; order Polyangiales; family Polyangiaceae; genus SZUA-265. The sequence goes on along the minus strand of JAICQL010000082.1, from coordinate 16,498 downwards.
GCTCATCGTACGCCGCCTGGCGCGCGCCCTGCAGCAGCCGCCAGCCGGTGCGGGCGCTCGGCAGCTGCTCCGGATCAGTGAACGCGGCCACAAAGTCCAGCACGCGGCGGGACGTGAATTCGATCACGCACAACAACTCCGGCAGGGTCGGGTCAGCGCGCCCGCGTAGCCAGCGCGTCAGGGCAAAGCGACTGTAGCCCGTGCGGCGCGACAGCTCCGCCACCGTGGTCTGCCCGCGCAGATCATCCAGCAAGCGCGCCACCCCCGCGACCGAGCACACGTCCACCTCGGCCAGCCAGGGCGGCGCAGAGCGGTAAAACGTGCGCAAGCACGCCGTCACGTCGGTACCGAGCGCCGCGAGCATGCGCAACGTGGTGCTGGCCGAGGGAAAGCAGCGCCTCGCCTCCCAGCGGTAGGCGATGTTGCTGCGGTAACCGAAGCGGCGGCTGAAGGCGACCTGAGAGCGACGGCCGCGCAGCGCGCGCAGCCATTCTGCAGCGAGCGCGGGCAGCTCGTGGTTCAGGTTGTGATGAGCCGGCGGCTGTTTTTTTCGGGCACGGGCACGGGCACGTGGGGTGCTCCCGGGATTGGCGGCGGTCGAGGAGCGGCAGCGCTGATCGGGCATGAGCATTAATCGCACGTCAGCAGGCGCCAGAGGGCGAGCAAAAGTGCGATACATGCTCATTTGAGATTGGACCAAGCGGTCGCGGCATGGGACAGCTAGCTCATGCAGCACAGCGAGCAGAGCGGGGTGAGTGCCGGGCACTCGGGGCGACTCGATCGCCGTCTCAGAGCGGGTGCCTGGTGGGTGGTGCTGCTGCTCTGGGGCGCGCTGTCGCTGACCCCGCAGCTCGGCTGTGGCTCGGCGCAGTCAGCGGACGGCGCAGGCGGGCAGAGCGGCGACGAAGGGCGGCGCTGAGCCGCCCAGCCTCGAGGGGTAAAGCAGGCCCAGCCGCCTGCACGGCCGCGGTGCATTCACGGCTACAACAGCATGCTGCCCGACTGGCTCTTCGAAAACCCACTGTTCCGTCCCCTGCCCGGCCGCTGGCTACAGGCAGGGCCGTGGAACCAGCTGATGCTGGGGCTGAGCATCGGGCTACCGCTGATCGCCAGCGGGCTGCTGCTGCTGGAGGCGCGTGCGCGCCGGCTCGGACAGCCGCCATCGGAGCGGCTCGTACGGCGCCTGTGCATCGCCTTCAGCGCGGCCGGGTTCCTCACGTATTTTTCCTTCTTCAACCCCAACGTCCGCCACGAGCCCTACTACCACCGGCACGAGCTGTATCACTACTACCTCGGCTCGAAGTACTTCGACGAACTCGGCTATCGCCGCCTGTACGTGTGCACGGCCGTGGCGGAGATCGAGCTGGGCCGCGGCAGGGAGCTCGCCAGCAAGCCGCTGCGTGACCTGAGCGCGAGCAACCTGCTGCGCCCCACCTCGGAGACGTTCGTGTACTCCGACCCCGAGCAGTGCAAGCGTCACTTCAGCCCCGAACGCTGGCAGGCGTTTCGCGCCGACGTGCGCTGGTTCGAGAGCGTATCTCGCGGCCCCTACTGGGACCGCATGCGCATCGACCACGGCTACAATCCGCCGCCCGTATGGACCATGACGGGCCAGCTGCTCTCCAGCATGCAGCCCGCGGGAGATCACTTCTTCAAGCTGCTGGCGGGCCTCGACGTGGCGCTGCAGCTGGGAGCGCTGCTGCTCCTGGGCTGGGCCTTCGGCGCGCGGGTCATGGCCATCGGTGCGGTGTTCTGGGGCTGCAATGGCGCCGCCACCTTCTTCTGGACGGGCGGCGCTTTCCTGCGCCAGGACTACTTCTTCCTGTTCGTCGCCGCCCTGTGCCTGGCGCGCAAGCGCAGGTTTGCCGCTGCGGGCGCCGCCCTCACCTGGTCGGCGCTGCTGCGCGTTTTCCCGGTGGTGCTCTTCGCCGGCCCCGGCTTGCTCATCTTGTTCGAGCTGCTGCGCACGCGCCGGCTGCATCCCGACCACGCGCGCTTCCTGCTGGGGGCGGGGCTCGCGGGAGGGTTGCTGGTCGGCGCCAGCGCCGCTGTGTGCGGCACCGATGCCTACCCCGAGTTCGTGCGCCACATCGCCGTGCACAAGCAGACCGCGCTGACCAACAACATGGGCCTCGAGTTCCTCGCCGCCCACGACTACGGCGACCGCATGTTCTTCACCGTGGACGAGCGCCTGCCCGATGCCATGCAACTCTGGAAGGATGCGTACGGCGCGAACGTGCGCGCGCGCCGCCCACTGCTCGTGGGCATCAGCGCCATCGTGCTCCTGTGGATGGCGTGGGCGCTGCGCCGCATGCGGCTGCTCTGGGTGGGCATGGCGCTCAGCCTGCCGCTCCTGACCTGCGTGCTGGCGCTCACCTGTTACTACTACGCGGTGTTCATCGCGCCCGCGGCGCTGACCCTGCTCAGCCCCGCCCTCGCGCCCGCGTACCTGGCGCTGGCCGGCAGCAGCCAGGTGCTCTCGCGCACCTTCTACTGGATCGACGACAGATACGCCGCGCAGAGCCTGCTCTTCCTCGTGCTCTCGCTGTTGATGCTGGTGGCGCTATCGCGCCCGCTGCCGCTCGGGCGCTGGCGCGAGCGGTGGCGCGAAGCGCGGCGGCGATGAGTCCGAGGTCACTGGCTGCCGGCTGCTCGCAGCAACGTCAGTGGAGCGCATCGTATTGGAACAGCTGCGTTCTGCCGGTTCACCGCGGGTGAGGCGAGCGCTGGATCATGCTCAAGTACATGACCCCCGTTGGCCTCGGAAGTGCGCTGCACGCATTGCGGGGGCTCATCAGCGGTGGGATGAAGTAGCCACGTCCACAGTTCTGGTGCCTCGACGACTGTGCTTTCTGGCTGTCGCGATCTGCCTTGCTCGAGCGCCTGTGGGGAACAGGTAGGTCGCCGCTTGCTGGAGGGTCATCGCTGAGTGGAAGCTGGAAAGGGCCAGTTTTCGCCCCTGAGGTCCTCGGTGCCGTGGAGCTCAGGGTTGAGGTGGATGACGAAGCTCAACCGCTCTGCACCCGTGGAGACGGCACGTTTTCGCTCTCGACTCAGGTGCGTATTACGAGCGCGGACGGCTCGTTGAACTGGGCCACGTCGGCGCAGGGTAGAATCGCCAGGCGGGCCTCGGCGACGTCGACTTGCAGGGAGGCACCCTGGCCCGGGCGAAATTCGGCGCGACCTTCACGGCGTATCCGGACCGGGTCGAGCCCGAGGTACGACTCGATGTATCGAGCCTGATTCCCTGCGACGTGGATCCACGCTGCACCGAAGCTCCGTCTGGCTCTTGTCGGGCTTGCGGCACGGCGCTCGTGGTGGGCAGCCTGGATGTCCGCGTCCCGTCGGCGGCGCCTCGTCCTGGCAATTAGTGAGCCCAGTAAGGCAGCCATCCACTGCATCCGCGGCCGGCCCTGCAACTACGCCGGCCCGTGGCGCTGTCACATCGCAGGCGTGGTGGGCAGCACCACGGCGGGCAGCGGATCGCTCCGCGGCGCGGTGACCGCTGCCCGGGCGGGGAAGAGGCGCTCGCGCAGGCGCAGGAAGCGTGCCTCCACCAGGTAGGCCATCAGGCGCCCGAAGAGCAGGGCGCCACCCATCCGGAAGAACGGATCGGCAAAGATGCGCGTAGTGGCGGCGGTGGTGGGTAACGCCTGCTGCAACAGCGGCCAGACGTGGAACACCACCTCCATGTGCCAGAGGTAGATGGAATACGAGTCACGCCCGATGGCGAGCACCCACTTTCGCTTCGAGAGCGGCACGGCCCCGGGCTGCGCCGTTGCGGCCAGCAGCACGAGGCCGCCCATGCCGACGTACAGCAAGGTGAGCCCGTAGGTATCCAGGAAGGGGGACTTGCCCAGCGTGTGAAACAGGATGGGCGAGATGCAGAGCAAGCTGCTGACCAGCACCCAGCCGCGACAGCGGTCCAGAAGGCCGAGGAGCGGCTCCCGGTGGTAGTGATACAGGTACGAGAGCAGCACCCCGAACATCAGCGTATCCATGCGCAGGTGCGTGGCATAGTGATGGGTGAGCAGCCCGAACTGCGGCGAGGTGCGGCTCGTCCAGACGCGCAGGCCCGTGCAGACCACCACGAGCAGCAGCGCCAGCGGCACCAGCGGCGCGAACGGGCTGCGCGCTTGCCTGCGGTTGAGCAGGTACACGATCAGCGCGAGGAACACATAAAAGTGCTCCTCCACCGCCAGGGACCACGTGCCGCACAGGGCCGAGGCTACGTAGCTGCCGATGAACAGCGCATCGGCGTACAGGTTGCCGCCCTCACCCGGATGGCCCAGCAGGTGGTGGTACACGAAATACGCGAGGACGACCGTGTAGAGCGGCGGATAGATCTTGAACCCCCGCCGCGCCAGAAACCGCCCTAGCTCGATCGAGCCGAACCGCTGGTGCTCGCGAAACAGGAGCCCCGACACCAGAAAGCCGCTCAGCACGAAGAACAGGTCCACCCCCGCCCAGCCAACGTGCCGCAGCACGTCGACCAGGGTGGAGATTGGCGCGGGATACCCGGTCGCCTTCTTGAGCATGTGTGCACAGAGCACGAGCACGATGGCCAGCGCCCGCAGCACATCGAGCCCATCCAGCCGCCCTCCAGCCTCCGGTTTGTTTTCGTTCTGCATCCCTCGAGGGCTCGGTCTCACACAGGGCTGGCGAATACGCCAGCTCATCGCAGCTGCTCACGCACCCAGGCTCGGAGAGGCGTCAGCCCAGAAAATGCAAGCTCCCTCGCCCTGGCTGGTCGGTAGCCCTGGCTCTCTGCCCTGAACCGAGTGGCAGATTTGGCTGCACCCGCGCACGATTCGTCGCGCGGGGTGAGCCAGGCATGGACTCGCGGCCAGAGTCGTGGTGAGGGAATGCGCCCGAAGTGCCGCCCTCCGATCCCAACCTCGCCTGGTTGCACTCGCTGTACCAGCGCCAGCCCGAGCTCGACCTGGGCCCGCTGGACCTGTGTTTCCTGGTGGCGCTGCAGCGCCGCGCGCAGGAGCTGGGGGTGGCGGGGCTGGACGAGCAGCAGCTGCTCGATATCTTCGCGGCGGTGTGCTCGCTGGTGGCGCCGGAGACGGAGCACGTGGCGGCCCGGGCGACCCACGCCCTGCGCCGGTTGCGCGAGCAGCAGCTGCTGGTGCGGGTGGATGGCGCTGGCATCAGCCGGCCCGGCGAGTTTGCGCTGTCGCGGCTGGGCAGCTCGGTGGTCGACTTTTACGTGGAGGAAGAGGCGCTCAGCCCCGACCACCTGGATCTGCTGGCGCGCACCCTGCTGGGTCAGCTGACGGAGGCGCTGGAGCGCGCCCGGCGCGCGCAGAAGCCGCGCGACTGGCAGGCATGGGTGGTGGGCCCGCTGCGCATCACCACGGGAGATCTGATCCTGGGCATCGAGCGGCGCCAGCGCGGGCTCGACATCCGCCAGGAGGAGTTCCGGCGCGAGATCTCGCGCTCCCTGGAGAGCGACTGGTTCGGCGCCATCGACCGCTGTCAGGAGCTACTGGACGGCACCGCCAGCACGTTGCGCCAGCTGAACGAGCTGTTGCTCTCCTACACGCACCAGCTGCAGAGCATCCTGCACGACATTTTGGAGCTGGCCATCGCCGCCGATCAGCCGCTGGCGGAGGCGGTGGTCCACCGCACCGCGGGCCACGTGGATCGCATCGCTGCCTGGGGCGCTGCGCGGCAGGCGGCATGGTCCGAATATTACGAGCACGTGCACCGCTACCTGCGCGACGTGGTGCGGCTGGATCCGAGCCGCGCGCTCACCCAGCGCCTGCGCGAGCAGCTGAGCGGGCACGAGCGCAACCCGTTTTCGCTGCTGGTGGCGGACGCGCCGCCGCTGATGGTGCTGCGCACCGTGGTGCCGCCGCCGCCGCCCGCGCCAGTGCGCCGCCCGCGCGGCGAGCGCAGCCCTCCGCCCGCGGAGGTGCCGCCGGTGGCGCAGCCCGATCCGCTGGGCAACCGCGTGCGCGAGCTGCTCTCGTCCGGCAGCCGCGAGCTGAGCGAGCTCACCGCGCAGGCCACCGAGGTGCTGCCCGGCGAGCAGCAGTTTGCCGGCGCGGGCAAGGTGGCGGAGCTGGCGGCGCGCATGGCCGCGCCGCGCCTCTCGCACCAGCGGCCCTGGGTGCAGGTACGCGAGGGGCTGGTGATCGAAGAATGGCAGCTGGACAGCGACGCGCCGGCGCCCGACAGCGACGAGCCGGCGCCCGACAGCGACGAGCCGGTTCAGCCGGCTGAGCAAGAAGAGAAAGTGAGCCCCGATGAGTGAGCCCTTCTCCAACCTGGGTGACGTGGTGGCGGACGAGTGCTTCCCCGCCGTGGATCTGGCGCTGCGCCGCGGCCGCCACATCCACAAGGGCGACGAGCGCTGGTACGCCTTCATCTCGGACGCGCAGGCGCTGCTGGAGGAGCTGTACGGCCGCTACGGCTACGAGCTGTTGCACCGCAGCGACGGCTACTACTTCCTGTTACCGGGCAATGACTCGCTGGGCCGGCGCCAGCTGAGCGTGGCGGAGATGATCGTGGGCCAGGGCCTGGCCCTGGCGTACCTGGATCCTCGCACCCTGGAGAAGGGCGCCATCATCACGCGCGAGGAGCTGATCAATCAGCTGGCGGCCACCATGGGCACCGATCCGCTGCTGCGCGCGCTCAACCCCAAGCGCAAACGTCAGGACGAGAGCGTGGCCCAGCGCACCGCGCGGCAGAAGGTGGCCGAGGCGCTGCGCCGCCTGGCGCAGCTGGGCTTCGTGGAGCTGCTGGAGGATGAGCAGCTGCGCCTGGCGCCCAGCTTGATGCGCTTTGCCGAGCCCGTGCGCGGCCTGGATGCGCCGTCGGAGGCGCTGCGCAAGCTGCTGGAGCGCGGTGAGGTCAGCCTGGGGGGCGACGAGGCGCAGGATGGCGGCGACGCGGACGCAGAGCTCGCGGCGGATGCCGAGGGGCTCGAGGTGGAGCTCGACCCCGAGCTGGAAGCCGCCGCGCTCGCGGCCGCCGACAGCGAGGCGCTGGCGGCAGCTGCGGCCGAAGAGGCACTGGCAGAGGTGGAAGCGGCGCAGCAGGCCATCCGTGGCCATGATCTGAGCATCGACTCGCTCGCGGAGGAGCTCTGGATCGAAGACCCGCTGCCGAGCTCCGAGCCGCCCGACTCTGACCCGCCGATCTCGGCCGAGCCCGAGTCCGCCGAGCCAGTCTCCGTGGAGCCCAGCTCCGAGGCCGCGAGCTTCGATGCCTCGAGCTCCGAGCAGCCGAGCTCTGAAGCTTCGAGCTCCAAAGCTTCGAGCTCTGAAGCTTCGAGCTCCGAAGCGCCGGGCTCCGAGGAGCCCAGCTCCGTGAAATTCATCCCGGAGGAAGAGCGCGCATGAGCCGAGCGCGCGCCGTCGCGCTGTGCCTGGTCAACTGGAAGGGCGTCTTCTTCGAGCGCTACCAGCTGGACCGGCACGTCACCGCCCTGGAGGGCGGCAACGGCGCGGGCAAGACCACCGTGATGGTGGCGGCCTATGTGGTGCTGCTGCCGGATCTGCAGCGCCTCAAGTTCGTGAACGTGGGCGAGAGCGGCGCCACGGGTGGAGACCGTGGCATATGGGGGCGCCTGGGCGAAGAGGGGCCCAGCTACGCGGCCCTCGAGATCGAGCTCGAGCCCGGGCAGCGCGTCTTGTGCGGGGTGCTGCTGGAGCGCAAGGCGGCGCCCTCGCTCTCGCTCACTCCATTCCTGATCTCGCCCCTGCCTGCCACGCTCACTGCGCACGAGCTGCTACTGGCGACTCGCGACGGCCAGGACGAGATCCCCACCCTGTCCGAGGTGGGCAAGCTCGCCGCCGCGCGGGGCGCCAGCTGCGAGGTGTTCGGCAGCGTGCGCGAGTATTTCTCGCGCCTGTTCGAGCTGGGCATCGGCGCGCTGCGCCTGAGCACGGACGAGGAGCGCAACAAGCTCAATGACATGCTGCGCACCAGCATGACGGGCGGCATCTCGCGCACCTTGACCAACGATCTGCGCTCGTTCCTGTTCAAGCGCGAGAGCGGGCTGTTCGACACGCTCAGCCGCATGCGCCAGAACCTGGACGCCTGCCGCCGCACCCGCCTGGAGGTGAGCGAGGCGCGCGCGCTGGAGCACGAGATCGGCGGCATCTACACCGCCGGCCACGCCATGTTCCTGGCCGCGCTGGGCGCCAGCCGGCAGCGCGCGCGCGAGGCCCGCGCGGAGCTGGCGCGCCTGGAGCAGGCGAGCCGGGCGCTCTCCCAGCGGGCGCTGGAGCTGGAGACGCTGGAGAGTGAGCTCTCGCTGCGCAAGGCTAGCCTGGAGCCGCGGCTCACCCGTGCTCGCGCCACGGAGGAGGCGGCGCGCGAGCGACTGCAGCGCCTCGGGCGGGTGCATGAGCTGGAGCAACGAGTGCTCTCCGCCACGGCCGCGCGCGCCCAGCTGCTGGAGCCAGCCGAGCTGGCCCTGGAGCACAAGCGCGAGCAGAGCGCCGAGCGCGAGCGTGCGAAGCTGGCGCGCGACGCGGCGCAGGCCACGTTGCTGCGCGCCGCCGCCGGCGTGGCCAGCTTGCAGGCGGGGCTGGAAGAGCTGCACCGCCAGAGCCACGCCTTCGGGAGGGTGCGGCAGCTGCTGGCGCAGGCGCAGCGCTTGCTGGGTGAGCTGGCCGCCGAGGGCGGCGCCCAGAGTGAGCTGGCGGCGCAGCGCGGAGCGCTGGCGCAGCTGGGCGCGCAGACCGCCGAGGCGCGCGCGGCGCTGGGCCCCGGCGCGCTGGAAGAGACGTTGAGCACGCTCTTGCCGTGTGTGCGCGAGGCGCGGCAGCGGCTGGATCGCGAGCGCGCCGAGCGCCACCGTCAAGCCAGCAGCGCGGAGCAGCGCCGGGCGGAGCGCAGCGCCGCGCTGGGCGCGCTGGCTTCGTTGATCGGACACCCACCGGACGAGGAGAGCGCCGGCGCACGCGCGCGGCAGGAGCTGTCACGCCTGAACCACCTGGAGCTGCTGGCCACGCGCGCGCGCGAGCTGGAGCAGGAGTGGCAGCGCCTCTCCGCGCTGGGCCGCCGCCAGCAAGCGCTGCAGCGCGAGCTTGGCGCGCTCGGCTACGCGCCGCTGCCCTCGGCGCGCGACTTTGCCAACGGCCTGGCAGAGCTGGAGCGGAGCCGGCGCGAGCACGAGCAGCGCCAGCGCGAGCACGAGCGCGCCGCCGAGCGCGAGTCGGAGCGGGCGCAGGCCGGCGAGGCGCGGCTGGAGGCGCTGCGCGCACGCGCCGAGCGCTTCGCGCGGGTGGCGCAGTTTGGCGCGCGGCTGGCACAGCGCGAGCTCACCTTGCCGCGCAGCGCCAGCGAGCTGAGCCAGCAGCTGCGCGCGCTCGACGAGCAGCGCCACGAGCTCGGCGCGCGCGCACGCCGCTGCGCCGAGGAGCGGCAGAGCGCGCTCGCGCAGGCGCAGGCGCTGGAGGCCTCGAGCGAGGGCTTCGATGCAGCCCTGGCCAGCCTGGCCGAGCGCCTCGAGGGCAAGCTGCTGGCCAGCAGCTACGAGGAGCTGGAGCTCGACGACGCGCGGCGCATGCAGGCGGAGCTCGGTCCGCTGCTGCGCGCCATCGTGGTGGAGGATCCAGAGCGCGCGCTGAGCCAGCTGGGCGCGCAGCCGCACGGGCAGGAGCACGTGTGGCTGGTGCGCGCTGGCGCATGGCCGCCGCCGGAGCGCCCGCACCTGGGCCTGGAGGTGCCGGGCCACGTCGTCAGCGATCTCGGCTTCGGGCTGCGGGTGACACCCCTGCCCTTCCACGTGCAGCTGGGCAAGGCCGCGCGCGAGCGGCGAGTGCGCGAGCTGCGCGCGCAAGCCGATCGCCAGGAGCAGGAGCTCGAGCAGCTGCAGCGCGAGCTGGCGGCGCTGGAGGCCACGCGCACCGATCTGGAGCGGCTGTGGGAGCACTGGGACGTCTGGTCGAGCGGTGATCCGGCGGCTGAGCTCGCCAGCACCGAGGCCGAGCTGGAGACCGCGCGGGCACAGGTGACGGAGCACCAGCGGCTGGGGCGAGAGGAGAGGCTCGCCGCCGCACGGCTCCGCACTCGCCAGGAAGGCAGCCAGCCCCACCTGGGCGATCATCACCTGCTCGATCCACCGGACTACACCCAGCAAGCCGAGGCGGCGCGCGCCGAGCTGGAGCGCGCGCGCGGCGCCAGCGCGGAGCTGGAGCGCTCGCGCGAGGCGCGCGCCCTGCTCCTGGTGCAGCTGCACCAGCTGGACGAGCCGGCGCCGGACGCCGCGCTGCTGGCCACCTGGCAGCGCGAGCAGCCGCTGCTCGACGCGCAGCGCGATCGCCTGTTTGCGCTCGCAGAAGCGCTGGAGCAGCTGAGCGCGCAGCGCGCCGCGTGGGCCTGGTCCGAGGCCGAGCGCGCGCTGGCCGAGCAGACGCAGCTGGTGCCGGAGCTGGACGCGCAGCACGAGCGGGCGCGGCTCGAGGCCGAGCGCCTGCAGGCGCAGTTTCAGGCGGCCGAGAGCGCGTGGGAGCAGGCCACCGCCGAGGCGCAGCGCGCCGCCGCAGAGCTGGCCGCGGCCGACGCGCAGCTGAGCCGCGCGCAGAGCGAGCTCAGCGCCGAGCGCGCGGCGCTGGGGCGTGAGCGCAGCGAGCTGGGCGCCAGCGTGGAGCTCGAGCAGTGCCAGCTGGAGCTGCGCGAGGCGACGGCGGCCGTGGAGCGCCTGCGTGCGGAGGAGCGCAGCAGCGACGCAGAGCTGGCGCTGGCCGCCGAGCGCCTGCAGGAGGCACGCCAGCAAGAGCAGCACGGCCAGCGGCAGCTCGCCCTGGAGCGCGAGCGCTGCCAGCCGCTGCAGCAGGCGGCAGAAGAGCTGCTCGAGGCAGCGCGCGCCGCGAGCGTGTTCGAGGAGCCCGCGAGCGCCGTGGGCGAGGCCGCCACGAGCGCGCAGCTGTGGCTGGAGGCGCAGGCCAAGCGCACGCTGCTGTGCGATCGCCTGGAGAGCGCGCGCGGCGCGACGGAGCTGGCGCAGGCAGCCCGCGAGGCCTGGCCGGACAGCGCGGGCTCCCCCAACCCCGGCGTGCATCATCTTCACCTGTGGCTGGCGGTGCGCTCCTGGCTGCTCGAGCGCCTGCCAGCGCCGCTCGGTGAGCTGGCGGAGCCGCTGCTCGGCTTGAGCCGGCTGCAGAGCGATCTGGCGCAGCTCGAGCGCCGCCTGGAGCGGCAGGAGGGCGATCTGCGCGGCACGTCCGGCGACGTGGCGCGCAGCATCGACGTGCAGCTGCGCCGCGCCGCCGCCCAGGTGCGCCGCCTCAACGCCGCCCTCGAGGGCATCCGCTTCGGCAGCATCCACGGTATCCGCGTGCAGATGGAGCGGGTGACCAAGATGGAGCAGGTGCTGCGTGCGCTGCGCGAGGGCGAGACCCAGGAGCTGCTGTTCCAGTCGGACCTGCCCATCGAGGCCGCGCTGGACGAGATCTTCCGCCGCCACTCCGGCGGGCGCAGCGGCGGCCAGCGGCTGATCGACTACCGCGAGTACCTCGATCTGTGCGTCGCCATCCAGCGCCGCACCGGTGCCGACTGGGAGCGGGTCAACCCCAGCCAGGTCTCCACCGGCGAGGCCATCGGCGTGGGCGCGGCCTTGATGATGGTGATCCTGGCCGAGTGGGAGCGCGAGGATCAGCTCCTGCGCCGGCAGAAGGCGCTCGGCTCGCTGCGCTTTCTGTTCCTGGACGAGGCCAACCGCCTCTCGCAGGATAACCTGGGCGTGCTGTTCGATCTGTGCCGCACGCTGGATTTGCAGCTGTTGATCGCCGCGCCCGAGGTGGCGCGCGCCGAGGGCAACACCACCTATCGACTGGTGCGGCGGGTGAACGAGCAGGGGCGTGAAGAGGTGCTCGTGACGGGCCGTCGCACGAGCTTGCCGGAACCAGCGAGCACCCCGCCCGATGACGGCGCGCCCAGCCCGAGTGAGGTGGTCCCCCGCCCCGAGCCGGTACAGGAAGCGCTGTTCGGTGCCGAGGACGTGGCGTAGCTGGACGGGCGCGGAGCGAAACGGCCACCACGGCCAGCGCAGGTGACATAAAGTCCCGCAGCCGGGACGAGGTCTCGGCCGTAGAGCGAACAGCATGAGCTCATCCCCCTCCACCAGCAGCACTGACGGCAACACCCTCCCGTTTCGCGCACCCGGGCCTGGACCGTGGGAGGCGGAGACCACCCACTTCCCGCGGCCGATCACGCGCTTCGCCGCGGAGGCCTTCGTGCGCTCCTTCCCGCGCGGCTTCGCCGAGGGCACCGCGCGCTACGGGCTGTTGCTCAGCCACTTCAAGGCCGCGCTGGTGAACGGCTTCATCTATCAGCAACCGGTCGCGTTCGGCGCGCCCGAGGGCGCCGCCGGGCCGCCGCCGAAGCCAGTGTTGTGGCTCTTGACCCGCCTGCACCCGAAGATGCGCGCTCGCATCGAGACCAGCCGGCAGGCGTTCGCGCAGAAGCTCTGGCGCAAGGATCTGGCGACCTGGGACGAGCTGGAGCGCCCGCGCGCGGTGAGCCAGCACCTGAAGCTACAGGCGGTCGAGCCCGCGCAGCTGTCGGACGCGGAGCTCAGCGAGTACCTGGGGCAGCTGCACGCGCACATGGAGGCGATGGTGCTGTTGCACCACCGCTACACCGTCAGCTGCGTGATCGCCACGGGGGATTTCCTTGCCCACGCGCTGGAGTGGACCGGGGCCAGCTCCGGTGAGGTGCTGGCGCTGCTGCAGGGCACCTCGCCCATCTCCAGGGGCGTGGCTGCCGGTGAGCTCACGGCGCTGGCCCAGAGCATCCAGGGCAATGCTGACGCACGACGCATCTTGCAAGGCAGCGACGCGCCGCGCGCACTGGCCGAGCTGACGGCGCTGCCGGAGCCGGTGGGGCCGCAGGCTCGTGCATACCTGGACATCGTGCGCCACCGCAGCGTCGGCTACGACGTGTGCGACAAGAACTGCGGCGAGATGCCCGAGCTGCTGCTGCGCGCGATTCGCTCCTCGCTCGACAGCAAGAGCGTGGAGCAGGCGCTGGCTCAGCGCGCCGAGCGCGAGCAGGCGCTGCGCGCGCGGGTGCCGGAGCAGCACCGGGCGCAGTTCGACGAGCTGCTCGGAGAGGCGCGCCTGGTCAACCGCCTGCGCGACGAGCGCGGCGTGTACTCCGACGGCTGGGGCACGGGCCTCGCGCGCCGGGGCGTGCTGGAGGCGGGCCGGCGCCTGGTGCAGCGCGGAGTGCTCGCCGATGCGGAGCACGCGGTGGACGCGAGCCTCTCGGAGCTGCAAGCGCTCTTGACCAGCTCGGGCGGTCCGGCGCGCAGCGAGATCGAAGCGCGCGTGCACTGGCGCAAGACCAAGACCGTCGCCGACATCCCCGCCTGGCTCAACCATCCGCCCGCGGAGCCCCCACCGGCAGAGTTGCTGCCCGAGCCCGCCAAGCGCGCCGCTCGCGCCGTGGACGCGGTGATCAGCAACCTGTTCAAGGAGGTGGAGGCGCAGAGCAGCGCGCAGATCGTGCGCGGCCTCAGCGTCAACACCGGCGTGTACGAGGGGCGCGCGCGGCTGGTGCTGGACGCAGCGGACTTCTCCCGGCTGGAGCAAGGCGACGTGCTGATCACGCGGGCGACATCGCCGTATTTTAACGTGGTGCTGCCCCTGCTGGGCGCGCTGGTTACCGACCGCGGCGGCCAGCTGTGCCACGCCGCCATCGTGGCTCGCGAATATGGCATTCCCGGTATCGTGGGCACCAAGGTGGCCACCCAGACGATTGCGGACGGCGCCCGCGTACGAGTAGATGGCACCACGGGTGAGGTGCACGTGCTCTCCGCGCCCGCATGAGCAGAACCATGCTGGAGCTACAATCCGTCCACGACGAAGGTTACGGCGGCAAGGCACTGGAGCTGGGCAGGGCACTGCGCGCCGGCTTGCCCGTGCCGCCCGGCTGGGCGCTGTCGCCGCCGCTGGTGGAGCGGATCGTGCTGGGTGATTCCTCCGCGCGGCAGCGAGTGTTTGCGCAGCTCGACGGGCTGGGCCCCGCCGCCGTCCGCTCCTCGGCCGTGGGTGAAGACGGCGCTGACGCCAGCTTTGCCGGACAACACGCCAGCGTGCTCAACGTGCGCGGGCGCGAGGCGCTGCTCGGCGCCATCACCAGCGTGTACGAGTCGGCGCGCTCCAGCGCGGCGCTCGCCTACCGGCGGCGGCTCGGCATCACGGCGGAGCCGCGCATGGCCGTGGTGTTGCAGCAGCTGGTGCTGGCGGACAGCGCCGGGGTCCTGTTCACGCGCAATCCGCTGACCGGCGCCGATGAGCGGGTGATCGAGGGCACGTTCGGCCTGGGTGAGGCGGTGGTCGCGGGGCTGGTCACGCCCGATCGCTTTCGCGTGGCGCGCGGCGGAGCCGTGCTGGAGCAGACGCTCGGCGACAAGGACATCGCCATCGCCTGGCGTCCGGAGGGCGGCACCCACGAGCTGGAGCTGAGCCCCGAGCGCAGCGCGGCTCTGTGCGTGAGCCCGGCACAGCTCGGCGAGCTGGACGCGCTGGCATCCCGCTGCGAGCAAGCCTTCCCCGGCCCACACGACATCGAGTGGGCGTTCGCCGGCGGCAAGCTCTACTTGCTGCAGCGCCGGGCCATCACCCGCGGCGCTGGCGGCCGTGGCTGACGTTCCCCAGAGCGCGAGCGGGCGCGGCAGCGTCCGTGCCTGGATTCTCTCCAGCATGTCCTCCGCGGCGCTGGCGCCGCTCAACTCCACGATGATCGCCGTCGCGCTGCCCGAGATGGGGCGCGACCTGGCCATGGGCTCCGCCCTGCTGCGCCACGGGCTGGTGACCAGCTACCTGCTCACCGGCATCGTGCTGCAGAGCCTGGGCGGCAAGCTGGCAGATCGCATCGGCTACGCGCGCGCGCTGCGCCTGGGCCAGCTCACGTTCGCGGCCGCCGCATTGATCGGCTTTGCCTGGCCCGCGGCCGGAGCGCTGGTGCTGGCGCGCGTGGCCATGGCCGCAGCGGGCGCAGTGATCGTGCCCAGCGCCATCTCGCTCCTGCGCAACGAGCTGCCGCCGCAGCAACGGGGCCGCGCGTTCGGCATGTTCGGCGCCGTGATGGGCTGCTCTGCCGCGCTCGGGCCACAGCTCGGCGGGCTGCTCACCCAGCACTTCGGCTGGCGCGCGATCTTCATCATCAACGTGCCCTGGCTCGCGCTCTCGACCGCCGCCGCACTCATGGGGCCGCCGTTGCGGCGTGAGCTTGCCACGGAGCCGCCGGCGCCCTTCGATTTCGTGGGCTCGCTGCTGCTCGGCATCAGCCTTGGCGCGATCGTGCTGGGCAGCGTGGCGCCCGAGCTGAGCGGGCTGATGCTTGCTGGCGCGCTGGGGCTCGGCGGCTTCGTCTTCTGGGAGCGGCGCGTGTCCGACCCGGTGATCGACGTCAGCTTGTTCGGGCGCAGCGTGTTCTGTGCCGGGGCGCTGATGATCGCGCTGCACAACCTGGCGATGTATTCGCTGTTGTTCGAGCTGCCCCAGGTGAGCGCACGCCTGTTCGGCGCCAGCCGCGAGAGCGTGGGCAGCGTGCTCTCGGCCATGATGCTGAGCATGGTCGTCGCCTCGCCCGTCGCCGGGCGCCTTGCCGATCGCTTCGGACCGCGCGCCGTTGGCGCCGCCGGGTGCCTCGCTGCGCTGCTGGGCGTGCTGCTGCTCCGCATCCTGCCCTTCGCCCAGCTCTCTGCGGCGCTGCCCGGGCTCATCCTGCTCGGCCGCGGCCGCGGCCTCGCCGCGGCGAAAGTCCGGATCGCGGCAGGAGCCGGGATTCTCGGCGAAGTAGCCGCCGGTCGCGCCGAAGCCCCGGCGCAACGGCATCACCACCGCGTAGCCGCGGCTCGCGAAGGCGGCGGCGGCATGCATGAGCAGGGCCGGCGACTCCTGGCGCCGCGCCGCGGCGGTCGGCGGCGTGCCGTGGTTGAGGATCACCTCGCCGAAAGGCCCGTTGCCGCGCGGGCGCAGGATGGTGACGGCGAGCGTCGTGCGCCCGCCGTACGCCGGGATGCGCACCTCGCTTTGCACGAAGCGCGACGCCGGCGGCGGCTCGACCGCGAAGCCGAGGGCCCACACGGAGACGGCAAGCAGCGCGACGAGGCGGAGGCTCATCCGCGCATCGTCGCTTGCGCAGGTTTAAGCGGGGCTTAAGCGCGGCAACGATCTTGCAGGCGCGAGCGCATGGAATTCTTCGGCGTCGAGCTGGTCGGCTTCAACGCCGAGAACGGCCGCAAGCTCCTGCTCACTCTGGCGGCGATCGCCGTGCTGTGGGCCGCGGGGAGAGTGCTGGTCGCGGTTGCCGGGCGCATCCTGCGCCACAACCGGGCGTTCTTCTGGGGTGCGCCAGGGCGTGCGCCTCGGGTGGCCGTCATCCTGATGTTCGCGGTGGCATCGATCTGGTTCGACGGCCCGGCGATGTGGGTGAAGAGCCGCCAGTACACCGGGCGGGTGGTCACGGTCAGCAACGCCCGCATCTTCGACGAGCCGGTCTACAACTACACGCGCGAATTTCC
>JAICQL010000148.1 GCA_025937895.1 Polyangiaceae bacterium | reverse complement strand
CTGGCGCAGCCCTGTAACTGGCGCAGCCCTGTAACTGGCTCAGCCCTGGGACTCGAAGGCGATGCCCAGGCGCTGGCGCAGCGCGAAGAACGCCTCATCGATGGCAAACAGCACCAACTCCTGCAGGCGCCGCTCGCGTGGCGGAGCGTTGGGGTCCTCCACCGTCTTGATGATGTCGGTGACCGTCTTCAGATCATTGGCCAGCAGGAAACCGACCCGGTCCGCCGTGAAGTCCACCCCGGTCACCCACTCCTTGAGGTCGATGGCGGAGCCGCTCTGCAGCACCCGCGAGACGATCTCCACCAGGCGATCCCTGCTGGGCGCCGGCAGATAGCGCTCGAGGGCCGCCTTGGCCTCCAGCACGGGCCCCTCCAGCTCCGGGCCCACCGGGAAGCTGGGGGAGCAGATGCGGAAGGCCGCAAACAGCCAGGCCTTGAGCACGGGAATGGAGACCAGCACGTGCCGCAGCAAGAAGCCCGGTCGGTAGTTGGCCAGCTGCCTCGCCGCGATGAAGGCGGCGGTCTGCAGTGGCAGCTGCTGCAGCGCGCTCAGCCCCATGACGATGCTTGGCGGGTTGCTGTTCAGGTACAACAGACCGCCCGGCTCGTGGTGATTCTCGAAGGTGGGTGGGAGCGGCTGCGCCATCACCCCGGCCGCAAAAAACAGCATGCCGCCGAGGGTGTAGGGGTGCTGGCTCAGATCGACCGCCATGTGCGGGTCGTAACCGAGGCTGGCCAGCGTCTGACCGCGTGCCGCGATCACCGCGGGCTCGATCAAGGTGAAGATCTGAGTCACCCGTGGATCGACGCTCGGGTGAATCAGGTAGTTCGTCCAGTCTGATTCATCGAGGGAGGTCTGCGCCGGGGCGGGTTGATCCGAGTACGCGCGCTGGAAGAAGCGCGTCTCCTCCGGCTGAGCCAGGCGCAGGAGCTCCAGGACCTGGCACAGGCACCAGGCCGCGTCCGCGCGCCGCGCGTCCGTGTACAGCTTGCGCAGGCGCCGATAGGCGTCCTCGTCGTCAGGCCGCTGGCGCAAGGTGGCCAGGTGCAGCGCCACCGCCTTGCTCAGGTGGCGCGGCGCATCTCGCTCATACAGCTCCTTGAGCCGAGTCTGGTGCAGCGCGTTCTGCGGCTCCAGCTCTGCCGCGCGCTCGGCCACCTCGATCGCGGCCTCCAGCTTGCCCGGCAGGCCCTGATACAGCGTGAACAGCGCGTCGAGCATCTCCAGCTGCGTGGCGTTGTCGGACTTGGCCCGTGCCATGTCCAGCCGGGCCAGCAGCGCACGCTCCGCGGCGGCGCTGTCGCCTTGCTCCACCTGCAGCACCACGTATTCGCTCAGAGCCTTGGAGTTGGTGGGATCGAGCTCCAGCACCTGCCGGTAGAAGTCCACGGCCTGATCGCGACGCTCCAGCTGCCGCGTGCTGACCATGGCCGCGGTGAGCAGGTACTTGGCCCGCTGCGCCGGATCATCGACGTGGTCGGCCAGCTTGGTGACGACGTCGACGAGCTCGGCCCAGGCCTCTGCCTGGCTATGGATCTGCATCAGGCGGATCAGGATGCGGCGATCGTCCGGGCGGTAGCCGAGCGCGGCTTCAAAATCGGCCCGGGCGGCCTCGGGATCCGCCAGCTTCTCCAGCTCCAGCTCCGCCAGCTCTGCCAGCGCGTCCGCGCGCTGCTCCGGCTCGAGCAGCGCGATCAGCTTGCGCTTGGTGACCGCCAGCTTCTGATAGTCGCGCAGCGCCTCCTGAATTTGCGCCAGCGCGACCAGTGGGTGGGGCGAGTCCGGCGCCAGCTCGGTCGCCTCTTCCAGGTGCACCAGCGCCGGAATCAGCTCACCGGCGATGCGCAGCGCCTCGCCCAGCCGGTACGTGGCCAGCGCCAGCTGATCGGCGCTGAGCTGCTCACGGAACCCCTCCAGCAGCTCCGAGTAGAACGTCCGCGTCTGCTCCGGAGTGCCGTAGTGAAAGGCCAGATCCGCAGCACGCTCCAGCAAGGCCGCGTCGTCCGGCGCCAGGGTCAACAGCAGCTGCGCCTGCTCCAGCATCTGCGTGGGCGCGCGGGTGGGCGAGTGCTCGGCGGCATCCAGGTAGGCGCTGCGCACGCGGATGGCCTCCGGAGCGGGCAGCGTGTCCAGCCGCGAGAGCGAGCGCTGGTAGTGCTCCATCGCCTCGGAGTAGCGGCGGCCGCGCAGCGCGATGTCTGCCAGCAGGATCAGGGCGCGCAGGTTGCTCGGGTCGAGCTCCAGCGCCTGCCGCGCGGCGCGCTCCGAGGCAGCCGGGTTCTTGTTCTCGTTGAGCTCCAGCAGCGCGATCTCCGTCGCGATCTTGCTCTTAGCGCGCTCTCCATCCGCCTCGCGTAGATCGCGCTGCAGCAGATCGATCAAGCCCGCCGTATCACCGCGCTCGGTGTAGGCCGTGCGCAGGGCCTGCATGGCCTTGGCGTGCGACGGCTCCAGCCCCAGCACGCGCGTGTACCACTGCAGCGCCTCCTCCGCGGCGCCCTGGCTCTCCAGCAAGCGTGCGGTGCGCATGAAGTGGCGCACCTTGCCCGCTGGCTCGCTGACCCGCTCGGCCAGGTTCTGCACGGCCTGGATGGCGTCCGCCGCGTTGCCCAGCGCCTCGTGCAGATCCGCGATGGCCTCGAAGGCGTCGGTGCGCTCCGGCGCCAGCGCAGTCACCTGCTCGTACACCCGAATGGCGGCGGGCAGGTCACCCAGGTGCTCGGCCATCACGCGAGCCTTCTGAAACAGCAGGCTCGCCTGCTCCTTCGGGTCCGTTACCTGATCGCTGTGGCGCTGGTACAGCTCGCTGAGATCTTGCCACTGCTCCAGGGTTCGGTACAGGCGGGCCAGCGACGTCATCGCTGGCGTGCGGCTGGGGTCGAGCCGCAGCACGCTCTCCAGCGCCACGACGGCGTCGGCGTGCAGCAAGAACTCTTCCTCGTACAGCGCGGCGATGCGCTCCCACAGCGCCACCTGCTGGCGCGGAGTCGGCGAGTTTTCCAGCTGGCGGTGCAGGCTGGCGAGCAGATCCTTGTATTTGCCTGCCTGCGCCAGGGTCTGATCCAGACCGAGCAAGGCCTGCGCGTGGCTGGGGTTATCCTCCAGCACCAGCTCGTAGCAGCGCCGGGCCTCCTCCAGATCACCGAGGTGCGCCCGCTGCAAGTCACCGAGCCGGCACAGCGCGGCGTGACGCCGGGGGCCGCGCTCCTCGTCCGCCTGCCGCGTGAGCAGCGGCACGAGCCGATCGAGCTCGTGGTTCTGCTCGTAGATGCGGCTGAGCGCCTGGCTCACGACCAGATCGCCCGGATCCTCGCGGATGATGCGCTCGTACAGCTCCTGCGCGCCATCCAGGTCGCGCAGGTGCTTCTCCAGCACCTCTGCGGCCTGGGTACGCAGCTCCCGCGCGTCGCTCGGCGAGGTGGCGACATCGGCGCGATGCACCAGCAGATCCCCCAGCTCGCTCCACATCTTGTTGGTGCGATACACGCCGGCGACCCCGTCCAGCGCGCGCGTGCTCTTGGGATCGAGCTTGAGAGCGGTCTGAAAGCAGGGCAGGGCCAGCTCGGCGCGGCCCTGCTTGGTGGTGTACCAGACGCCGATCTGCTCCAGCAGCGGCGCGCGCTCGTTGGCAGGCCGCTCCTCATCGGCTGCGGCCTCCGAGCAGGTGCTGAGCACCTCGGACCAGAGCTCGCTGTTGGCTCCGGCGATCTCCTCGATCCGGCGCACGTAGGAGCGGTTTGTCGGCTGCTCGCACAGCGCCTGGCTCAACGCCACCACGGCCTGCGTCTGATCGCCGAGGTCGCGGGCATAGACCTCTGCGATCTTGGCCATCAACGTGGCGCGTGCCAGCGCCGACTCCGCGCTCTCGATGCGCGCCAGCAGGCTCTCCACGATCTCCTCGTGTTTGCCCAGGGCGTGCTTGACCTCGTCCAGCGCGTTGCGATCGAAGCTCGTCGCCTCACCCAGCGCCACGAGCTTGCCATAGGCGCTCTCCGCCTCGGCAAACTGCCGCGCGCTCATCAGGCCGCTCGCCGCTCGCCGCAGCAAGGAGGCGCGCGCGCTGCGCTGCTCGTCGTTGCCCTCCAGCTTCTCTGCCGCAGCCAAGAATGCCTCGAACACTCGCGGCCGGAAGGCTCCGGCGGCCGCGTCGACGGCGTTGGCGAGCGAGTCATGCTCGGGCTGCTCGAGCAGCGCGTCGATGCGCTCCTGCAGCTTGTCCTCGGACAGGCCGTCGCCCGCGGCCTGCATGAGCTGCTCGAGCTCGGAGACCAGCCCGAGCGCATCCACCGGACGAGCTTCGGGGTCCTTGTCGAGGAGGCGCAGCAAGAAGGCGTCGAACGCGGGCGTCACCCACCCGGTCTTGGCCACCTGACTCGGGGGCTCGGGCGCCGCGGTGAGATGGCCCAGAGCTGCATCCAGCGCCGTCTTGCCGGTGAACGGCGGCTTACCCGTCACCAGCTGGTAGCCGACGGCGCCCAGCGCATAGACGTCGCCGCCTGGCGAGCGCCCGTGACCGCGCAGCCGCTCGGGCGCCACCGTGGTGGGAGAGGGCAGGGAGAGCACCTCGATCAGGCCGTTGGCGGCACGGCGCGCCCCCAGCAGATCACTGCCGGCGTCCAGCAACTGGACGCCGCGGATGCCCTCCGCATCGCTCTGCACGAGGATGTTTTGCGGCTTGAGGTTACCGTGGCTGGAGCCCCGCTCGTGCAGGCTGCACAGCGCACGCGCCACCTGCAGCAGGATGCTCTGCGCCTCCGTGGACGGCAGGGGCCCACCTCGCTCGAGCCTCGTGGAGAGCGATTCACCCTCGAACCAGCTCTGTGCCACATAAGTGCGCTCCGGGGTCGTCCCCGCCTCCAGCGCCTCGGGCAAGGCCGGATCCCGCTGCTCCGCCAGGATGCGAGTGAAGGTCAGGAAGCGCTGTAGCCCGCGCGGATCGCGCGCCGTCTCCGGGTGTAGCAGCTTGAGGCGGTAGGGCTGCCCGTCGCGCGTGGCGCGATAACAGACACCCTGCGGACCAGAGCCGATGCGGCTCTCGATCTGAAAACCTTCGAAGCTCTCGCCCGGCTCGAGCTCTCGCGCTTCCAGCAAGCCGTGATTGCGCCAGGCTTGCAGGCGGGCGTCCGCGTTGGGCTTGGTCGCGACGACAGCGTCACACAGCGCCTCGAGCGCGCCGTGCGCGTCGCAATAGCTCGTCAGTGCGCGCACGAACGATGCTTTGCCGGCGGTGCCCCCGATCGCTCTCGGATCAAAGCCCAGGAGCCTGGAGCTCAGCCTCAGGAGCTCATCCAGCTCGAACAGTCGCTCGAGCTCGCCGCGAAGGCCATCCATCTGCATGGTCGTACTTCCTACACCCGCCCACGTAGGGTCCACAAACGGTCTGGGGAGCCCGCCGGCTGGTGAGCGACAGATCTATCGGCTTAGGGACCGAATCGCTATCCTTTTGAGCTCTTCCAGCGCCGTTCCAGCGGAATTACTTATATATCTCAGCGCGCCGCGCCGGGAGCTCCGAGCCCGCCCGCGCCGTGGCGTGCCAATTTCTGGGCGGCAGGGCCAGCCCTGCTGCATTCTGAGCCCCGTGAAAGCCCGTATCCGGCAGCTGCTCCCGGCAGGCCTGCTGCTCCTGGCGGCCACCAGCGTTCCGGCGATGGTCTGGTCCCCCACGGGGCTCGCCCGGCTGGAGTCGCTGGAGCAACAGCGCAAAGGTCTGCAGCTCGAGGTCCAGCACCTGGAGCGCGACATCGAACGGCTGCGCATCCAGGCGGAGAGCATCAAGACCTCCCCCACGAGCGTCGAACGCGTGGCACGTGACGAGCTGGGCCTGGTGCGCCAGACCGAGCTGGTCATGCAATTCAAGAAAGACTGAGCATACCCATCTCCCAAGGAGGAGGCTTGTCCAAGCCGGCGGACCTGGAGCACTGGCAGCGGCTCGCGACGGAAGAGCTGGGGGCCAGCGCCGCGCTGCTGGCTGGCGTAGAGACGCCGGAAGGCATCGTACGCCGGCCGCTGTACACGCAGGCCGATGTCGATCCACTGGTGGATCGCGACACGCTGCCTGGGCTGTTTCCATTCGTACGCGGCGTGCGCGCCACGATGTACGTCGGGCGCCCCTGGACGCTGCGGCAATACGCCGGCTTCTCCACGGCGCGCGAGACCAACGCGTTCTACCGGCGCAGCCTTGCCGCAGGGCAGAGGGGCCTCTCGGTGGCGTTCGATCTGGCCACGCACCGCGGCTTCGACAGCGACCACCCGAGGGTGGTGGGCGATGTGGGCAAGGCCGGAGTGGCCATCGATAGCGTGGCGGACATGGCGCTGCTGTTCGAGGGCATTCCTCTGGATCAGACCAGCGTATCCATGACGATGAACGGCGCCGTGCTGCCGGTGCTGGCGATGTTCATCGTGGCAGCGGAGGAGCAGGGCGTGAAGCCCGCGCGGCTCTCCGGCACCATTCAGAATGACATTCTGAAAGAGTTCATGGTGCGCAACACGTACATCTATCCGCCGGAGCCGTCGATGCGCGTCGTCGGCGACGTGATCGCGTACGCAAGCCGGAACCTGCCGCGCTTCAACCCGGTCTCGATCTCGGGTTACCACATGCACGAGGCAGGCGCCCCGGCGCAGCTCGAGCTGGCCTTCACCCTCGCCGATGGGCTGGAGTACGTGCGCGCGGCGCGCGCGCGCGGGCTGGACGTCGATGCGTTCGCCCCGCGGCTCTCGTTCTTCTTCGCGGTGGGCTCGGACTTCTTCACCGAGATCGCCAAGCTGCGCGCTGCGCGGCTGCTCTGGGCCCGGCTGATGCGCGAGCACTTCCAGCCGCGCGATCCCGCGTCGGAGCGCCTGCGCATGCACTGCCAGACCTCGGGCATCAGCCTGACCGCTCAGCAGCCGCACAACAACATCGTGCGGACCACCCTGCAGGCCCTGGCGGCGGTGCTGGGCGGCACCCAGAGCCTGCACACCAACGCCTTCGATGAGGCGCTGGCGCTGCCCAGCGACTTCGCGGCGGCGCTGGCGCGCAACACGCAGCTCATCTTGCAGCACGAGACGGGTCTGGATCAGGTCATCGATCCGCTGGGCGGCTCGTATTATCTGGAGACGCTGACCCAGCAGCTGTGTCAGAAGGCCGAGGCCATCATCGCCGAGGTGGAGGCCGCGGGGGGCATGACGCGCGCGGTCGCCGAGGGCTGGCCCAAGCTGCGGATCCTGGCTGCTGCCACGCGCCGGCAGGCACGCATCGAACGCGGCCTGGACGTGATCGTGGGGGTCAATCGCTACCAGGCGGATGCGAGCGCAGAGCCGGCGGTCGAGCTGCGCTCGATCGACAATCAGCAGGTGCGCGCCGAGCAGATCGAGCGCCTGAGCCAGGTGCGCAGCCAGCGCGATGCTGCGCAGGTCGGGCGCTGCCTCGACGCCCTGCACGCAGCTGCCCAGGAGCCACGAGCCAACCTGCTGGAGAGCGCCATCGCCGCCGCGCGCGCGCGGGCCACCGTGGGCGAGATCTCGGCCGCGCTGGAGCGAGCTTTCGGCCGTTACAACGCCAGCGCCAGCCAGGTCTCCGGCTATGGCCAGTACTACGCGGACGAGCCGCGCTGGCTCGAGCTGCAGGGCAAGATCGGCGAGTTCGCGCGCTTGACGGGGCGCCGCCCGCGCTTGCTGGTGGCCAAGCTGGGCCAGGACGGGCACGACCGCGGCGCGCGCCTGATCGCGTCGGCGTTCGCCGACTCCGGCTTCGACGTGGACGTGGGGCCGCTATTTCAGACTCCCGAGGAGGTGGCGCAGCAAGCGGTCGACAACGACGTGCACGCGGTGGGCATCTCGACCCAGGCCGGCGCTCACCTGACCCTGGTACCGGAGCTGGTGACGCGCTTGCGGGCGCTCGGCGCCGGAGACATCGTGACCGTGTGCGGCGGGGTGATCCCCGATGCCGATCACGCCGCGCTCCGCGCCGCCGGGGTGACACAGATCTTCGGGCCCGGCACGCCCATCGTGCTGGCGATCGAGCGCGTGCTCGAGGCGCTCTGGCCGCGTGTGGACGGCGTGCCCGGCGCCGCGGCGCCTGGTGTCCGGTGAGGGAGGAGCTCTCGCCGCTCGCGCGCGCGCTGGTGGCGGGAGATCGCCGCGCGCTGGCGCGTGCGATCACGCTGGTGGAGAGCAGCCGGGAAGAGGACGTGGGAGCTGCCCGGCTGCTGCTCGGCGAGCTCTTTCCGCTGCAGCGCCGGGTCATGCGCGTGGGCATCTCGGGGCCGCCCGGCGTGGGCAAGAGCTCGCTGCTCGACAAGCTCGGCATGCACCTGCTGGCGCAGGGCAGGCGCCCCGCCGTGCTGGTCATCGATCCCAGCAGTCAGCGCGGCGGCGGCAGCATCCTGGGCGACAAGACGCGCATGGTCGAGCTCAGCCGCCAGGCACGCGCCTACGTGCGGCCTTCGCCCTCGGGGGATCAAACGGGGGGGATCGCGCGGACGACAGGGGATGTGCTGCTGCTCTGCGACGCCGCTGGTTACGATCCGTTGCTGGTGGAGACGGTCGGAGTGGGTCAGTCCGAAGCGGGCGTGACCAGCGTGGTCGATCTGCTGCTGCTGCTGCTCGAGCCGGGCGCCGGTGATGAGCTGCAGGGCCTCAAGCGCGGGCTGCTGGAGTGGGGTGACGTGATCGCCGTGAACAAGGCGGACGGCCCCCGCTCGGAGCTGGCGCTGCGCACGGTCGTGGAGTTCACCGCCGCGCTCTCGGCGCGCCGCAGCACCGCAGCACCGCCGCCCTCCGTGCTGACGGTGAGCGTGCTCGACAACGTGGGGGTCGACCGGCTGTGGGCCGAGGTCGAGCGGCGCTACGCCGAGCTCTGCGCCTCGGGGCAGCTGGAGCTGCGGCGGCAGGCACAGCGCCGCGCGGAGCTGCAGCGTCGGCTGCAGGCGGAGCTGTGGCGACAATTTCTCAGCCACGACGAGCGTGCGCGCCGGCTCGCGGAGCTGAGCCAGCTGGTTGCTCGTGGAGAGCTGCCCGCGGCAGAGGCGGTGCACCAGCTGACAGCCGGGCTGTTCGCGCCCGAGGTGCACTGAGCGCATCCGGTGAGCGGATCAAGGCGGCGCGGCGTGATACGCCGCGATCAGCTCGGCCGGTGCCTGGATGAGCTCGAGCAACACGCCTTGCCCCGAGAGCGGGAAGTAGCGCGACGGCCTGGGATGCACAAAGCAGACCTGGTGCCCGCCCGCGCCGGAGCGGATGCCACCGGGGGTAAAGCGCACTCCGCGCAGCACCAGCCAGCACACGGCGGCGCGCAGGTCGTCGATCCAGAGCCCCACGTGGTTCAGGGCAGGCGTGTGCACGGCAGGGCGCGCGCTGGGATCGAGCGGCTGCATCAGATCCACCTCGACCCGCCCCAGCCCTCTGCCCACCGAAAAGATGGCCTCGTCCACGTTCTCGGCAGCGCTGCGAAAATGCCCCTGCGCTTGCAGCCCGAGGCAGTCCCCCCAGAGCGACTCGAGCGCGCGCCGATCCAGCCCGCCCACCGCGATCTGCGCCACCCCCAGCACATGGAACGGGCGCCGCAGCACCGGGCTCATGCGCCCCCGAGCGAGCTGCCGCTGATGGCCCACTGCCGCTCGCGCGCCGTGGCTGCCCAGCGCAGCTCCAGGGTCTGCCCGTCCACCGTGACCGGCACGTGCTCTCGCCAGTGATCGGGTGGGGTGACCACGAGGCGCTGGGCCTTGCGCAGCGCCGCCAGCTGCTGCTCCTCCGCCTGGAGCGACAGCACACCGCACGCGGAGAACAGGGTGATCCAACCCGAAGGGACGAACGGCGCCACGACCACCCGCAGCGCCGGCGCAAACGCCGAGGCTCGCCCGGCACACCAGCTCAGCTCCTCCAGGCAGCCAGCGACCAGCGCACAAGGGCCGCCGGCCTTGACCTTGCCGGGAGCCGACAGCCCGCTGACCACGCTCAGCGGCAGCTCACCGCGCCAGGGCAGCAGCTGCGGCTGGGGTGCGGCGCCATTGCCGCTCACGGCGCGCTCGGCCTTCTTGCCCTTGCTGCGCTGCTTGCGCACGACCAGCACGTCCTCCGTGG
Organism: Polyangiaceae bacterium; assembly: GCA_025937895.1. Lineage (GTDB taxonomy): Bacteria > Myxococcota_A > Polyangia > Polyangiales > Polyangiaceae > SZUA-265. Next base: position 10,715 of record JAICQL010000148.1, on the reverse strand, counting down.
GCAGGGCGCGGGGCACGGTGATGCGTACGGGGCGCTTGAACAGGCGCGGATCACCGAGCTGGCCGTTCGCCACCGCGTACGCCAGCGTCTCCGCCGAGGCGACGGCAAAAGCGCCAGCTTCAGCGGCGCTGGAGTCTGCATCGAACGTGCGCAGCGACAGACCTGCCTTCGACGGCGGATACAGCTGCCCGCTGAGCACGCGAAAATCCGGCTCGATCAGCCGGGCACCGGTGGCGATCAGATCTGTCAGCGCGCCAGCTGACGCCATCACTTCCAGCGTCTGCCGCGAGGAGCAGGCCACCAGCAGATCGAGCTCTGCAGGCACGCGCTTGCTCTTCAGCAGCGCCGCGGCCGCGAGCATGTCACGCAGCGGCGCTCCCAGGTCACCACCGAGCACGGCCTGCTGCACCGGCGTGCCCTCCAGATCCCGCACGGGGCGCACCTCACCCCGGGCGTCGAGCAGCAGCGGATCGATCACCGAGAGATCGACGGTGACCACCTCGTCGCAGGGCGCTCCGGCGTCCGGAGCCAGCGGGCGGTGCGCCTTGGAACGGCGCTGATCGCGCAGATACACCTCGGTGCGCTCGTCGCTGACGAACACGCCCGCCATGGCGCCCAGCCGCGCCGCCAGCGAGCACAGGAGCGCGCGATCCGGGACCGAGATCAGCCGCGCGCTCGGGCCGCCAAACTCCAGCACGACCGGCGCGCCATGACGCACGTCGATATCCGCGATGAGCTCCTTCAGGCCTCGCCGCAGCAACTCCAGCGCCAGATCGCGCACACAGACGAAGGGGCGCAGCTTGCCGGACAGCAGGATTTGCACGCTGCGCGGCGGGCGCACCATCACCGTACCATCGCGCAGCGCGCTCGCGAGCTGGGCGCGCGAGCCGAGCAGGGTGAGCATGCCGGCGCCGCCCATCGAGACCAGCCGCGGATCGTCGGTGATGGCCAGCCGCGCCGGCGCGACAAAGCGCTCCAGATGCACGGCTGCAGGAAAGCCGATCCCGGCGCGTGCGACGATGATGCCGCAGTCCGCGAACGCCGGGGAGACCTGCTCTGACGTGCTGCTCTCCAGCTCATCCCTGGCGGCGCTGGTCACGCAGCGAGTGTCATAGGCGACCGCCGTCTCGATCGCGGTCTGCTTCAAGCCCCAGTCCGCAGCCTCTCTCAGGATGTCGTTGGGCTCTCGAGCCAGGATGACCTGATCGACGCGGACCCGTACGATGTCATCCTCCAGACGAGCATCATCGGTGCGCGCTACCAGGATCTTTTGAGGCATGGTGCGGGGCGGATCCCCCGCTTTGGCTCGCATGTGGATGATCGGCGATGGTTAGGGTTGTCGAGAGCCACACTTCGAGAACGACCGCACGCCGCGCGCCATGCTGACCGTCCCCGCCGGCAAACGCACACCAGTGAGGTTCTCAACCTAGCCGTTCGGGCGCTCGAGGGTCAAGGCTCGGCCCAGGCCGGGCGCTTGCTGGCCAGGCATTGACGCGAGCGCGAGCCAAGAGCGCGACCGACGCTCGCGCAGCATGGGTGCGCGCGCTTCCGCCGTCATCGATCAGCGTTTTGAGCTTCCCGGCGGCTGGCGAGCGGCGTACAGTTGTTCCTATGTTCAGGGAGTCGATTCGGCACTTCGTGGAGAGCACTGAAGGGGCCGAGGCGGGCCTGCTGATGGACCTCGAAGGTATCGCAGTGGAAGCCTACTCGAAGGAAGGCAGCGCCTGCGACATCGAGGTGGTCGGAGCCGAGGCCAGCGTGGTGGTCAAGGCCATCCAGCGCGCCGGTGAGATGCTCGACGTGGGGGAAATGCGGGAGATCTCCTTCCAGAGCGATCAGATGATCACGTTGATCCGCATCGTGAACCAGAGCTACTTCGTCGCTCTCACCCTGGGCCCCGGCGGCAACGTGGGCAAGGGGCGCTTCCTGTTGAGAACGGCCGCGCCTCAGCTCGCCAGCGAGCTAGTCTGAGGGCTGGGCGTGTCGACGGCATCCAAGGAAGCTACGTCTACTGGAGGCGCCGCGTCCGTGCGCATTCTGGTGCTGAGCGGACCCAACCTGCATCGCCTCGGCAAGCGTCAGCCGGAGGTGTACGGGCACCGCACCCTGGAGCAGATCCATGAGCGCATCCGCGGTGACGCGGTGGCGCTCGGCGCGGCGGTGGAGTGCCGGCAATCCAACCACGAGGGCGAGCTGGTGGAGTGGATCGGCGCTGCTCAGGAGCAGGGCTTTGCCGGCATCGTGTTCAATCCCGGCGCGTATACGCATACGTCCTACGCGCTGTACGACGCGCTGCTGGCGGCGAACATCCCGTGCGTCGAGGTGCACCTCTCCAACCCGGAGGCGCGTGAGCCCTTTCGCAGGCGCTCGCGCACTGCGCCTGCCTGCGTCGGCAAGGTCGCCGGATTCGGGGAAGACTCGTATCTGCTCGGCCTGCGTGGCCTGTTGCAGCGCCTGGCGGGGAGCCGCTGAACTGCTGCCCGCGGCGCCGCCGCTCGTCGTCAATGCCCCCTGACCACTCTTCTGGCGATGGTCGGGCGCGGCTCCGCCCGCGGCCGACCAGGTGCACCGGATGGCGATGACGGGCAGCGAACGGCAGCTCCTCTCCGGCGTGCTGGCGGGCGACGTGCGCTCCGTTGCGCGAGCCTGTCGCATGGTGGACGAGAGCTGGCCGGGGCACCTGGAGCTGCTGGCTAGCCTGTTTCCGCACACGCTCGCGAGCTGGTGGATCGGGGTCACGGGCAGCCCCGGCGTGGGCAAGAGCACGCTGACGAGCCGTCTGGTGCAGCACCTGCGCAGCGCGGGGACGCGGGTGGGCGTGGTGGCGGTGGACCCATCCAGCCCCTTCACTGGTGGAGCGCTGCTGGGTGACCGCATCCGTATGCAGGCGCACTGGCAAGATCCCGGCGTCTTCATTCGCTCGGTGGCCACTCGCGGAGCGCTCGGTGGGCTGTCGCGCACCACCGCAGATGTCGCGCGCGTGCTCTCGGCGGGTGGCGCCGAGGTCGTGCTGATCGAGACGGTGGGGGTGGGGCAAGACGAGCTGGAGGTCATGCACGTGGCCCACACCACCCTGGTGGTTCAGGCTCCGGGGGCAGGTGACGACCTGCAGGCGGCAAAGGCGGGCTTGCTCGAGTGCGCTGACGTGTTTGCCGTCAACAAGGCAGATCTGCCGGGCGCGGAGAGCGCGGCCCAGCACCTGCGCGGCATGCTGGCCTTGACCCGTAGCAGCGCTGGCGCTCCTGCAGGGCATGCCGGGCACGCCGCGCACCGGGCAGCTCAGGAGGCGCGCGCCCCGGCGGAGTCGGGGGACTGGGAGGTGCCGGTGCTGTCGTGCATCGCGCAACGGGATGAAGGCATTGGCCCGCTGCTGGAGGCGCTGCAGCAGCACCGCACCTGGCTGAACGGCAGCGCGCACGGTCAGGCGCGGATCCGCGCTCGCTCGCATCGCGAGCTGATCGCGCTGCTGCGCGAGCGCCTGGGCGAGCTGCTGCTCGAGCGGCACCAGGAGCAGATCGAGCAACTGGCGGAGCGGGTCAGCCGCGGCGAGCTCGACCCCTACGGGGCCGTTCAGGTGCTGATCCGTACTGCCGGCTTGGGCTGAGCCGCCCGCGCCTCAGTTCGGCTCTTCGCCGGAGCCGCCGTCACCATCAGCGCCGCCGTCGCCATCAGCGCCGCCCTCGCCAGCACCGCCCTCGCCAGCGCCGCTCACATCCTCGCTGGGGCCCTCGTCCTCCGAGCCGCCGCCCTCGCTCGAGGCCTCGGCGGGCGCAGCCCAGCCGGCGGGGGACTCCGCGTCGGCCGCGGCCGCCTCATCCTCGTCGCTCTCGCCGACGGGCTCGATCGCCACCACCCGCTCGTCCGCCTCGACGTTCATCACGCGCACGCCCTGGGCGACGCGCCCTGTCTCGCGGATCTCGGCCACGCGGGTGCGGATCATCTGGCCGCGGTCGGTGACGAGCATGACCTCGTCCTTGTCGTTGACCAGGGCCAGGCCCACCACGGGGCCGTTGCGCTCGCTGGTGTCGATCAGAATGATGCCCTTGCCGCCGCGCTTCTGCTGCCGGAACTCCTCGAGCGGCGTACGCTTGCCGTAGCCGCGCTCGCACACCGCGAGCACCTGCTGGCGGTCGGGCTCCGTGATGGCCATGGCCACCACCGCGTCGTCTTCGTCGAGCTCGATGGCCTTCACGCCCATCGCCGAGCGCCCCATCGGGCGCACCTCCTGCTCATCAAAGCGGATGCTCTTGCCCTTGCGGGTCGCGATCAAGAGCTCGCGGCTGCCGTCGGTGGCTGCGGCCGCCAGCAGCTGATCGTCGTCATTGATCTTGACCCCGATGATGCCCTTCTCGCGCACGTTCTGGTAATCGAGGACGCTGGTCTTCTTCACCTGGCCACCGCGGGTGAGCGTGGTGACGAACAGGCCCTCGTTGAAGCCCTCGATCGGGGTGATGGCCGCAATACGCTCGTCCGGCTCCATCCCGACGAAGTTGACGATGGCCCGGCCCTGGCCGCTGCGGGCTGCCAGCGGCACCTCGTACACCTTCTTCACGTACACCTTGCCGCGATCGCTGAAGAAGAACACGAAGGAGTGCGTGGAGCAGATGAACAGCTGCGTGATGAAATCATCCTCGCGCGCCATCGTGCCGCGGTTGCCCTTGCCGCCACGCTTCTGTGCCCGATAGGTGGAGAGCGGCGTGCGCTTGATGTAGCCGCCGTGCGAGATGGTGATCACCATCTGCTCTTCCTGGATCAGATCTTCGAGCTGAATCTCCGCCTCGTTGTCCACGATCTCGGTGCGGCGGTCTTCGCCGTACTTCTCCTTGAGCGCCTGCAGCTCCTCGACGATCAGCGCCATCAGCTTGCTCTCATCGGCCAGGATGGCCGACAGCCGCGCGATCTCGGCGCTCAGCTCGGCGTACTCCTTGGCCAGCTTCTCTTGCTCGAGCCCCGTCAAGCGCGAGAGCCGCATCTCCAGGATGGCGCGCGCCTGACGCTCACTGAGGAAGTAGTCGCCGGTTCGCTCCGGATCCGGAGTCAGCCCGGCGCGCCGCACGAAGGCCTCGAGCCCCTTCAAGGGCAGCTTCATCAAGCGCTCTCTCGCCTGATCGGGATCATCCGACTCGCGGATGGTGCGGATCACCAGATCCGTCTCGGTCGTGACCATGCCGAGGCCCTCGACCAGCTCGCGCTGCGCCTCGGCCTTGGTCAGATCGTACTGAGTGCGGCGGCTCACCACCTCCCGCCGGTGCTCGACGAAGTGGCGCAGGGTATCGACCAGGTTCAGCGTCTCGGGCCGGCTGTTGACCAGCGACAGGTTGATCACCCCGAACGTCGCCTGCAGATCGGTCAACGTGTACAGCTGATTGAGGACGACCTGCGGGAAGACGTCTTTCTTCAGCTCGACCACCAGGCGCATGCCTTCACGATCGCTCTCGTCCCGGACCTCTTTGATGCCCTCCACCCGCTTGTCGCGGATGAGCTGGCCGATCTTCGCGCACAGCCGTGCCTTGTTGACCTGATACGGCAGCTCGATGAACACCAACTGCTCGCGGTGCTCTGCGCCCTTGACCTCCTCCACGATGTGCCGGGCGCGCATCACGATGCTGCCGCGGCCCGTCTGGTAAGCCTGGAGGATGCCGGCACGGCCGTAGATCAGCCCCGCCGTGGGGAAATCCGGGCCCGGGATGAAGCGCATCAGCTCGGCCACCGTCGCCTCTGGGTGTCCGATCAGGTAGACGGTGGCATCCAGCACCTCCCGCAGGTTGTGCGGCGGTACGTTGGTGGCCATGCCCACCGCGATGCCCCCGGAGCCGTTGACCAGCAGGTTGGGGTAGCGCGCCGGCAGCACCATCGGCTCGGTGCGCGACTCGTCAAACGTGGCCTTGAACTCGACCGTGTCCTTGTCGATGTCCGCCAGCAGCTCCGAGGCGATGCTCGACAGCCGCGACTCCGTGTAGCGGTAGGCCGCTGGAGGATCGCCATCCACCGAGCCAAAGTTGCCCTGGCCGTCCACCAGCGGGTGGCGCATCGAGAAGTCCTGCGCCATGCGGACCAGCGCGTCGTACACGCTGGCGTCACCGTGCGGGTGGTACTTGCCCAGCACCTCACCCACGACCGCGGCACATTTCTTGTACGCGGAGTTGGCGTGCAGGCTCAGCCCCTCCATCGCGAACAGGATGCGCCGGTGGACTGGCTTGAGCCCATCTCGGACGTCCGGGATGGCGCGTCCGATGATCACGCTCATCGCGTAGTCGAGGTAGGAGTTGCGAAGCTCGTCACCAATGCTGACGGGGATTTCGCCGGGCGAAGCGCTGGGGGGTAGGGAACTGGTCATGGCCGAAAAAAGAGTCGGTCTCGTGCGCCCTGGGCGCAGAAAAACCGGGGGAAATCTAGGCGGACTGCGCCCGTTCGCCTAGCTCAAAAGCAGACCCGCGACGCCTCTCGGGTGCGTTTGCCGCCCGCGGGTCTGAGCACGCCCCGGCGAGTCCGAGGGCAGCCCCGTCCGCCCTCGGCTCCGCCTCGAGCTCACCCGCCTCGAGCTCACCGCCTCGAGCTCACCGCGAGATCGCGCTCGCCTAGAGGTGGCGCCGGGCGATCTCCGACCAGGTACCGTGCGGCTCCAGCTCCACGTAGCTGCGCCAGTAGGGCTGAGCCTTGTCCGCCTGACCCGCTTGCTCGAACGCCATGGCCAGGTTGAAGTAGGCGTCGGCGAACTTGGGGTCTGCCTCCAGAGCGCCAAGAAACAGCGGAATCGCCTCTTCGGCCTCGCCGCGCTCTAGGGTCAGGTAGCCCAGGTTGTACTGCGCTTCCGGCTGGCGCGGATCGATCTCCAGCGCCTTGCGGTACAGGGCCTCGGCCCCCTCGGCGTCATGCCGGCGAAAGCGGATGTTGCCCAGGTTGGTGTAGGCGATGGTGAGCCACGGATCGAGCTCCACCGCGCGGCGGTAGAGCTGCTCCGCCGCGTCCATGGTCGCCGGATCTTCATCGAGCTGGCTTGCCTTCAGGTACAGCTCATACGCGGCCCGGGCACGGTCGCGCCCTGCGCTCGGGCGCAACACGCGCACCACATCCTCACGCAGGCGGCGCACCTGCAGATCGAGCACCATCTGCCCGGTGAGCGGCTCAAACGCGCCATCTTGCGTGTGCACCACCACGCTGCGTCCATCGGAGACGATGCGCAGCTCTGCCAGCGGGCGAGTGACCGTGGGCAAGCTCTTGCGCAAGGCCGTGACCGCGCGCGTGACATCACGCAGGCGCACGTTGCGCTCCAGCAGCCCCTGCGCCGTGCGCAGCTGAATCACGTCGGCAAACGTGTAGGCGCGCCGCCCGCGGCGCCGACCGGAGGGAGAGACGACGCCAGCGCGATCGAGAGTACGCAAGCGTGTGGGCGTGAGCCGCAACAGGCGAGCGATCTCACTGCGCGTGAACAGATCCGTGATGGGCTCGCGCGAGGTCTGCACGCTCGCTTCACTGGCGACGCTGACAGCGCCAGCGAGACGATCCAGACGACCGCCGCCGGGGCCGAACACGACATGGATCACTTTGTCGGGACGAGTTGACTTCCTTCGTCCCTTGCCCTGTCGATGCCGCATGCTAGCACGCCACTCGCTGAGGACGCCGCCGAAAGCCCGCAGGCAATATCTCTCTCGCGTGTGACCGCGTCAACCCCGTCCGACGCTCCGTCGCGAGTTTGGGCGCATGGTGTCGCATTACGTGTGACGCCCGGTGTTTAGAGGAAGCTCGCGCGCGAGCAGCGCGTCACGCGTCAGCATGAGTGCTGACACCGTGGGTCGTTCGTGACGCTCGGCGCTGTGTTCATCTCGACTGCCAGACATGCTGAGAGTACCAAGCGCTGCGTCATGCTCGGGCGCAGCGTGATCGGCCAAGTTGTGTACGAACAGATCCAGCAACGATGCGGACGGATGCTCTTCATTTCGACGGATCATTGCCGCGACGAAATCGGGCGCACTCACCATGCCAGCACAAACGGACATTCGCGCGCGTCGCTGTAGGTGTTGAGCGCTGGCGAGTCCAGGAGTTTTGAGAGCGTCGCTCGGCAAATGCACCGCCAGCCGGCTTTCGCCACGCGCGCAGAGCCTGCGGCTGTGGGCTTGCCACATGCTTCGCCGGGTCGGCCGAGCGCGTTGTCCCCGCATAGTGACGGGGTCGCGCGCTCGCGTCCACTCGCGCGCGACGTTTGCCGCATCAACAACGGTCGCACAAGTTTTCCACAGTCCTCACGGGCGGCCGCTCGCGAGGCGATCGCACCGGCTGTATCACTCGATGCGGCGGCAGGCGCTCTGACTGACGCCGGCGCCATCTGATGGCATTGCTAGCCGCCGGATGACGCGCCTCTACTGCTGGCGATGCTGGTGGCCGCCGGCTGTTCCACCCGTGCGTCCCATCGCACGGCAAACACCTCTGTCCGCCGAGCGGTGGACCAGTGGCCCGCGCGTCACCTGGCCACTGGCGCCCGACCCTGAGTTCGAGTACTTGGCCCCGGGCAAGGAGACCTGGGAACATTCCGGGGGACAGCCCGACCAGGATCAGAGGGAAAGCTCGTCATGAAGGATCAGGGATCCAAATACACCGGGCCCGAACGGCGGCGCCGGAAGGTGTATTTCACGCGGAACACCGAGTATCACTTCCTCGACGATGTTTGCGTCGCAGTGCGCCGGCGCGACACCGGCCAGTGGCGCATGGGTCACGTCGCCTTGCAGCGCACCTTGAGCGGCAGTGTTCGGATCACTCCGGCGGGCGAGGTGCAGCCGAAGACGGAGCCGCCGCAGGTGGGCGATGCGCTGTTCTTCGCGACCGACGGCGCCGACGTCATCACCAGCGTTCTGACTGCCGTGGGCCGCCCGCTGCCGCAGACCATCTCCTCCTATCCCATTTAGGTGACCGGCCGGTCCAGAGCCGAGGCTAGAGCAAATGGGGGACATCCAAGGCGAAGCCGGGCATGGCTGGGCGCTGGCCGTGCCCGCGGGAGCGGCACGAGGGTTCCCGTCCGGTTCCGTGCCGCGCCAAGCCCCTGGACGGTCGAGCTATCGATGGCAGCCACCAAGGGGCAAAATTGGGGGCCGCGTGCGGCCGTTAGAAGCCCTGAGAAGCCACCGTGCCCGATGTGGGGGAGACGGAACTGCCGCCGACGACGAGGAGCGACGGGAAATAAAATCATGACATCGTTGCTCTTAAAGAAGCATGGCCGCGCCCACGCGGGATTGCGGTCGAGGTGCGGCGACGTGCGCTCGGGAGCCGCTGCCCGCGCTTCCGCGTGCGCCATCGAGCCAGCCGCACGAGACTGGCGGCGCGCTAGATTTAGTCTGGAGTTCGCTGTTCTAGACACTAGGCTGAACGCCAGGCTGGGCGGATCGGTAGGTCGGTCGTGTTGGGCCCTTGCCAGGCGATGCCGGCACGTTTCAAAGCTTCGCTCCAACGTCGTTTGACCATCGCAGCGTCGGGAGACCCGTGTTTGCAGTCGTAATCAGCGAGAAGGGTGGTGCCGAAAGGCGCGAAGTCTTTGAGCAGACAGAGGTGAGCGTTGGCCGAGTGCGCGGCAACGACCTCGTGCTCTCCAAGGGTAACGTCTCCAAGCGCCACGCTCGCCTGACCCAGAAGGACGGGCGCTTCGTCGTCGTCGATCAGAACAGCACCAACGGCACCTACGTCAACCGACAGCGCATCGTGCAAGCCACCATCGTGCGCGAGGGAGATCGCATCTACATCGGCGATTTCGTGCTGCGCATCGAGGAGGCTGGAGGCGTCCAGACCAACAGCGAGGAGGGCGCTTCCAATCGCTCCGAGGGCGAGACTGTCGAGCATACGAGCTGGCAGGGGCCCTCACCGGACGAGCTGAAATCGCCGCAGCTTCCGCCTGCGCCGCGCCTGCCGGCGCCGATTTCTCGCTCGCCAAAGCGAGCGGAGGGCTCGGAGAGCGATGTGCCGCGGGTCTCGAAGACCGAGTCCAGCGCGCCCAGAGAAGTATCGCCAGTGGACGCGGTGCGCCTGCTCGTCGATCGCGTCACGGAGAAGGTCGAGCGCCGCACCCTGGAGCGCGACATCGCCGACAACGTGGCGCGCAAAATCGAGCGCGTGCTGCTGGAGGAGCTGGGTCGGATGCGAGAGGAGCGCGCGCTCAGCTCGCAGCTCAGCGACGAGCAGCTGCTGGTGGCGGCGCGCGCAGAGCTGGTCGGGCTGGGGCCGCTGGAGGCGCTCATCCGTAATCCTCACGCCACCCAGCTCACCGCGAACGGCACGAAGAGCGTCAGCATCGTGCAGGGCAACCGGCTCAGTTACACGGCACTGCCGTTTTCCTCGGCAGACAGCCTGGAGCGGGTGCTGGCCCGCCTGTGCCGCATGAGCGAGGCCTCCCACGACGGCCGTGAGACCTTCATGAGCGGCCGCCTGCAAGGCGGGGTGTTCTGGAAGGCCGTGCGCCAGCGTGCGGCCCCGGACGGCATCGTGCTGACGGTGCGCCGCCGCACCAACGTGGAATGCACGCTGGACGAGCTGGTGCGGGAGGGCACGATCTCGCGTGCCATCGCCACCTTCCTGACCCACTGCATGACCGTGCGAGGTAACGTGCTGGTGCTCGGAGCGCGACCGGCGAGCGTCGCGCGCGTCCTCAGCGCGCTCAGCGATGCCATGGCCGAACGCCAGCTGCTGATCCTGGACGAGCACTTTCAGCTGGCGAGCTCCGCCGCCACCGCCAT
>JAICQL010000300.1 GCA_025937895.1 Polyangiaceae bacterium | reverse complement strand
CGCCGATCGCTTCTATTCGGAGAAGCCCGCGGTCGCCGTCGCGACCGAGAATTTCATGGCCTGGCTCTGGCAGCACATCCGCGGCCGGCCAGAGCTGCTGGTCGGGGTGGCGCTGAGCCTGATGATCGCCGGCGCCGGCGCGGCGCGCGGCATGCACATCGCCAACGAATACGTCGGCTTCTTGCCCAAGGGCGTGGTGCAAGACGGCGTGCGGCTGCTGGAGGATCGGCTCAGCGGGGTGTCGCGCATCGCCATTTACCTGGAGGGCGAGCCCGACGTGATGAAGAGCCCGAAGGTGCTGCAAGCCATCGAGTCCCTCGATCACTTCGCGGAGCAGCAGCGTATCGTCACCTCGTCGCTCTCGCTCGCCGACATCGTCGGCGACACCAACCGTGCCTTCATGGGCGGTGACCCTGCGGAGCAGCGCGTACCCGACTCGGAGGCGCTGATCAGCCAGTACCTGGCGCTGATCGATCCAGGGGACCTCTCGGACTTCGCCAGCAACGATTTCTCCCACACTCACATCCGCGTGCTCGTGTCCGACCATGGCAGCAAGGTCTTCCTGCAGGTCAAAGACCAGCTGCAGGCGAAGGCAGAGGAACTGCTGACGCCGCTGGGCGTGCAGGTCGGCATCACCGGCTTCAACGTGCTCGCCGCTTACGCGACCGACGAGGTGGTGGAGGAGACCATCTGGGGCTTCGTCATCGCGTTTGCCATCATCGTCCTGGTGCAGCTGACGATCTTCCGTTCGCTGCGCCTGGCGCTCATCAGCATCGTGCCCAACCTGGTACCGATCTGCGTCTGCCTGCTGTTGATGAGGGCCATGGGCTGGCACTTCCGGGTCGACAACTCGCTGGTGCTGTGTATTTCGGTCGGTGGCCTCTTCAATACCACGATCCATATCGTGGCGCGGGTCGTGCAGCAGATCCGGGCGGGGGTGCGCGAGCCCGACGTCAACGTGGGGCGCGCGCTCGCCGCCGTGGGCCCGCCCTCGCTCTACACGGCCATCATCCTGTCTCTGGGCCTGCTGGCCATGACCTTGTCCCGCTTCCCGGGTCTGCAGATGCTGGGCGTGCTCTGCCTGGTGACCCTGATGGCGGGCTTCGCCGCGGATGCGGCGCTGACCACCAGCTTCCTGCAGGTTTTCCTCAACTGGGGCTCGTTCGGACGGAAGGCGGCCGCTCAGGAGGGCGTACCGGGGCTTGCATCCCTGGCGCCTGGCAGCACAAAGGCGGTCGAATGAAGCGCTTCTGGTTCCTTCTCACCTGTCTGGTCGGGTCCTTGCTGCTCGCCTCGAGCAGCGCCCGCGCGGAAAAACCCAGGGCCCAGCTCACGGCTCCCGAGATCGTGGCGAGAGTGCTGGAGTCCGATCCCTGGGGCCTCAACGGTGGGGAAATCACGGCCACCGCCGTGCTCCGGGACAAGCGCGGCTCCGAGCGCGAGCTGTCGTTCGTGGCCGCCTCCCGGCAGCACGATCCACCCCTGTCGAAGAGCCTGGTGCGGTTCTCCTCCCCACCGGACCTGGCGGGAGCGGGTTTTCTCCAGATTCAGCGGCGTGACGGCGACGACGACAGGTACCTGTACCTGCCCGCGCTCAAGCGCTCGCGGCGCATTTCCGGCAACTCCCGCTCCAACGCCTTCATGGGCACCGACTTCTCCTTCGCCGATCTCGACCGCCGAGATCTGCGGGACGGCGAGTCCAGGCTGCTCGATATCGAGAAGATCGGTAGCTCCGACTGCTACGTGGTGGAGGTCGTTCCCCATCGCTCGGACACGCAGTACTCGCGCCTCGAGCTCTGGGTGCGCGCCGACAACTTTCTTCCCTTGAAGACCAAGATGTATGACAAGGCGAAGATGCTCTTGAAGACCTTCGAGGCCAAGGAGGTTCGCCGGGTCAGCGGCACCTGGTTCGTGTCCAAGTCGCTGATGACCAATCACAGGCATCAACACACGACGCTGCTGACCTTGCGGCGCATCGTGACCAATACCGATATCCCCGACGAGGAATTCAGCGTCCGCGCCCTAGAGAAGCCTTGAGCTCAGTCCCCCCACCTGTCGACTGAAACGGGAGTCAGCATGTTGCACTGGGTCAGCGGCAAGAGACTGGGCTTCTTCGCGCTTCAGGCGGGGCTCGCGAGCGTGGCCCTCGCCGGCGCTGCTGGCGCGCAGGAGGAGGTGTGGTCAGCCGAGGATCCCGCGGACGCACCGGGCCAGGCGACGGAGCTCGCGGACGATGGGGGCGACATCACGGAGACCATCGGCGATCCCGAGCCAGAATCGGCCGAGGATGTCGCCGTGTCCGAGGCGGAGGAGCCGCCGCCCCCGGAGAGCCGGGTGCGGCTCTCTGGCTTTGTGCGCCAGAGCATGGAGCTGGTGTACGGCCAGCTGCAGCGCGAGAGCAGTACCGGCAGCTCGCCGCTGCTCTGGCGCGACGTGTTCCTCAGCCGCTCGCAGCTGTGGCTCAAGGCCAGCTACGTGGAAGATCGCGAGTTCGAGGCCACGGTCTCCGGGGTGCTCGGCTACGGCCTGCACGTCGCCAAGAGCGCGCCGCAGTACAGTATCGGCACGGTAGATCTGACCCGAGGCCAGCTCGACTCCGAGCTGCGCGAGGCGTACCTCGGCTTCTACTGGCCCGCCGCGGACCTGCGCATTGGCCAGCAGCGGATCGCCTGGGGCCGCTCGGATTTTCAGAGCCCCAACGACGTGCTCAACGCTCGCGATCTGCGAGACCCGTTCCTCTCGGAGGCGGAGCTGCGCCACCTGCCCACGATGGCCGTGCGCTCCAGCTTCTCGTTCGGAGCGCTGACGTTCGAGGCCGTGGTGACGCCGCTGTTCACCCCCGATCGCTACGACGTGTACGGCACCACGTGGTCGGCAGTGCAGCGGCGCGCACCCGAGCAGCTGCAGCGCTTCCTGGGCACGACCTCGCTGGCGGTCGATCCCACGGTGGAGCCCGAACTCCGGGACGTGCTGCGCGCCACGGAGCTACCCGAGGCCAACGGCAAGGGGGCGTCGGCCGGCGCGCGCCTCAGCGCCTCGCTGCCCGGCGCTGATTTCAGCCTGTATTACCACTACGGCTATGATCCCACGCCCTTCGTGCGCATCGCTCCGGCGTTTGGCAGCTGGCTGCAGGGTGCCCAGCTGCCCTCCATCTCCGAGGGCGGCAGTGAGTTCGCCGGGGTGGAGCCCGCGCTCTCGCCGGCGCTCGATCTGATCGATCAAGGGATAGAGCCCTTCTCCTCCCGCTTCTTGCGCCGGCACCACGTCGGTCTGGACGCTGCCACCGTGCTCGGCCCGCTCGTCCTGCGCGTGGATGCCGCTTATGAGACGCGACGCGTGTTCTACACGCCGGACCTCGTCAGCTTCTCCACCCCGGCGGTGCTGGGCGTGCTGGGGCTGGAGTATCAGACGGGCAGCCTGAACGATGTGGTGCTGTTGGAGGTGCTGGCGAGCCGCCTGCTGACCCAAAGGGTGCCCCTGCTGCTGGGCTACGAGCGGACCACCACCGCGCTCGCGGGCACCATCAAGTGGTCCCTGGGCGAAGCATGGGGGCTGGATCTGCGCGGGCTCGTCGGGTTGAACCCGGAGACGTACGTGCTGCAGCCAGCGCTGCGCTTCAAGCCGAACGAGTCCGTCTCCGTCCGCCTCGGCGCCCTGCTGGTGAGCGGCGCCACCGCGTCACTCGGCTGGTACTTCGCGGACAACGACACCGCGTTCCTGCAGCTGCTGTATTCGTTCTGACAGCATCATTCTGACAGCATCATTCTGACAGCATCATTCTGACAGCATCGTTCTGAGGCGCCACGCGCGCAGAATTCACCAGCGCAGCCGCTCCAGCCAGTGCCCAAGCATGCTGGCCGCAGCCGCTCTCAGCGCTGCGCCCCCCTGCCTCACCACGGCGCGCAACTGGGCGATGTCGATGCCCGCCGCAGCGAGCTCGACCGCGTGCCCCACCAGCCACTGCTCGAAGCGGCGCGCCTCCAGCTCCGGGTGAAACTGCAAGGCCAGCACGTTCTGCCCGAGCGCAAACGCCTGATTTTCGTACAGCGCGGTGCTCGCCAGACGCTCCGCCCCGTCGGGCAAGTCGAAGGTGTCACCGTGCCAGTGCAGCACGGGTTGCCCCGCCAGCTTCGCCAGACAAGAGGACTCACCCACGGCCGTGAGCTGCAGCGGCCCCCAGCCGATCTCCTTGTGACCGCCGGGGTAAACGCGGGCGCCCAGGGCCGCTGCCATGAGCTGCGCACCGAGGCAGATCCCCAGCGTGGGGCGGCCCTCGCGCAGGCGCTGCGACAGCGCGCGCCGCTCGTCGCTCAGGAACGGATAGCGCTCCTCCTCGTACACTCCGATCGGCCCGCCCAGGATCACCACGAGATCGGAGCGCACCACCGGCTCTGCCAGCTCATCCACCCCGGCATCCATCACGCTGACGTCGAAGCCAGCGCCCTCGAGCAAGGGCCCAAAGCTGCCCAGATCTTCAAACGCGACGTGGCGCACGACGCACGCCTGACGCGGCCACCGCTCATCCATCGGCGGCCAATCTGTCACGAGGCTCCGGTTGCGTCCAGCCCGCGGCGGCGGCGCTCAGCGCCGTGCGCCATCCTCGATCCACTGGCTGACCAGCGCCACCTGATCCTCGCTGAGCCGCGGAAAGGAGTACGGCATGCGCGCGCCGTACTCTTGCTCGACCGAGCTCCTGATCTTGTGGATCAACAGGCTCGCCTCGGGATCACCTGGCTCGACGCGCTTCATGTCGGGGCGCAATACCGAGGTGATGCCGACCACGCCATCGGGACCGAACGGATCGCTCAGGTTCGGCGGGTTGGGCGTGCCCTCATAGTGGCAATAGACACAGCGGGCGCAGATGCCGTCTTGCCCCGGGCGGCACACGCCATTGACTTGATTGAGCCCCTCTTCCACACCGAAGAGCGGACGCACGTCGGCGGCAAAGCTGCGCAACTGGGGCAGGCGCTGTTGCGGCTCCAGGCGATCACCGCGGTCCATGAACTCGCCGTTTGGCGCGCCCGCGAACACCCAGTCCTCCAGCAACTGCACCTCCAGCTCGTTGAGTGGCGGCACCTGCAGCGGCATGGGCGAGCCGGCGGGCGGTACCTCGGGCCCCTCCACGCCATCGGGATCCTCCGGCAACAAGCCAAGGCTCGGATCGGAGATCTTGTGGATGAGGAAGCTGTTCTCCGGCTCGCCCTGCTTCACGTCAAACTCGGGGATATCGAGCGATGGATTGCGCACCTTCCACTGCGTCCTGGCTCTGGCCAGGCCGACGTTGGGCGGATCCTCCGTGGAGAACGGGTTGCGGATGTCGACGCCGCTCGGGCCACCCGGGCGATGGCAAGTGGTGCAGCGGCGATTGAAGATCGGGCGAATGTCCTCGTCATAGGTGACGCCATGGAACGGCTCTTCATCGCCGCAGGCCACGCCAGCAGCGAGCACGAAGGCCAGCCCAGCGAGCTGGCGGGCCACTCTGTACCATCGCTGCAACTCTACGCCGCGTCGGCGCGCCGTGCCTGCCTCGAGCGTTCTCGGGCTCCAAACATCCATCCACATGATCCGATGACTCCCAGCTCGATCTAGCACCATAGCCGGAGACCTTTTGATTTCCTAGCGCCGCAGAATCTGACCGCAGCTTCGACGAGAGACGCGAGCCTCGTCAGCCATGCTCCGAGCGCCGGGCCCCGCCTTGCACGCGACCGCGGAGGAGCCGCTCGATCTATGTCGGCTGAGATTGTCTCGTGAGGATGTCTTGCTGCGATCCAGCCGAGCACTCTTCGAGCACGCTCGAAGTCTTGTCGAGCAATGCTCGATCACGCTCCCGAGCAGCCCTCTTCCTGGCAGCCATGATGTGCTCGTCGACGTTCGCCGCCGGCTTGGCGTATCAGCTGGGAACTGGGGTCGTGCGGAGCGGAGCTCTGCGCCAGCGAGCGGACGCCCACGACTCACGCAGCTCGCCGCCGGTGAACTTGGAACTTTCTACTCAACGCGGCCCTGCAAGCAGCGCACTGAGGCGTGCCTCCGCAACGGCGCGTTGCGCGCGGACTCGCTCGAGCCAGCGAGCGCTGCGAGTTGCGCACCGTGCAGTGAGCTCACGCCTCGTCAGCGAGCGACGTGGCCATGTCATCGAGCTGCGCGCGAGCACGCGAGGAGGACACTCACCGCGAAAGAGAGCCCGGAGTAAGGGTGTTACACACACCGCGTTGCAACCTGCACAGCGCAGCGGGTTTAGCCTCTGGCCAGACGGGCGACCGCTCGAGCCCTTACTGGAATCTAGCAGCACTGATCGAGGGTCCACGCGTACCCTCCTCGCTTCGCGTCGCTCCGGAGCAGATGTATAGTCGCCGCCGGTCGGGTGCAGCCCGGCACTCGCCACCAGGCTATTCGGGCGAAGCCGCCCGGAGCGGGCCGATCCAGATGCGGATGCCGGCGAGCCGTCCCGGCTTCTGCGGCGTGCTGCTCCGGTGCGCAAGCTGCGAACCATTGGATCATGGCCATGCCGCGAGCTGCGACTTGCCGCTCTGTGCCGTGTCGCGGCATGCTCTTGCCGGTGGTGGCCGCGCGATGCGTCCAGCACCAGCGCCACGAGCGGAAGCGCTGCCACCAGAGAGCGCCGGCGGTCAGCAAGTGCACGGGCAATCAGCCACGGCACGACATCAGCGAAGCGCGGGCAAGAGCTAGCTGCAGCGCGCGCCAAGCGCGGCAGCCGCTTTACCGGCACGGCGCATCGCGCTTTACCGGCACGCCGCATCGCGCTTTGCCGGCACGCCGCATCGCGCTTTACCGGCACGCCGCATCGCGCTTTACCGGCACGGCGCACCGCGCTTTACCGGCACGGCGCACCGCGCTTTATCGGCACGGCGCACGGCGCTTACGACACAGCGAAGCGCCAGCACGGCATGGCGCTTCGAAGGGTATCGAGCAGTCCAGGGACAGGGTCCCTACCGGCACAGCACAGACTGGAACACCGAGGCCCTACCGGGCTTTTTGCTTGCCAGCGGCTAGGCGCTGTGGTCTTAGGTATGCTGGCTTATCGTGAGCTGCGGTGAACTTGGGGCCGTCGGACCCGTGATGCTTGGAGCCAGTGGCTGCTCGTGCGAAAAAGGTCATGGCTCGGGCGCTCCGCTCACGGCTGATCCGGGTCCGGCACCGATCGATTGATCGAGATCTGAAACTTGGCGAGCGTGTTGTATGGCGGGATATGAGATGCGAACTAACTCCCTTCGGCGTCCAGTCATGACGAAGGCTGCTCCGAAACACTTGCCGCTCCTCGCGGCAATCGGCGTGGTCGCCTTGGGCTGTTCCGAGATCGCTCCGGGCGACGAAGACTACTGTGACGTCAACCCGGGTGTTGGGCCCTGCGCCACCGCGGAGGCAGCCGATCCGCAGTGGTGGTGCCTGGACACGGCGCCGGGGGACTTGCCGGACGTTCGCCAGAACCAGTTCGTGGGCTTCGTGCTGCCCGCAGTGGACTGGAACACGAGCGCGCCACTCGCCGGCAACGGTCTGGTCGCAACCCTCTGCGGTGGCATTGATCCGGCATGCTCGCAGCCGCTCAACACCACACCAATTGAAGCGCTGACCGCGCTGGGGGCTCAGGCCCTGCCGCCAGGCGCAGCGGGTCTCCCTCTGCCGGAGGGCTTCCGCGGGGTCATCAAGTTTGATGTGCGCCGCGATGGTCGCCCCGAGAACGAGCAATACATCACGACGCGGTACCACATGGGTGGTGCGGCCCTGGTGGATCCTGCGCGGCAGCCCGATGGCATCATGCGTGGCGCTCCCATCCTCATGCTGCAGCGAGGCCTGGCCGAGACCACGGTGCGCGAGTCGTTCCCGCTCACTGGCACGCCCGAACAGACGTTGAGCCTCGCGGCGTTGGCCTTCGGCGTTTACGACTGCAACGGCGATGTGGTCCCGAACGCCCGCATCGAGATCAAGCAGGGCGGCGTGACCCCGACGGGCTTGCTGCCCTTTCAGTTGCCCGCATCATTCATTCCGGTCACCTTCCAGCCGGATACCCCCCTGGTGACGGACGTCTCGGGCCAGGTCGGGTATCTCAACGTGCCCACGGGCAGCGTGCAGCTGACGGCCTATCAAACCTTGTCCACCGGTCAGGAACGAATCATCGGCAGGGCCGAGATGGGCGCGGTCGGCGGGCAGTTTTCGGTGGGTGTAATTCGTCCCGCCTACTTCCTCGATGCGGACGTACGCGGCGCACCCGAGCCCACCAACGCTGGCGGGCCGCGCGCGGGCGGCTGAAGCACCGGCTCCCCGAACCGGGGTCACCGACGT